>JAGXAL010000049.1 GCA_018971605.1 Natronospirales bacterium | reverse complement strand
GGGTTGAGCGGATCACAGCCAAGGCCGAATACCGCTTCGGTGGGATAGGCGATGACGCCGCCGCCCAAGATCACCTCACGGGCGCGGCGCAACGGCCAGCGCAGCACGTTCATTGGGAATTCAGGAGTTGGCGGCCGCCGCCTCGGGTTCCTGCGTCGGCGGTGCCAGTTCCGGCGCCGGTTTGGCAAATCCGCATTCCTTGCGCGGGCATACGAGCTCGGTGCCTTTGCGCTTGGTGGTCTTGACCGTGAGGATGGGCCAGGCGCACTTGGGGCAAGCTTGGGCAACGGGCAGATTCCACACGGCGTACTTGCAGTCCGGATAGCGCGAGCAGGAATAGAAAATCTTGCCGTAGCGCGACTTGCGTTTCAGGAACGTGCCCTGATGGCATTCGGGGCATTCCACACCCATGTCTTGGGGTTTTTCCAGCGGCTCCACGTATTTGCATTTGGGATAACTTGAGCAGCCGATAAACTTGCCATAGCGACCGCGGCGGATAATCAAATCCGAACCGCACTGCGGACATTGCCGGCCTTCGATCTTCTCCGGCTGCGCCGCCTGTTCGGCGGTTTCGTCGAGGTTGCGGGTGTAGTCGCAATCCGGATAACCGGTACAGCCGATGAAACGCCCGCGACGTCCGAGGCGAATCGAGAGCGGCTTGCCACACTTCGGGCATTTCTCGTCGAGCTTCTCGGTGGTTACATCCTTGCGCGAGACGTTTTCCTCCTTGTGATCCACGAGTTTCTTGAACGGATCCCAGAATTCGCGCATCACCGGCACCCATTCCTTCTCGCCGCGTGACACCGCGTCCAGCTCGTCTTCGAGCTTGGCGGTGAAGTCGTAATCCACGTACTGGGTGAAATGTTCGGTGAGGAATTTGGCGACCACCTTGCCGACGTCGGTGGGTTTGAAGCGCTTCTTGTCCATCTCCACGTATTCGCGCTGCTGCAGTGTGGAAATGATGGTGGCGTAGGTCGAGGGCCGGCCGATGCCGAATTCTTCGAGCGCCTTGACCAGGCTGGCTTCGGTATAGCGCGGCGGCGGCTCGGTGAAATGCTGGTCGCAGGCGATGCCCTTGAGCGTGACCGTGTCGCCCTCGGCAAGCGCGGGCAGGCGCATCTCGCTGTCCTCGTCGCTGGCGTTGTCGTCGCGGTCTTCCTGGTATACGGCGATGAAGCCCGGCACCACCAGCACCGAGCCGGTGGCGCGGAATGTGCTCTGGCCGCCGGCGTCCATATCTGCGGTCACGGTATCGAATACCGCCTGCTCCATCTGGCAGGCGATGGTGCGCTTCCAGATAAGCTCGTAGAGTTTGCGCTCCTCGTCGCTAAGCTTGCCGTGAACGGTTTCGGGGGCGCGCGCCGCCGAGGTCGGGCGGATGGCCTCGTGGGCTTCCTGGGCGTTCTTGGATTTGGTCTTGTACACGCGCGGCTCGGGCGGCAGGTGGTCCTGGCCGAAGCGGCTGGCGATGACCTCGCGGATTTCGGCTATGGCTTCGGCTGCGAGATTCACCGAGTCGGTGCGCATGTAGGAAATCAGGCCGACCGGGCCTTCGCCGGTGAGGTCTATGCCCTCGTAGAGTTTCTGCGCGATGCGCATGGTGCGCTGCGCGCCGTAGCCGAGCTTGCGCGAAGCTTCCTGCTGCAGGGTGGAAGTGGTGAAGGGCGGCGAGGGATTGCGCTTGCGCTGTTTCTTTTCGACCGAGGCCACGCGCAGCGTACCGTTCGCCGATTTGAGCAGCGCCTGTTCCGCGTCGCGCGCGGCGCTTTCATCGCGGAAACTGAATTGTTCGATCTTGGTGCCGGCATATTGATACAGCCGGGCGCTGAACGCCTGGGTGTCTTTCTCGGCGTTGGCCGCGAGCGTCCAGTATTCCTCACTCTTGAATTTGTCGATCTCGGCTTCGCGCTCCACGATCAGCCGCAGCGCCGGCGATTGCACCCGGCCCGCGGACAGGCCGCGGCGGATTTTTTTCCACAAGAGCGGCGACAGGTTGAAACCCACGAGGTAATCGAGCGCGCGGCGCGCCTGCTGGGCATTGACCAGTTCGGTGGACAGCTCGCGCGGATGCGCCACGGCCTCGTTGATGGCGCGCTGGGTGATTTCGTGGAAGACCACGCGGTGCACGCCCTTTTTCTTGAGCGCGCCCTTGTCCTTGAGCATCTCGTACAGGTGCCAGGAGATGGCTTCGCCTTCGCGGTCCGGGTCGGTGGCGAGGTACAGCGTGTCCGCGCCCTTGAGCGCCCTGACGATTTCCGCCACGTGTTTCTCGTTGCGCTCGATGGGCGCGTACTTCATGGCGAAATCTTTTTCGGTGTCCACCGCGCCTTCCTTGGGCACCAGATCGCGCACGTGGCCGTAGGAGGCCAGTACCTCAAAGCCTTTGCCGAGGTATTTCTTGATGGTCTTGGCTTTCGCGGGGGATTCGACGATGACCAGATTTTCACTCATATATATCTACGAATACTACAAACGTTACGCTCACGGCAAGTCCGTGGTGGTTGCCACTGCCGCGAGTGACATTAAAAAACCGCCGCGGTACACACCGCGGCGGCGCCAAATTGGTGAGGATTTCAGTGCATTACGCCGAGGGCATCGTCGAACACCAGGTCTTCCATGCGCGCGTAGGCATCTTCCTGTCCGGGACGGTTGAACAGCACCATCAGCGTGATCCACTTCACCTGTTCCAGATCGATCTCGTCGCCGTCGAGCGCCATGATGCGGTCGATCACCACTTCACGCTGCGCGGCTTCGAGGATGCCGATATTCTCCAGGTACTGCAGGAAACCGCGGCATTCCAGACCGAGGCGCTCGATTTCCGGCTGCGCATACACGCGGAAGGCATCCGGCCGGGTGATGCTGTTGTCGGCCTCCGGCGGGTTGCTCGCCAGGTTTTCCAGCCAATCGAAGGCCTTGTTGATTTCGACTTTCGGAAAACCGGCCTGTTCCAGCTCCACCGTCAGGGACTCGCGGTCGGTAGCGCTCTCGGTGTCGTCATCGTCCAGATAGTTCTCGAACAGGTACATGAGTACGTCGAGCACATTTTCTTTCATCATGACGTCGGCCTCTTGTTGACCCGGGAATAATGGCCACCCGGCGCGGTTTCCACCTGGCCCTGAAGCTCGAGCATCAGCAGCATGGAGGAAACCACTTCGGGCGTCAATCCAGTGCGCTCGACCAAAACGTCCACCGAGGTGGGGGCGTAGTCGAGCGAATTCAACAGCAAGCGGTATTCGGGATCTTCGGGTTCCGCCGCCAGCGGCGCGCTCGCGGCTGGCGAAGACGCCGGCGCGGCTTCCAGTTTCAGCAGCGGCGCCAGCTCTTCGAGAATGTCGCCGGCCGATTCCACCAGCTTGGCGCCTTCGCGGATCAGGCGGTGACAGCCGCGTGCCAGCGGATTGTGAATCGAGCCGGGGATCGCGAACACCTCGCGGCCTTGTTCGCTGGCGAGGCGCGCGGTGATCAGCGAGCCGCTCGACTGATTGGCTTCGACCACCAGCGTGCCGACGCTGAGGCCGCTGATGACACGATTGCGGCGCGGGAAATTGTGCGGCAGCGGCGGCGTGCCCGGTGCGAACTCGGTCACGATCAAGCCCTTGGCGGCGATTTCCTCGGCGAGTTCCCGGTGCGCCGGCGGGTACACCTTGTCGAGTCCGGTGCCCCAGACCGCGAGCGTCGCGCCGCCCGCCTTGAGTGCGCCGCGATGACTGGCGCTGTCTATACCGAGTGCCATGCCGGAGGTGATGGTGAGGCCGCAACGTGCGAGATAGGCGGCGAATTCCTCGGCATTGCGCCGACCCTCGCCGCTCGGGTTGCGGCTGCCCACGATTGCCAGTTGCGGACTGTTGAGCAGTGCGCTATCGCCGCGCAGGAACAATGCGATCGGCGGATCGGAGATTTGCTTGAGCAGCGCGGGATAGTCGGGATCAGTACAGGGCAGCAAGCTGGCGCCGGCTGTTTGCAGCCAGCGTTGGTCTTTTTCGACGGCATTCCAATCCGGAGACTTGAGCCACTGGACGGTTTCGGCAGTGAGTCCCAAGCCGCCGAAGTCGCGCGCGTGAGCGTCGAAAATTCCTGCCGGCGTGCCGCAGCGCGCCAACAGCGCCGAAAATCCCGCCGGTCCCAGGCCCGGAGCCCGGACCAGCGCCAGCCAGTAAGTCGCGTCCTTTGCGTCTATGTCCTGGTCCCCCGTTGGATGAATCAGGGAGTCGGGTTCTTGACCACGTCCAGCAAGTGGATCTCGCTCTTGGCTTCCATCACCAGGCCGTAACTCACCGTCGGGAAGGTGCGGAACACCAGCAGCGTGCCTTCGCGTTCCTCGGGGAGTTTCACCGAGCCGCTCAAGCCGTCGAAGGAGTACGGATCACTGACTTTTTCACCGCGGCTGTAAACACCGAGCACGGCGCCCTGGTCGAGGCCTGCATTGCTGCCGCGATCCAGCACCACGACTTCGTATTGGCCGATTTCCAGCACGCCGCCGAGCACCGCGATGATCTGGCCGTTCACCGCTTTGGCGGGCGAATGCGGCATGAAGTTCTGGCTGATTTGTTCGGCGGTCACCGGCAGGAAGCGGTCGCCCGCCATGGCTTCCTGGGCGGTGGCGGTGAGCAGCACTTTGGAGGGATCCCCCCAGCGTTCCACCGTACCGTCGCCGATGTAGGTGGCTTGGTAGCCCAAGGTGTCACCGTTCTCGGGATCTACATATTTTTCGCCCAGACGGTACAGGTTGTAGCGTCCGCCTTCCGATTCTTTCAGACCGCGTGCGTAGACTTCGCCACCCGCGCCGATCACCGGCCGGCCGTCGCGTGCTTGCAGCAGGTAGCCGGCGTTGTCGAGCTCCCCTTTGCTGACCACGCGCGTACCGCTGAGAAACTGGCGGATGGAGTTGAGCGGCACGGCGGGAATTGCCTGATTGAGCGAGGTGTAATGAATCTGGGGCTGCATGTTGACCACCGGCAGCGACGTGGCCGCCGGTGCCGGCGTTGCCTCGGTCACGACTTGGCCATTGCGCACCACCGTCAGGCTCGGGCGGCCGTTGACGTAACCGAGCAGCAGCGTGTCACCGGGATAAATAAGGTGTGGGTTCTTGATGGCCGGGTTGGCGTACCAGATGTCCGGCCAGCGCCACGGGTCCTGCAGATACATGGAGGCGAGGCCCCAGAGGGTGTCGCCCTTCTTGACCACGTAAGTGCGCGGTGCCTCGGGCTGAATGACGGGAGCCGGTGGCGGGGCGGGCGCCGGTTGTTCCTGTGCAGGCGGTGGTGGCGGCGGCGGGGCCGCAGCTGGAACCGGTTTATGCGGAGCGTGGGCACAAGCGGTCAGCAGCACCGCGAGGCATGAAACGGTGAAATACCGGGTCGCGCTATAATCTTTCATCGGACTTCTCCACAGCTCGCCGGACGGTCCCCATGATTTCCACCCCTTATGCCTCAGGCCGGCGGGGTGGGATACCCAATAGCATCATAACTTTAGCAGCATTTTATGCAAAAGTGCATGAGGATTGAACCGATCCCCCTTGAAAACCGCGGGTTCCCCGCCCTATTTAGAACCATGCCATGGCCAAGCTGAGCATCCTGCAATTCCCCGATCCGAGACTGCGCATCCGCGCGCGGCCGGTCACCGGTGTGACCGCGGAAATTGGGCGCTTGGCTGCGGACATGCTCGAGACCATGTACGCCGCCCCGGGCATCGGACTGGCTGCCACCCAGGTTGGCGTGGACCAGCGGCTGGTGGTGTTGGACATTTCCGAGAAGGGCAACGAGCCGCGCGTGTTCGTGAATCCTGAAATCCTAGCGCGCGCGGGCACTGAAACCATGCAGGAGGGTTGTCTGTCCGTGCCGGGTGTGTTCGAGGAAGTGCAGCGCGCCGAACGCGTGCGGGTGCGCAGTCTCGACGGCCACGGCCGGGTTTTGGAGTTTGATGCCGAGGGACTGCTGGCGGTGTGCATCCAGCACGAGATTGACCATCTCGACGGCAAGCTGTTCGTGGATTACCTCTCGGAGCTCAAACGCCAGCGCATCCGCAAGCGGCTGGAGAAAGAGCAGCGCGAAGCGCGCGGCAAACCGCCGGCAGCGGCGCGCGCCATCTGATTTTCCGCTGCCGGCGCTCCCCGCTTCGACACGCCGCGCATGCCGACGCCTTTCCGCATCGCCTTTGCCGGCACACCGGAATTTGCCGTGCCGGCGCTCGACGCACTGGTCAGCGCCGGCCACGAAGTGGTCGGTGTATGGACGCAGCCCGACCGGCCTGCGGGCCGCGGCCGCAAACTCGGTGCTTCGCCGGTGAAACGCCGCGCACTCGCATTGCATCTGCCGATTTTCCAGCCGGCCACTTTCAAGAGCGCCGCAGCGCAAGCCGAACTTGAATCCGTCAAACCCCGGCTCATGGTGGTCGCGGCCTACGGACTGTTGCTGCCAAAGGCGGTGCTGGCGGTTCCGGAATTCGGTTGTCTCAACATTCACGCCTCGCTGCTGCCGCGCTGGCGCGGCGCAGCGCCCATTCAACGCGCACTGCTCGCCGGCGATGCGCAAACCGGCGTGAGCATCATGCACATGCAGGCCGGGCTCGATACCGGTCCGGTGTATGCAACGCGGTCCACGCCGATTTCCGCAGACGATACCGGCGGTTCACTGCATGCGCGCCTGGCGCAGCTCGGTGCACAGTTGCTGCTGCAAGTCTTGGCGCAACTGCCGGGGCTCAAGCCGCTGGCGCAGGATGTGACGCGTGCCACGTATGCGGCCAAACTCACGCGTGCCGAGGCGCAACTTGACTGGACACGGCCGGCAGCCGAACTGGCGCGCGCGGTGCGCGCCTTCAATCCCTGGCCCATGGCTTGGACGCTGTACCGCGGCGAACCGCTGCGCATCGTGAAAGCCGTGGCGCAGGATGCCGCGACGCCCGCTGCACCTGGCAGCGTGCTCATGGCAGGTCATGAGGGCGTGGACGTCGCCACGGGTCGTGGTGTGTTGCGGATCATCGAACTGCAAGCCGCGGGCGGACGCGCCATGGCGGCGGCCGATTTCAGCCGCGCGCGTGCGCTCGCGGGCCTGCGTTTCGGCTGATGTCCGCGCAGACGCCGCGCGCGCTGGCCGCCCGGGTGCTCGCGGCCGTATGGCGCGGCGCGCGCCTGGATGATGCGCTGCGTGAACTTGTAAGCCAGGATTACGTTGCGCGCGACGCGGCGCTGGTGCGCGAGTTGTGTTACGGCACGCTGCGCCTGCAGCCGCGGCTGGAGTTCTGGTTGCAACACTTACTGACGCGGCCGCTCAGGGCGCAGGACCTGGAGCTGCAGGCGCTGCTCTTGCTCGGGCTGTATCAGCTCAGCGAAACTCGCGTACCACCGCATGCCGCTGTCAAGGAAACCGTCGAAGCCTGCCGGCAGTTGTCCAAGCCCTGGGCGGTACAGTTGACCAACGCGGTGCTGCGCCGCTTCCAGCGCGAGCAAATGCAATTATTGGCTGATCTGCCGCAGCACCAAGAGGCGCGTTACGCGCATCCGCACTGGCTGCTGGAGCGCGTGCGTCATGACTGGCCGGAGCACTGGCAGGAAATTCTCGAGGCCGGCAACCAGCGCCCGCCGCTCAGCCTGCGCGTCAACCGCCGGCGCTGCACGCGTGCGGGCTTGCTCGCAGAACTCGAGGCCGCCGGCATCGCCGCGCGCCGCTGCGAATATTCTGCTGATGGCGTGATTGCGCTCGAGCCCTTCGACGTGCGCACGCAGCCGGGGTTTAGCGCCGGGCATTTCTCGGTACAGGACGAAGCCGCGCAACTGGCCGCGGAACTTCTCGATGTGCGTGCCGGCATGCGCGTGCTGGATGCCTGCGCTGCACCCGGCGGTAAAACCTGCCATCTGCTGGAACGCTGTCCGGATGCCCAGGTCCTGGCGCTCGACCACGATGCCGCGCGCGCCGAAAGAATTCATGAGAACCTGCAGCGCTTGGGGTTGAGCGCCGAAGTCAGGGTAGCCGACGCTGGCCAGCCGCAGGGCTGGTGGGGCGGGCGGCCGTTTGCGCGCATCCTGTTGGACGCGCCTTGCAGCGCCACCGGCGTAATTCGCCGCCATCCCGACATCAAGGCGCACCGCCGCGCGGCCGAGGTGCAGGCGGCGGCGGTCGTGCAAGCGCGGCTGCTGGCAGCGCTCTGGCCGCTGCTGGCGCCCGGCGGTAAGCTGCTGTACGTCACCTGCTCGCTGCTGTTTGAGGAGAACGCGGGTCAGATGGATGCATTCCTGGCAGGCCGGGCCGACGCGCGGGCGCTGCCGATTACCGCAGCTTGGGGAATCGAATCGCCGCCCGGGCGGCAGACGCTTCCCGGCCAATCGCAAATGGACGGGTTTTATTATGCCTGCCTGCAGAAGACCTGAAGGATGGAAGCGCGCATGAAGCGTCCAGGTTGCCGGTTGCCGGCGCGCCGGAGTTTCGCCGCGGGGGCGCTGACCGCCGCTCTGCTGCTCCTGTGGCTGCCGCTGGCGGCGCATGCCGACAACAACAGCGGCGGCTTCGTGATCCGCACGGCCTACACCGAACTGTTGAATGGCGTGTATTACCTGAGCGCGGATGTGGATTTGAACATGAACGCCAACGCCCTGAACGCGCTGGAAAACGGCGTGCCGCTCACCGTGGAGTGGCAAATCGAGGTCATCCACCCGCGCTTGCTGCTCTGGAACCAGAAAATCGCGACGCTCACCGAGCGCTATCAAATCAGCTACCATCCCTTGACTCAGCGCTTCGTGATCAAGAATCTCAACAGCGGTGAACAGCAGAGCTTCGGCAGTTACCGCGACGCCATCCTGAACCTCGGGCAGGTCAACGATCTGCCGGTGATCGATGCCAGCCTGCTGCAACCCCACACCCGCTACATGATCCGCATGCGTGCGGTGCTCGACATCACCGATTTTCCCGGACCACTCAAGCTCATCGCCTCGCTGTTCAAGGGCTGGGACTTGTCGAGCGACTGGTACGCCTGGGTGCTGGCCTCATGAGACGCTACGCCGTACCCCTGGTGATCGCCGCCGGCATGATCGTGATGCTGGTGTCGCTGCTGCTGCTCAGCAAGAGCACCGCGAATTCCGCGGCCTTCGAGCACATGCACGCCGGCCTGCTGCTGGTGAACGCGGTGGCGGTGCTGGTGCTGGTGATCGTGATCGGCTGGAACCTCACGCGTCTGGTGCTGCAATACCGGCGCAACGTCACCGGTTCGCGGCTGACCACGCGCCTGGTGGTGATGTTCGTGCTGCTCGCCATCGTGCCGGTGGTGCTGGTGTACTACTTCTCGGTGCAGTTCATCAGCCGCGGCATCGATTCCTGGTTCGACGTGCGTGTAGAGCGCGCCCTGGAAGACGCCATCGAATTGTCACGCAGCGCGCTGCAGTTGCGGGTGCGCGAACTGCTGGCGCGGACCGAACAGATCGGCAATACGCTGGCGGTGACCAATCCGGACAACTCCGCGCTCGAGCTGGATCTGCTGCGCCGCCGCAGCGGCGCCATCGAGCTTACGCTGCTCTCCGGCGCGGACGGCCATATCATTTCCACCAGCTCTGCACTTTCTGCACAGCTGATTCCGGACCTGCCGGGAGAGCAGTTGCTCATGCAGGTGCGCGGCGGCACGAGTTATGTGGGCCTGGATCCGGTGGGCGACAACGGCCTGCACATCCGTGCGCTGGTGCCGGTGACCGCGGGCGGCTTGTGGTGGCGGCCGGAAATCCTGCAGGCGATCTTCCCGGTAGCCGACCAGCAAAGCGGGCTCGCCAACCAGGTGCAAGCGGCCTATTCCCGCTACCGCGAGTTGACGGTGCTGCGTCAGCCGCTCAAGTACAGCTTCATGTTGACGCTCTCGCTGGTACTGGTGCTGTCGGTGCTGATGGCGGTCTGGGGTGCGTTCGTGGCGGCGCGCAAGCTGGTGGAACCGATCCAGAACCTGGTGGAAGGCACGCGCAGCGTGGCGCGCGGGGATTTCAGCACGCGCCTGCCGCTGCCCTCGCGCGACGAAGTCGGTTATCTGGTGTCATCCTTCAATGAGATGACGCAGCGCCTGTCATTGGCGCAGGATGCCGCGCGCCGCAGCCGTGCGCAGGTGGAAAGCGAGCGCAGTTACCTGGACGCGGTGCTCACGCGACTGTCGTCGGGGGTGATTTCCCTGGATGCCAAGCTCACGCTCAAGACCGCGAATCCGGCGGCGGGCGCCGTGTTGGACACCGATCTCAGCCGGTATCTCAACCATTCGCTCGCGCCCCTTGCCGCCGAGACTTCGCTCAGCGGGCAGTTCGTGAGCGCCTGCCGCAAGCACTTAGACGCGGGCGAGACCGAGTGGCGCGAGGAAATGCTACTGCACGGCGCCACCGGGCGGCGCATGCTGATGGTGAGCTGCACCACGCTCAGCGGCAGCGGCGAGGCGCCCGGCCACGTGCTGGTGTTCGACGATTTGACCGCGCTCATCGAAGCGCAGCGCGATGCCGCATGGGGCGAGGTGGCACGCCGCCTGGCGCACGAGATCAAGAATCCGCTCACCCCCATCCGTCTGGCCGCGGAACGTCTGCGCCGCAAATATCTGGGCAAGCTCAAGGACAGCGATGCCGAGGTGCTGGCACGCTCCACGCATACCATCGTGCAGCAGGTCGAGGCCATGAAGTCCATGGTGGATGCCTTCAGCGAATACGCGCGCACGCCGCCGCTGGAGTTGGCGCCGCTGGAACTGAATGCGCTGATCCGCGAAGTCACCGAGTTTTATCGCGTGCGCGAATCCGGCATGAGCATCCAGTTGAAACTCGACGACAGCCTGCCAGCGGTGAATGCGGATTCGGGCCGGCTGCGGCAAATGCTGCATAATCTGCTCAAGAATGCCCAGGAAGCGCTCGAGGGCCACAAGGCCGGATACGTGAAAATCACCACGCATTACTACCACCGCGGCGGCGAGGAGTGGGCGGAGATTCTGGTGGAAGACAACGGTCCGGGTTTCAATGCCGAAATCCTCGGGCATGCATTTGAGCCCTACGTGACCAGCAAGCCCAAGGGTACCGGCCTCGGCCTCGCGATCGTCAAGAAGCTGGCGGAAGAACACGGTGGCAGCATCCGTGCGCAGAACGGCCCTGATGGCGGCGCCTTGCTGAATATTCGTTTGCCGGTCACCGAGGAAAGCCGCCGCCATGCCTTGTTCGGCGGCCTGCAGCGGCGCAGCGGCGCCTAGGAGAAATAGTCCATGCCTGCATCGCAGATTCTGGTGGTGGATGACGAAGCCGACATCCGCGACATGGTTCAGGAAATCCTCACCGAGGAAGGCTATCAGGTGCAGGTCGCGGGCAGCGCCGCGGAAGCCCGCAGTGCGCGCCGTCAGGGCGAACCGGACTTGGTGCTGCTCGATATCTGGATGCCGGACATGGACGGCATCAGCCTGCTCAAGGAATGGACGCGCGAGCAACGTCTGCCGTTTCCGGTAGTGATGATGTCTGGCCACGGCAGCGTGGACACCGCCATCGAGGCCACGCGGCTCGGGGCGCTGGATTTCGTCGAGAAACCGCTGTCGCTGGCCAAGCTGTTGCGTACCGTGGAACAGGCAATTGCCAGCAGGCGGCATGCACCAGGCGCGCCCAGCGCGCTGGGTTTGTCGCTGCCGCAGGAACCTTTCGGCAAGAGCCGCGAAATGCAGCGCTTGCGCGAACAATGCCAGCGCGCCGCGGCACAGGACAGTCCGGTGTTGCTGCTCGGCGAATCGGGCAGCGGCCGCGAGAGCGCCGCGCGGCACATGCACGCGCTGAGCGCGTACGCCGCCGGGCCGTTCGTGAACGCGGTGCTTGCGAACCTGCGCGGCGAGCAGGCCGAGGCGCGCTTGCTGGGCCGCGAACAGGACGGAAAAACCGAAGCGGGCTGGCTGGACGCGGCAGGCGCCGGCATGCTGTTCCTGAACGAACTCACCGATCTGGAGCCCGCGGCGCAGCAGTTGCTGCTGGGCGTGCTGGAGCAGGGGCAGTACACCCGCGTCGGTGGCCGCGAGCCGCAGACGCTGGATGCGCGCATCCTGGCTTCGGCGCTGCCGGAAATCGAAAAGCGGGTGAGCGACGGACGCTTTCGTCGCGATTTGTACGAGCGCCTGGCGGGTGTGCTGATCCAGGTGCCGGCACTGCGCAGTTATCTCGAGGATGTCCCGGAGCTGTTGCGCTATTACAGCGACGCGCTCGCCGACAGCGACCGCATCAAGTACCGGCGCTTCAGCGTCGCGGCCCAGAACCGTCTGCGCAATTATCCCTGGCCCGGGAATCTGGCGGAACTGCGCAATCTGGTGCAGCGTTTCCTGGTGCTGGGCGACGACAGCGAGGTGTCGCTGGAAGAAGTGGAAGCGGTACTCACGCCGTTCCGCGCCGACGGACCGCTGGTGAATCAGGACCTGCTGTCACTGCCGCTGCGCGAGGCGCGCGAGCACTTCGAGCGCGCCTATCTCGAACAACAGTTGCAATTATGCGGCGGCAAGGTCGGCAAGCTCGCCGAGCGCGTGGGCATGGAGCGCACCCACTTGTACCGCAAACTCAATTCACTCGGCATAGATTTCAGACAGTCTGGAATTGATGACAACGAATGATTGTTTCTAATGCAGGTGCAACATGAGGCTCTTATTTTTAGCAATCTTGGTCACCTGCTTTTCCCCGATTAACTCAATGAGTGCTGCACCGCAGTCGCTCAGGCAAGATGCGTGCACACATCCACCATCTATGGCCATCATGACTATGTGCAGTCACACAAAATATACGGTTGCCAATAACACCTTGAATAAGATGTATGAACAGTTGATGGTGACAATTGAAAAGACTTCCACCCAAATTTGGGATAAAGAATTTACGAATGATTATAAAAAAGCACTGAGCAATTCTGAAAAAGCATGGGCTAGGTTCAGGGACACAGATTGTAATTTTTTAACTTATGAAAGATTAGGGGGCTCTTCACGATTAATGAACATCTATGATTGCAGAACCACCCTCACAAATTCTCGAATTAAAGAGCTTCAAGAAAAACTTCGATCATTCCAATGAGAAGCTGAATCATTCGATAAGGTTAAGCCAGATGCGACTACCGTGTTAAGCGTAGTTAATTGGTCTTGATGACCAACGGTTCGATGTGATGCTGGGCAAGTTGCGCGCGCAGCGCGTTGAGTTGTGCCAGGTTGTTGATTGGCCCGATGCGCACCCGGTTCCAGGTGCTGCCGTTGGACACTTGCACCTGCTGGATGCTGGATTCGATGCCGAGCAGCGCCAGATTGGCCTTGAG
>JAGXAL010000048.1 GCA_018971605.1 Natronospirales bacterium | reverse complement strand
GGTCAGCCGTTGACTGTGCACGGCTGGGTGTACGGCCTGCAGGATGGCTTGCTGCGCGACCTGGGAGTATGCGTTTCGGGGCCGGCCGACTTGTCCGCTATTTGATTGCCATCAACTCGCGCAGGCGCACGACGCTAATTGATGCACACGTGGTAGCCCATGGGCGCCTTGCACGGACCGCTGCTTTGAGTCGTGGCCGCGTGCAGGCGGAAAACAAAATCCACAGTCATTTGTTGCGCCACGGGCTTTCCCGACAAGATGGCCGGGGTGAATTTCCACCTCTGGATCGCGCGCAGGGCTGCTTGTCCGAATAAGTCTGAACCCGTGACTCGAACAACCCGCGCGTCGGCGATCTCGGCATCCTTTGTGAGCGTGAATGTAATCCTGGCGTCGCCTTCAACGCCGCGCTCCTGGGCGAAGGCCGGGTATTGGGGGGAATAGCGGGCGAGCACTTCGCCGCCGCTGCGCGCCGGGGAAGGGTCGGAGCCTGCGGCTGCGACGTCCACCGCCCGTGGTGTTGCCGGGATGTCGAGGGCAGCGGGTGCTGCGGGTGCCGCAATATGCACTGCGGGCATGCCACCAGGCAGGGGAATGTATGCCGGGTCAGGCTGTATCGGCGCTGTCTGCACAATGTTCGTAGGCTGTACGCTGACCGGCAGCGTTTTGTCGGCAGGCGCAGCTTCCATTTGCTGGCCGGAGAACGAATACTTCACCGTCGATGCGCCACGCCACACGGTTTTGAGCGGGCTGGTCGATATGAATCCTCCGGCCAGCACCAGACACGCAGCCAGCAACAGCGGACTCCAGGCGACCGGCACGCTGGTCGCTGAGCGACCGAGCAGCCGATGGATGCGATCGAGCACTTGCCCGCCATTGGCGCCGAGAAGCAAGGCGTCTTGCGGGTGGCGCAAGCCCTCCAATTCAGTCAAGGCTCGCGCATAGGCAAGCGGGTTGCCGTGCAGCGCCACCACCATATCGTCGCAGCATTGTTCGCGTTCAACGCGCGCCTGGTTGGAGACCCAGCGTACCACGGGGTGATAGAACAGCAAGGTTTCCACCGTGACTTGCAGCAAATTCCACAGATAATCGCAGCGCCGCACGTGAGCCAGTTCATGCGCCAGGATGAGTTCGATCTGCAACGGCGTCAGCCCCGAGAGCATTGACGGTGGCAGCAAAATCACCGGCTTGAGCCAGCCGATTACCGAGGGCACATGCACATGCAGGGAAACCGCCAAGCGCACCGCGTTGCGGATGCCGAGCCGGCAGCTCAGATCCTTGACGATGGCGTTCCACTGAGGCAGCGGCGCAAAGTCTGCCGTACGCCGAAGGAAGCGCGCATGCCTCCATCCATATCCGATGCGTACGCTCATGACCAGAACGCCCAGGAACCACAGCAGCACTGCCCATGACAGCAATGGTTTCAACCAGGATTGCGCGGTATCGAGCCACGACGTAAATATGGGCGTGTGCGAGCGTAGCTTGGCGGCGGTCAGCACGGTGAAGTTGCTCAAGGTAAGTGTCGCACTGCCGGAGGCGGATGCAGCCGAAAGGTGAATGAAAGTCACAATGGGCAATGCGGCCATGGCGATGAGCGTAACCACTGCCAGGTTGTAGCGCGTGACAGGTGATTTATTGCGTAACATCCGACGGAGGAGGGCATATAGCGCTCCGACGGCCGCGCCTTGCCATAGGAAATGCACCAGCGTCCAGCCCAAAGTCAGCAAAACGCTGGAGTCGAAGAGCGTGGCAAACGTATTCATTTGCGTTCGCCCTCCAGTTCGTCCAGGCGCGCGCGAATCTTGTTGATCTCGCTGATGCTCGCCGGTTTTGCGGAACCCAGGGCCTGCATGACCAGCTCGGTCGTGGAGCCGTTGAACACCCGGTGCAGCAGCTTGCCCAGAATCTGGCGTTGGGTCTGATTCTTGCTCAAGGCGGCGGCGTAAACGTGTGCGCGCTCGGAATCGTCGCGCGTGACCAGTCCTTTCTGGTACATGATTTGCAGCATGCTGAGTACAGTGGTGTAAGCCAATTCGTCGTGCTGCAGCAGGGTGGCGTGGACTTGGCGCACCGTGTTTGGGCCCGATTCCCACAGCACGTTGAGGATCTCGAGTTCAGTCTGAGTCGGCTCCGGCAGGTTGCCTGCTCTTGAGGACTTTGATGGCGACATGCGGTGGTTTCCTCGTGTCCGGAGTTAAATTCAGTGGCAATCCGGGTTGGGTTTAAGTATAGTGTTTCTCTACTAGTTGCATAGTAAGACATTTCACCCCAAAGCTTGCAAGTCTTGATATCTTGTATATACTATATGACGAGTACTTGTTATCTAGTATAAATCTCTCGGAGGTTCCCATGTACAAGCTTCTCCTGGTTGGCGGTACAGCCCTGTTGATTACGGCCTGTGCGAGCACCCCCCCCACTTCCAAGGCCTCCCCAGCCGCTGCGGCAAATGCCCAATCGCAAGTGGTCACTTACGCCGGCACCAAGGAAGACGACCAGAACAACATGGTCTGTATCTCCAGCCATGTGATGGATTCTCATATTCCGCAACGCGTTTGCATGACCAAGGCGCAAATGGCGGCCCGCCAGAAAGCCGCGCAGGAAGCCATGCGCAACATGCAAGGGCAGAGCGCTGAAGGCCCGGGCGCAGGATCCTGCAGTCCCAAGTGTCTCTAATCGCCGGATAGCGCCTTATCCGCTTCAACATGCGCTAACAGATAGAACTGGGGTTCCCTGACTCGATGGAATAGTTTGTGCATGGTTTTGGGAATTCGTTGATTACGATATGGCCGGTTACAATACCGGCCATCTTTTTTTGAGCACTATCGTGGCTACCCGTTTTCGCGACGTTGAACTGCACGCTCCCACCGGCACCCAATTGAACTGCAAGGGCTGGCCCCAAGAGGCCGCCCTGCGCATGCTGCACAACAATCTGGACCCGGCAGTGGGGGAAAACCCCAAGGAGCTGGTGGTCTATGGCGGCATCGGCCGCGCGGCGCGCAACTGGGAATGCTTCGACAAGATCGTTGAGACCCTGAAGCGGCTGGAGAACGATGAAACCCTGCTGATCCAGTCCGGCAAGCCGGTGGGCGTGTTCAAGACCCACGAATTCGCGCCGCGGGTATTGATCGCCAATTCCAATCTGGTCGGCAAGTGGGCGAACTGGGAGCATTTCTTCGAGCTCGACCGCAAGGGCCTGATGATGTTCGGCCAGATGACGGCGGGTTCCTGGATCTACATCGGCTCCCAGGGCATCGTGCAAGGCACGTATGAGACCTTCGCCGAAGCGGTGCGCCAGCATTACCGCGGCGAACCCAAGAGCAGGTGGCTTCTGACCGGCGGCCTCGGTGGCATGGGCGGCGCGCAGCCGCTGGCAGCTGTGTTCGCGGGATTGTGCTGTCTCGCGGTCGAGGTAGACGAAGCACGCATAGACAAGCGCCTGGCCACCGGCTATCTGGATCGCAAGGCCGGAACGCTCAAAGAAGCGCTCGGTTTCATCAAGGAGGCAACGGCCAAAGGCACGGCTATTTCGGTCGGCCTGCTGGGAAACGCTGCGGAAGTCTTCGAGGAGATCGTCAAGGGCAGCACGCATCCGGATCTGGTTACCGATCAGACCTCGGCACACGATCCGTTGAACGGCTACATTCCTGTAGGCTATTCGCTCGCGCAAGCCGCGGCATTGCGCAAATCTGATCCAAAAAAATACGTGGAGTTATCCAAGCAGTCCATGGCGCGGCAGGTGCGCGCCATGCTGGGTTTTCACGCCAAGGGCATACCGACCTTCGATTACGGCAACAACATCCGCGCTATGGCCCAGGATGCGGGCGTTGCCAACGCTTTCGATTTCAAGGGCTTCGTGCCGCTTTATATTCGTCCGCTGTTCTGCGAAGGCATGGGTCCGTTCCGCTGGGCTGCATTGTCCGGCGATCCTGAAGACATATACCGCACCGATGCCAAGGCCAAGCAGCTGTTCCCCGAGAAGAAGCATCTGCATCGCTGGCTGGACATGGCGCGTGAGCGCATCCACTTCCAGGGGCTGCCGGCGCGCATCTGCTGGCTTGGCTACAAGGAACGCCACCAACTGGGTCTGGCCTTCAACGACATGGTGCGCAAGGGCGAACTAAAAGCCCCCATTGTCATCGGCCGCGATCATCTGGATGCGGGTTCCGTGGCCTCGCCCAACCGCGAGACCGAGGGCATGCGCGATGGCTCCGATGCCGTGGCCGACTGGCCGGTACTGAATGCACTGTTGAATACCGCGAGCGGCGCCTCCTGGGTGAGTTTCCACCATGGTGGCGGCGTGGGCATGGGCTACGCGCTGCACGCCGGCGTGGTGATTGTTGCCGACGGCAGCGAGCGCGCAGAGCGTGCCCTCGGGCTCACGCTCATCAACGATCCCGGCACGGGGGTCATGCGCCACGCCGACGCAGGCTACGAAAAGGCCGTGCAGGTAGCGCGCGAGCGCGGCCTGGACCTGCCGATGTTCGGCATCCGCTGAGACAGCCGCGCCGCAAGGCGGGTAGATTAGCCGCATGTTTATGGATCTGAATGCCGACGTGGGCGAGGGCTGCGGCGACGATGCCGCGCTCATGCCGCTTTTGACCAGCGCCAGCGTTGCCTGCGGCGCGCATGCCGGCGACGCCGCCAGCATGCGACGCACCGTGCTGCTGGCGCAGCAACACGAGGTCGTGATTGGGGCGCACGTCGCTTATCCGGATCGTGAACACTTCGGCCGGCGCGATCTTGATCTGCCGTCCGCCAAGCTTGCCGCCGAGATATTGCTTCAGTTGCGAGCGCTCGCGGCGTGTGCCCTCGCGGCCGGGGCACGTGTGCGCTACGTCAAGGCACACGGCGCCCTATACAACCGCATGGCCCGGGATGCAGACGTTGCACAGACAGTCATCAGCGCAGTACGCGGTTTCGATGCGAGCTTGCCCATTCTTACCTTGCCGGAGAGCCATGCCATGAAAGTGGCGCAGCAGTTGGGTACCGCGGCAGTCGCGGAAGCCTTCGCTGATCGCGCCTACACGGCAGAGGGCACGCTCTTGCCGCGCGACCAGCCTGGTGCCGTCATCACCGATGAGAAGACCGTGGCGGAGCGCGCCGTGGGCATTGCACGCGCGCGGCAAGTGCCCAGCTTTGACGGCCGGATCGTGAAGGTGAACGCGCGCTCGCTGTGCGTGCACGGCGATACACCGGGCGCGGTAGCGCTGGCGCGCGCCATACGCATGGCGTTGCAACAGGCTGGCGTGGCATTGAAGGCCTTCGCATGAAGTTCCGCTACTTTGGCGGCAGCGCGCTGCTGGCCGAAGTGGCGAGCAGTGCCGCCGCCCAGCAATTGCGCCACGCGCTGCTGCAAGCGGATATCGTCGGCGTACGCGAGCTGGTGCCCGGCTACAACACGCTGTTGATTGAATTCGATCCGTTGATCCTGGACATGGCCAAGCTCGAACGCCGTCTGCCTAAACTTTCGGAGCAACCCCCGCCTGCCTGGGAACAACGCGAACACGAAATCAGTGTGCGTTATGACGGTGAAGATCTCCAGGAGGTGGCACGTCTTGCGGGCATCGGGATTGCGGAGGTCATTCAACGTCACTGTGCACCGCTCTACACCGTGGCGTTTCTCGGTTTTGCGCCGGGCTTCCCGTATCTCTCCGGCCTCGATCCCAAACTGCAGGTGCCGCGCTTGAAGTCCCCGCGCACCCGGGTGGCAGCCGGCAGCGTGGCCATCGCCGGCGAATTTGCCGGCATTTATCCGCAGGCCACGCCGGGCGGCTGGCGCGTGCTCGGTCACACCGACAGTGTGTTGTTCGACGCGGGGCGTGCTCAACCGGCGCTCCTGACGCCGGGTGACAAATTGCGTTTCCGGCCGCTGCCGTGATTACGGTTCTGGAACCCGGGCGATCCACGAGTTTGCAGGACCGGGGCCGCGAAGGTTTTGCACACCTCGGCGTGCCGCACGCGGGTGCGGCTGACAGTCTCAGCTTGCGCCAGGCAAACCTGCTGGTCGGAAACAATGAATACGCAGCGGCCCTCGAGATGACCCTGAACGGCCCGGTGCTGCGTTTCGAGGTGGAGGCAGTCATGGCGCTCGCCGGCGGCCGCGTCGATGCCCGGTTGGATGATGCGCCCGTGCCCATGTACCAGAGCGTTGCCGTGCAGGCGGGCCAAACCTTGAACTGCGGCCCCGTGCGTACCGGCGTACGCAGCTATCTGGCCGTGGCCGGCGGCTTCTCCGCAGCCGCGGTTCTGGGCAGCGTGTCCGCAGATACGCTCGCCCGCTTGGGTCCCTCCGTTTTGCAAGGCGGCGAAACCCTGGCCATGCAGGCACGGCGCCTGCAACAGGGCTGGTATTGGCGAACGCCGCCCGAGTTTCGCGCGCAGGCCGTGGTGCGCGTGGTGGCGGGGCCGCATGCCGAATGGTTCGCCGCCGGCACTTACGACGAACTTCTGCACACGGAATTTGAAGTGCGCAGCGACAGCGATCGCAGCGGCCTGCGGCTTGCGGGCGCGGAGCTGACACGTGCCAGCCAGAATGAGCTGGGGTCGCAGGGCATGGTGAGCGGCGCCATACAGGTTCCGGGCGATGGCCGACCGATCGTGCTGTTGTGTAATCACGGTGCGACCGGCGGTTATCCGGTGCTGGCTGTGGTCATTGCAGCCGATCTGCCGCAGCTCGGCCAGTTGCGTCCCGGCGCGCGCCTGCGTTTCCAGTCGGTGAGCCGCGAACAGGCGCTTGCAGCGTTGCAGGTCGCCGAGCAGGATTTGCTCCATGGATTGGTGACTGCCGACCGGGGCCTGCTGGCGGCCCGCAGCCTGATAGCACTGGCCAAATCCCATCCCGAGCTGCGTGCCGCCCATTTGCGTGTGGATGGGCGGCAAGTGCGCCTGCGCCGCTGACACTTGAATTTTCCCAGCGCTTCCGCTTCCATGCGCTGCATGCACAGGGTTTCTAGCGCACTGCTGATGGCCGGGCTGTTGGCGAGCGGCTTGGCCGCCTGCGCGCCCTGGCCGGAGCGGCCGCCGCCGGCCAACTACCCATCGGCCGAGAGCCTGCACGCGCAGGCGATTGTGCAGCTCGCCAGCCGCGAACTCGGCGCACCCTATGTTTATGGCGGCGATACTCCGCGCGGTTTCGATTGCAGCGGCCTGGTGTACTACGTGTTTCGCCGCGCAGGTCTTGCGGTACCGCGCACGGCCAACGATCAGCTGTACGCCGCGCATCCGGTGAGTCTGCGCGATTTGCAGCCGGGCGATCTGGTTTTTTTCGAGATTGCCGGCGACATCCAGATGCACGTCGGCATTTATGTCGGCAACGGCGTGTTTATCCATGCGCCGGAAACGGGCCAGGCGGTGTCCTACGCACGACTGGATGATCGTTACTGGAAATCGCGTTTCGTCGGCGGCGGGCGGTTTTGAGCTGCACCGTCCACTGGTATCACGCTGCAATATCCTGCCTGAGCGCTGCGTCAGCTGCCGCTGACTTCCACACTCATGTGCGCCGTGCGCACTGTCCAAGGTTCGCTGCATGTGGCAGGCGTTGAATGAGCTGCACCCTACCACGCGTCGCCTGCTGGCGGCGCGCGCGGTGCGCAGCATCGCACAGGGTGCGTTGGTGGTGGACCTGTCGCTGTACATGCATGCGCTGCACTGGAGCGGGCTGGAAATCGGCCTGACCTTGACAGCGGGCGGCTTGCTGGCCGCCGCGTTCAGCATGTTGATCGGCGTGGTCAGTGACCGCTTCAAGCGCAAGCCGTTTCTGCTTGCCAACGAGGGGTTGACGGTTTTGTGCGGGCTTGCGCCCCTCGTGAGCGCCACTCCGGCGGCGCTTGCCGCTGCGGTCATCGTGGGTGGCTTTGGCCGCGGCCGTGCTGGATCGGCGGGTCCCTTTGCGCCGGCGGAGCAGGCCTGGTTGGCGGAAAACGTGCCGCCTGCGCAGCGCGGCTGGATTTACAGCCTGAATTCCGCACTGGGTTTTTTCGGCATGACGCTGGGCGCGCTGCTGGCGATCACGCCGTCTTTCCTGCTCGCGGGCGTGGGTGTGCATTTTGCCTACAGCCCGATCTTTGTCGTGGTCGTGCTCGGCGGGATCGTCAACTTGTGGCTGCTCGGCGGTGCCCGGGAGCAGCGCAGTGCATCGCAAGCAGTGACGTCTTCCAAGGGCGGCGCCGACCGTGCACAGGTACGGCGTTTTGAAAATCGCATTCTCTGGCGGCTGTTTCAGCTGAACACACTCAACGGTCTGTCGATCGGGCTGACCAGCACGCTGATCGCCTACTGGTTTGCGTTGCGTTATCACATCGGTCCCGGCGAAATTGCGCCGCTGATGGCCGTGACTTTTCTGGTTGCCGGTGTGAGTGCGATCCTCGCGGGCCGGGTGACCTTGCGGCATGGGCTGGTGAGTTCGGTGCTTTGGTCACGCGGCATCGGTGCGGTGTTGCTGGCGATATTCCCATTGATGCCGTGGTTCTGGCTGGCGGCGCTGGTGTACATGTTGCGGCTGGCGACCAGTGGCGCGTCGGTCGGTGCGCGCCAGGCGCAGGTGATGGTGCTGGTGCGCGACGAGCGCCGCGGCCTTGCGGCCAGCGTCAACGCCGCATCATTCCAGGTGCCTCAGTCCGTGGGCCCCGGGATTGCCGGACCGATGATTGCCGCCGGCATGTTCCTGCTGCCGTTCTATGTCGCGGCTGGCTTGCAGGTCTTGTATGTCGTGGGTTATGGACGCGTGTTCCGGCGCTATGCGCACGCCGGTTCCCAAGGATCGGACGACTCGCGCCCGCGTTGAGCGTGCGCCTGTCGCTGCGCCCGGGATCAGCCCTTCTAGTTGGTCAACACCACGCGGAAGGTCGTTTGTGCGGCAACCGGTACGCTTCCGGTAAAAGTGAAGCTGATAGTGTCAGCGCTGTTGGCGTTGTCCAGGGCGGCTTCGCAGGTAAACGCCAGGGTGTAATTGCCGGCCGGCAAATAGGCCCCTGTGAACTGGTAGCCGCCGGTGTTGTTGTTCAAGGTCACGGCGGCTTCCGTCAATGGCTGCGTTGCCGGGGACGCATTGTTATTGATGTCGGCCGGCGTGGCATTGGCGCCGGAATAGATGTACACCGCAGGCGTGCATCCGGGCGTGATCAGTGAATTGGGCACGATGCCGAGAATATTGCCTGAATCCAGGATCGCGGCCATGCGGCCTTCGGGCTGCAACTGGTATTGCGCGCCGCCCGGCATGCTCGGCGGCAGCACCGACTTGCGTGCGTCGAAATCAACCACGTAGGCGTCGTTTTCGTTGCTGGCGATGACGAATGGCGTTTTGATGAAAAGCGAGGTGGAATTTTCACAAGGAAGGCCGCAGATATTAATGCCCCCAGGCTGTGCTGGTATCAAGGGATATTGGTTGCCGTTATTAAGCACAATGTAGGAGTCGGGCACGGTGGCATCCGTAACTATAAACAGATTTAAGCCAATGTATTGGCCTGGAGGCAGACTCCAATCGTTGATGAACGGTGTGGTTACGCCTTGCTGCAACTGCAGCAGATCAATCTGCTGTGGCTGTGAAAAGGTGTAGGTGATCGGGCTGCCGTTCTGAGGTATGGCTGTGACGGCCGCGATATCCACCACCACGCTGGAAGCGTTGTCCACCGGCGCATCGGTCAATGACAGGCTCAGCAGGCCATTGTCGGAAGAGGAATTGCAGCTGCTGAGAAACAGCAGCGACGATAACGACAGCAAAATCAGCAGGTACCGCCACATAAGTTGCCTCCGCCTTGTCGGGGAGTTGTTACTCTGGCGAAAAGTATAGCTCAGTGCCGCCCGGGTGGGCGCATCAGCCGGATTACTGCAGGTTTATGAATGTGGTATTGCTCGCGGCCACGCTGGTGGTGGTTTTGGCCAAGAACTGGATGTTGTCGGTCTTGGTGGGATCATCCAGATTGGCCTGGCAGGTGAAGGCCGCGGTGTACTGACCTGGCGGCAGAAAGCCGACACTGAATGCAAATTGCGCGGTGGTGGGGTTCACTCCCACCAAGGCGCTGTTAATCGGCTGCACCGTTCCCGCGGGTGCATTCACATTTACGTCGGTGGGTGTGACGTTGCCGCTGTAAACATAGACCGCCGCGTTGCAGCCCGAACTGACAAGGGTGTTGGCCACGGTGCCGGTGATATTGCCGAAATCACTGTTGCTGACCGCGCGCAACGACGGCTGCAGGATGTATTGGTTGGGATTGGTTGAATCGGGGAGCACCGACTTGCGCAAGTCGAGGTCCAGCGTGTAGCTGGCGGTGATGTTCTGGAAAACGATGAAGTTCACCGGCACGGTATAAGTGGTGGGCTTGCCTGCGGGAATGACCAGCGGATAGGTATTGCCATTGCCGATCAGCCTGATATTGGAATCCAGCGTTCCGGGGGCGGCATCAAAGTACAGGGTGATGGCGGTGTAATGTCCGGTCGGCAGACTGGCGCTGATGAGGAATTGAGAAAGCCCGGCCTGCAGCTGGTAAAAGTTTATGGGGGTAGGCGAGGGAAACGGGAAATACTGCGTGCCTTGGTCTCCGGTCACGCTGATTTCGGTCAGCGTTACCGTCACGCTGCCGGCGTTGTCGATGGGGCCGTCCGCGACGTAAATGTTGAGGTTGTTATTGTTGCCGCCGCTGCCACCACAGCTGGTGAGCAACAGCAATGCGCATAAGGCAGCGGCGGACCGGGCAAGCAGTCTGGGCATCGGAGCTCCGGATCGGGGTTTACGCGGCAACTAAGGGATGAATTCGGCTAGTCACCGCACGCAGTTTACCGTGTAGCGCGCAAAGCTCATAGGGGACGGCTGTATAAGCAATCCGGGGCAAAAAAAGAGGGGCCTCTCGTCAAAGGGGGAAAACGAGAGGCCCCGGACTCCCCCACGTTGCGCGGGGTCGTCATAACCATGCCTTCCTGGTTGACGGCAGGAGCCGTTAATCGGGAGTCCGGTTCGGACGTAATTAAATTATAGCCAAAAATTGAAAATATGTCGCTCGTGTGACATATCTGGCAGGTTCATGAAACTGCCGGCCTGCAAGCGTTTGGGCGCGGGCCGATTCAGGCCATCGGCCAGCGGCCGGCATCCGCAGGCAGGATATCGAGGAGCAGTCCCGCTTGCAGTGCTGCGGCAAGCCGGCGGATGTCGCCATCGAGCCGCCGGTCACCGGTGTGGGCGGGGGCAGTTTCCCGGATTCGGGCCACGGCGTTTTCCAGCTCCGGCGTGGTATGCAGGGGCCGCTGCGCTTCCACCGCGGCGGCGGCGGCCAGCGCCTCGATGGCCAGAATGGCATGCAGATTTTCCAGGATTTGCAGCAGCTTGCGGCCCGCCCAGGGTGCCATGCTCACGTGGTCCTCCTGTCCGGCCGAGGTAGGGATCGTATCCACGGAAGCCGGATGGGCCAGTGTCTTGTTTTCCGAGGCCAGCGCCGCCGCGGTCACGTGTGCCAGCATGAAACCGGACTCCACGCCCGGCGCCCGCGCCAGAAACATTTCCAGCCGTGGGTTGATTTTCCTGAGCATCAGGTCGGTGCGCCGCTCCGACATGGTGCCCAGTTCGGTAGCGGCGATGGCCATGAAATCCGCCACGAAGGCCAGAGGCTCGGCGTGGAAGTTGCCGCCGGAGAGTACGTCATTGCCGAAAATCAAGGGGTTGTCCGAGACGCTGTTGCATTCGCGTGCCAGTACCTGGGCCGCATGCGCGAGCGTGTCGCCGACTGCGCCGAAAACCTGCGGCATGCAGCGCACGGCATAAGGGTCCTGCACGCGGTCGCAACCCTGATGCGATTTCCAGATTTCGCTGCCGGTCAACAGGTTGCGGAACCACTCGGCTACTTGCATTTGGCCTTGCAGGTTGCGTACCGCGTGGATCCGCTCATCGAAGGGACTGTAGCTGCCGGCGAGACCTTCGAGCGTCAGCGCACCGATGACGATTGCGGAGAGCAGGGCGGTACGCGCCTGCAACAAGCCCTCAATGGCCAGGGCCGAGCTCACTTGCGTGCCGTTCAGCAATGCCAGACCTTCCTTGGCTTGCAGTTGGATCTGGGGTATGCCGGCCGCATCCAGCACGGCTTTCCCCTGCAAGAGCTTGCCGGATTTCTCCGCCTCGCCCTCGCCGATGAGCGTGAGCGCCAGATGCGCGAGCGGCGCGAGATCCCCCGAGGCGCCCACCGAGCCTTTGGCCGGGATCACCGGCAGCACGTCGTGATTGAGGAGCGCCAGCAGCGCTTCCACGACTTCCGGCCGGATGCCGGAATTGCCGATGGCAAGGCTGTTGGCCTTGAGCAGCAGAATGCGGCGGGTGACCGCCGGCGACAGCGGCTGACCCACGCCGCAGGCGTGGCTGCGCACCAGGTTGTACTGCAGTTGCACGAGCTGGTCGCTGGAGATGTGCTGGCGCGCGAGCGCGCCGAAGCCGGTATTGATGCCGTAACAGACACGCCCGGTGCGCATGACTTCGCGTACGGTCTCCACGCTTGCCTGCATCTGCCGGCGTGCGCTTTCCGAGAGCTTCACGGCCGGGCGGCGTGTGTCGAAGTCGGCCAGATGCGTGAGTGTCAAATCCCGGCCCGTCAGGGACAAGTCAGTCATGTTTTTTTCCCCTTGAAGAAGATCGCGGCGGGCTTCAGGCCGCCGAGTTGATAGAGCAGGAATTCGGGCGCCGGGATGTCCCAGACGGTGAAATCCGCGTGCCGACCGGGCACGAGGCTGCCGACCTGCTGTTCGCGCCCCAGCGCCTTGGCCGCATGGCGGGTCACGCCCAGCAGAATCTCGTCGGGTGTCAAGCCGAAGAGCAGCGCGGCCATGTGCATGACCGTGAGCAGACTCGCGATCGGCGAGCTGCCGGGATTGAGATCCGTGGCCACGGCCATGGGCACCTGGTGGCGACGCAGCAGTTCCACCGGCGGTTTGCGGGTTTCCTTGAGGAAATAGAAGGCGCCGGGGAGCAGCACCGCCACGCTGCCGGCGCGCGCCATGGCCAGCACGTCGTCTTCTTCTGCGTACTCGAGGTGATCGCAGGACAAGGCGCCCAGCGTGGCGGCGGCTTCGGTGGCACCCATGTGGCTGAGCTGGTCGCTGTGGATGCGGCATTGCAGGCCCGCTTTGGTGGCCGTCATAAACAACTGGCGCACCTCGTCGGTGGTGAAGGCAATCGTTTCCGCGAAAATATCCACGCTCTCCGCCAATTTTCCCTTGGCGACCGCCGGCAGCATGACGTTGATGACATCCTGAAAATAATCCTCGCGGCTGCGCCCTGCGGGCACCGCATGGGCCCCGAGGAAGGTCGCGACCACGTCCATGTCGAGGCGCGCGCGCAATTGATGGATGGCACGCAGCATCTTGAGTTCCTGCAGGCTGTCGAGACCGTAGCCGCTCTTGATCTCGACGGTAGTGACACCTTCGGCAGCCAGGGCTTCGAG
>JAGXAL010000047.1 GCA_018971605.1 Natronospirales bacterium | reverse complement strand
GGCCACGTGCAGATGCAGCACCCGGCCAACAACAATGGACCACCGTTGCTCATCCAGACGGATAAAATGAACGTGGATCTCGACACCAACATCGCGACCACCGCCGATCCGGTGGCCATCACCCAGGGGAACAGCCGCATGACCGGCGTGGGCTTGCAAGCCTGGCTCAACGACAACCGCCTGCTGCTGCAAAGCCAGGTGCGAGGCGCTTATGTACGCAAGCCGTAAATGGCGCTGGCTGTTGGCCGCGGGCCTGCTGTGCTTCGCGGCCTCGGCGCTGGCACTCAAGACCGACCGCAACCAGCCGATGAACATCCAGGCCGATCACGGCGATTTCACCAATGACTCCAAGGCCAACACCGGCACCGGCGTGTACACCGGCCGCGTGCTCATCACCCAGGGCAGCATCCGCATCACCGCCGATAAGGCGGTCATGCACCTGCTGAACGGCCAAATTCAGACCGCCGACATCACCGGCGCACCCGCGACCTTCCAGCAGCAGCCGGACAGCGGCGCGCTGGTGCACGGCACCGCGGCGGAAATCACCTACAACCAGAACACCGATGAAGTGGATCTGCTCGGCAACGCGTTCCTGCAGCAAGGTGGGCGCGTGTTCACCGCCGACGTGATCCATTACAACACCAGCACCGAGCACGTGATCGCCACCGGCGGCAAGAACGGCGGCCGTGTGCACATCACCATCCCGCCCAAGGCGGCCACGCACTCGCCGCCCGCATGAGCACGCTGCGCGCCGAAAACCTGCTGAAACGCTATCGCCGCCGCGCGGTGGTGCGCAACGTTTCGCTGGAAGTCAGCCGCGGCGAAGTCGTGGGACTTCTCGGCCCCAACGGCGCCGGCAAAACCACCTCCTTTTATATGATCGTGGGCCTGGTGCCGGCCGATGGCGGACGCATCTTCCTGAATGACGCGGAAGTCACGGACTTGCCGGTGCATGCGCGCGCGCGCCTGGGCCTCGGGTATCTGCCGCAGGAAGCCTCGGTATTCCGCAAGCTCTCCGTGGCCGACAATATCTTGGCGATCCTCGAAACCCGTCCCGGCTTGACCCGCGCGCAGCGCCAGACGCGCTTGCAGGAACTATTGGAGGAACTGCACGTCGCGCACCTGCGCGATGCGCTTGGCCTCTCGCTCTCCGGCGGCGAGCGCCGGCGCGTGGAAATCGCGCGCGCCCTCGCTGCCGACCCGGCCTTCATATTGCTGGACGAGCCGTTCGCGGGCGTGGACCCGCTCTCGGTGCTCGACATCCAGCACATCATCGAGCACCTCAAGGAGCGCAACATCGGCGTGCTGATTACCGACCATAACGTCCGTGAAACCTTGGGCATCTGCGCACGCGCCTATATCATCAGTAGCGGCGAGGTGATCGCCGCCGGCCCGCCCGAGGCGATCCTCGCTAACCAGCAGGTGCGCGAGGTCTACCTGGGCCAGAATTTTCGGCTATAACTATGGCATGGCCCCAGTGCAGCTGCCCCGCTTCGCACATCTAGCGGCGGATGGGGCTTCTCTGACGCAGGCCAGCAGCGCAAGTCATTGTTCGACATGAGGATTCGAAGGATTTGAAACCGACCCTCGGACTCCAGCAAACCCAGCGGCTCAGCATGACGCCGGAGATGCGTCAGGCTCTGGAATTGCTGCAGATGTCGGCGTTGGAGCTGCGCGACACAGTGCAAAACGCGCTCGAACATAATCTGCTGCTGGAAAGGGAGGGGGATAGCGAAGAGCCTCAGGCTCCGGACAGTGCCGAGCCTTCTACAGAGCTGCCGGAGCAGAACCAGGCCGCAGATTCCACTGAACCCGAGGAGCTGCCGCTCGCGGACTGGGACAGTGCCGATCCCGTCTCCGCGTGGAACCAGGGCGGGGACGACGACTGGCCCGAACCGGCCGGCCCCACCGGCGCCAGCCTGCATGAACATTTGCGCGCGCAACTCGAGCTCGCGCACTTGAGCGCCCGCGACAAGGCCATCGGCACGCTGCTGATAGACAGCATCAACGACGACGGCTACCTCGCGGACAACCTCGAGGAACTGCGCGCGGCTTTTGGCGACCAAGACGCGCTGCCGGAGCCCGAGGAGATGGAAACGGTATTGCACCACCTGCAAGCCCTGGATCCGCCGGGGGTCGGGGCACGCAATCTCGCGGAGTGCCTGGCCATCCAGCTGCGCCAACAGCCCGCGGGCCCGGCGCGCGAGCTGGCACTGCAACTGGTGGACAAGCATCTCGAGGACCTGGCGGCCCATGCGCACACCCAGCTCGCCAAGCTGCTGAACGTAAGCCCGCAGGAAATCGCGGCCGCCGTCGCGCTGGTGCAATCGCTGAATCCGCGCCCGGGCACGGCACTCGCGTCAAGCACCGTGGACTTCGTGGTGCCGGACGTGGTGGTTTCACGACGCGACGGCCGCTGGGTGGTGGAGCTCAATCCCGAGACCGCCCCACGCCTGCACGTCAATGCCTTGTACGCCGCGGTACTTGGCCGGCGACGCAACGGCGCGAATGCCGATCTCGGCAGGCAACTGCAGGAGGCGCGCTGGCTGGTGCGCAGCCTGCGGATGCGCAACGAGACCCTGCTGCGCGTGGCGCAAAGCATCGTGCGCCGGCAGAGGGAGTTCCTCAGCCGCGGCGACGAAGCCATGCGGCCGTTGATGCTCAAGGAAATCGCCGCGGAGCTGGGCTTGCACGAATCCACCATCTCGCGCGTGGTGGCCAACAAATATTTGGCAGCGCCACGCGGCACGCTCGCCTTCCGGCACTTTTTTTCCAATGAATTGTCTACTGATGACGGTGGCGCGTTATCCGCTACCGCCATCCGCGCACTGATCCGCAAGATGGTTGCCGGCGAGAATACCCAGCATCCGTTGAGCGACGACCGCATTACCAGGGAGCTCGTGAACCGCGGCATCCGCGTGGCCCGGCGCACGGTCGCCAAGTACCGTGAATCCATGGCCATCCCCGCGGCGCACGAGCGCAAACGCTTCGCAGTGAAGCAGCAACATGAGCAAAGCAAGGAGTAAATCATGCAAATCGACATTACCGGCCATCATGTGGATATTACCCCGGCGTTACGCAACTACGTGCACGCCAAACTGGACCGCCTGAAGCGGCATTCCGATCCCGTCAGCGGCATGCACGTGGTGCTGACCGTGAACAAGCTGGAACACCGCGCGGAGGCCAGCTTGCAGGTCAACCGCGGCAAGCTGTTTGCAGAGGCCGTGGAAAGCGACATGTATGCCGCGATCGACGCGCTCAGCGACAAGCTCGCGCGTCAGGTCACCAAGCACAAGGAGAAGCTCAGCAATCACAGCGACCGCACCAGCGTGCGCACCGATACGGTCAGCTGACTTGCGAATTCGCCCACCAACCGGGCGACAACCGGCGCATCCGCAAGGCTGCGCCGGTTTTTGCATTTGAGTGGCGCACAGGTATGCTAACCGCGTGAGCCTGCTCGCCAAACGACCCCGGGGAACCCCATGCGCCTCATCATTCTGAGCGGCCTGTCCGGCTCGGGCAAATCCGTGGCCCTGCGCATGCTCGAGGATCTCGGCTATTACTGCGTGGACAATCTGCCCGCCGGTTTGCTCGAGGATTTCGCCCGCGCCACGCTGCTCGACGGCGACCCGGCGTATGCACGCATGGCCGTCGGCATCGATGCGCGCAACCGTCCCGAAGACATCGCCGCAGTGCCGCAGGCAGTGGCACGCTTGCGCAATAAAAAAGTAGATTGCGAAATCGTGTTTCTGCAGACCGAGGACAGCGTCCTCATCAAACGTTACAACGAAAGCCATCGCCCGCATCCGCTCGCGGGCGAAGACCGCTCGCTGCCCGAGGCCATTCGCGCCGAACGCGAGTTGCTCGGACCGCTGGCCGACCACGCCGACCTGATCCTCGACACCTCGCGCACCTCGGTGCACCAGTTGCGCGAGCTGGTGCGCGCGCGCATCCAGCGTGAAGCCCGCGCGCAGCTGTCGCTGCTGTTTCAATCCTTTGGCTACCGCAACGGCCTGCCGGGCGATTCGGATTTCGTATTCGACGCCCGCGGCCTGCCCAACCCCTACTGGGAGCCGGAGCTGCGGCTGCTGTCCGGCAAGGACGCGGCCGTGGCTGCGTTTTTGCAGAAGAGCCCGCAGGTACAGGCTTTCCTGCGCGATCTCATCGCCTTCCTGGAAAGCTGGATTCCGCGCTTCGAAGACTCCAACCGCCAGTACCTGACGGTATCCATCGGCTGCACCGGCGGTTACCACCGCTCGGTGTACCTGGTGGAAGAACTCGCAGCGCATTTCCGCAGCGCCGGCCGCGAAGTGCTGGTGCGGCACAATGAGCTGAAGTAGGGGCGGCCCCTGGGCCGCGATATTTCCTTCATCGCGACGTGGGCGTTGCGCCTACGAGAGATGTAGGGTGCGCTTGCGCACCGCTGCAGGAACCTCTTGCAGGCGCGATGAAATCAAATCACCGCAGAATAATGCCACCACCGGTAGCAACTCAGTGAAACTCAACCGGCGACTGCTCCTGCCTCATGGCAGGCGGAGCTGCGCCCAGAAACGCCAGCAGCTTGTCCGCCTGTGCCAAGGCGTCTTTACGGCCCAGTTCCACCAACTCGCGGCAGAAGCCGCTTTCAAACAGCAGATAGCTGGCGAACTGACTGCCGTTTTTCTGGGTACTACCGAGCATGCGCATCAACACGCGCACGCTGCGCGGGAATTCCGCCACGTGCCGCTGTGCGATGTCGCGCATGTCTTGGCTCGGCACGATCACCAGGGTGTCAATCACCTTGAGCGGCGGCGGCTTCCGGGAAGATGCCGCGAGCTCTTTCATGGTGGTATTGACGCGCTGCAAGCGCTCCAGGTCGGCGTAGAGACTGTCGCTGAATACCACGTCCATCAGGTAACCGGCCACTTGGCCGAGCGAGGGATAGGGCACCTCTTCGCCTTCCTCCGGCAGCTTGTTGGCCTGTTCGTTGCGCACGCCGATCACCAGAATCCGGTCTGCGCCGAGATGCACCACCGGACTGAGCGGCGCCATCTGCCGCAGCGAGCCGTCGCCGTAATACTCGCGCCCCAAACGCACCGCCGGAAAAATCACCGGCAGCGCCACCGAGGCCATGACGTGATCCAGGCGCAATTCCGCGGGTTGGCCGATGCGCCGGGTGCGGTGCCAGGCCCTGAGCCCGGGCTTGCCCTTGTAAAAACACACTGCGCGCGCCGAGGTATATCCCGAGCAGGTGAGCGACAAGGCATCCAGCGCACCGGCGTCGATGCCCTCCTGCAAGCGCGCGAAGATGATGTGGCGTTCCAACAGCTTGCGCAACGGCGTGTTGTCGAGCAGTGCAATCACATTGCGCCGCGCAAACCCCGCATGCAGCAGCGCCATCATCCAGTACGCAAGATTCTTGAAAATGGCGGTGCCACTGGTGCGGAATACCAGTTCACTGTGGATGTGCTCCCAGACTCCGGCGAGTTCCTCCGCACCACGGCGGAAATGCAGCGAGTGCGTGGCGATGAGTGTGGCGTTGATGGAACCCGCCGAGGTCCCGGACACTATCGGAAATGGCGAGCGGGCATCCGGCGGCAACAGCTCGGCAATCCCCTTGAGCACGCCGGCTTGATAAGCGGCGCGCGCACCACCCCCGGGCAGGAGCAGCCCCACTTTCGGCGGCGACGGCAGCGGTTCAGACATGGGGCTCCCGCCGCCGGCGTTCGCCCAGTTCTGCGACCTCAAGGCTAAAATCGTGTATATTCAATATCGTAGAGTTGGATATTAAAGAGGATTTACCGAACCGGCCAGCCTCTGCATACCCGGTTCCGGACCCGCGCATTGTCATGCTAAACCTGAACCTCTGGCATCCAAAATCGGCAAACCTGCCCCTGCGGCAAGCGCAGAGCACCACCGCGGACAGCCACATGACGCGGCCACTGTTGCGCATCATCGTGCTCAACGCCAAAGGCGGCTGCGGCAAGACCACACTGGCCACCAACCTCGCCGGCTATTATGCCTCGCACGACTACTGCACTGCGCTCCTCGATGCGGATCCGCAGGCCTCCAGTCTGCACTGGCTGCAGAATCGCGGCGGCGCCCATAACCTCATCACCGCCATCAATGGCACCGGCCACAGTCTGCGTGTCACCCGCAGCTTTCAAATGCGCGTGCCGCCGGGTATCGAGCGGCTGGTCGTGGACACACCCGCAGCCTTGGACAACGCCCGGCTGCAGGAGGTGACGCGCGACGCCGACGCCATACTCATCCCGGTGCTGCCCTCCGACATCGACATCCACGCGGCCTCGCACTGCATTGCCGAGCTGCTGTTGGCCGGACAGGTGCAGCAACGCAGCGAACGCGTCGCGGTGATCGCCAATCGTGTAAAGAAAAGCACCCTGATATACGCCACGCTGCAGCGTTTTCTCGCGAGCCTCGGCATCCCGTTTATTGCGAGCCTGCGTGACACCCAGAATTATGTGCATGCGGCGGAGCTGGGCATCAGCATTCATGAGCTGGATACGCGCAGCGCACGCCAGGATACGCAGGACTGGGAACCACTCATTCAGTGGCTGGAACAGCGCGGGGTCTTGCCGGTTTCCGCAACTGCCGCGGCAGTCGAGGCTCTGACTCAATCCGCCGGCTGAAACACCAACCGGTGCTGTGCCGCGCCGGGCAAGAATCCTGTAGGCACACCCCGCTCCCAAGCCGGTTCGCTATTGCGGTAATACGCCGAAAACGGATAGCCGCTCTGCCCGGTCGGCATCTCGAAAATACCTTTGGACAGATCCGCTGGCTCCACGTCCATGCGTTCCGAGGCGCCGAACCCGACGCCCTGCACGCGCGGCATGTTGCTGTCGCCGGGCAGCTCGACCGGCGCCATGTCGAGCCAGCGTGACAGGAACGGCAGGCCGCGGCTCAGGGGCTGGCGGATGCGCACGATATTGCGCTCGCCCCAGGTGCGCGTCGCCAGACCGCTATCCGGCACCCACAAATCCTTGATGACCTGATCCACCGCCGCCAGCAACAAAGCGTTCCAGGTTTTATATTCCGGGTCGAGCAGATTCGCCGGCTGCTGCGTGACCATAGCCCACAGCGGACCTTCCCGCTGGGAAAGCACGCCATAATCGAAATTCGGATCGAGCTTTTTGCAGGGCGCAGTGAGCGCGCTGAAGACCACGGCGTCCACGTGGTTACGGAAACTCCGCACCAGCCGGTACCCGACCGAATCCACTGCGGCCTGTCCTCCCCAATCTTGAACATAGCGCAAAAATTGCGCGCGCTGCGGATGATTTTCCAGGCTTGGCAGCGTCAACAGTTGCAGCAGCAGCCCGCGCCAACCGGCGAGAAACAGCGCGCGATCATCCAGCTCGATGGCCAGCATGTCGGCCGGTGTGAATTTATCCCGCACCAGAAGATCATTGCGAATTTGCTGTGCACGGGCGCCGAGGTCGTAGCCGCCGTTGCCGATTTGATCAAGCATCTCGCCGTTCACCACGCGCGCGTTCGCGGTCCACAGGCGCCCGCCCGGCGGATCCACGATGCGCGGATATTGATTCGGCGCAAGCCAGTCGCTCCAGCCCACACCGGCCGTGTCCCAATACGCGGGAAAATCGGGATCGTAACCGCTGCGTATAGGAATTTTGCCGGCAATGGTCCAAGCGATGTGGCCGGCGGAATCGGCTACCAGGAAATTCTGCTCCGGGATGCCCGCACGATTGGCGATCGCCATCGCCTGCTGGATGTTCTGGGCGTCAACCATGTCGCCGAGTTCCGCGTTGGTGGCCGTGGGGTCGGCAGCAACCCAGTGCACTGCACGCAGCACACCATCGTGATCCTTGCCGATCACCGGTCCCCAGAGGGTGTCCGTCACCTCCATGCTCACGCTCTTGTGACCGGCGACCTGGATTACTTCCTGGTGATGCGTGAACGCGCGCCAGCCGGCGTTTGTGAGGTACTCATCGGGATCGCCCGCCTTGAGGTGCAGATTCACCAGCGCCACCCAGTTGCCGTAACTGTTGGTAAATCCCCAGGCAACGTGCCCGTTGCTGCCCGCGACGATGATCGGCAATCCCGGCAGCGTCACACCGGTGGCCGACACCAGCGTGCCGTCGGCCGCGCGGTAATTGAACTGCGCGCGGTACCAGATATTCGGCACCGCGAGCCCCAGGTGCATGTCGTTGGCGAGAATCGCGTGACCATCGGCGCTATGCGCCGCATCCACCGCAAAATTGTTGCTGCCGATGAGCGCATGTTCAATAGGGGGAACATCTGCGATGTCCTGGAAATCGGCCCGCGGCCACCGGCGAATATCCACCAAGTCGGAGCTGGGAATCGGAGGCGTCGCATCCGGCGGGCCGATAATCGGCGCATCCCATTGGGTGCCTTGAGCAGCGAGGAAATCAAACAGCGGCTTGGGCAAGGTGTCGCGCATCAAGGCCAGGTCGGAAGCGCGCCGGTCGTAAGCATCCTGCAAATCGAAATACATCGCGAAAATCACCAATACCGAATCCTCGGGCGCCCAGGGCTGCGGGCGCTGGCGCAGGATGGCGTATTCAAACGGGCGGCTTTTGAGCGCCGCAAGCCCTTCGTTCACGCCGTCCTCATAGGCCTGGATCTCCGCACGCTCTTCGGGTGTGGCCCGTGCCAATACCTCGCGTGCCACAGCGCGCAAACGGAACAGGCGGTGCCGTACGTCGAATTTCACCGCCCCCGGCCCCACCAGCGCCGCGAGTTCACCCGCCGCCAGCCGCCGCATCAAATCCATCTGGAAAAACCGGTCCTGGCCATGCAGATAGCCAATCACGCGAGCCACATCCACCCGGTTTGCCGCAGTGACGCTAGGCACACCCAGATTGTCGCGGGTGACAGTCACTGGCGCGCTCAGGCCTGCCAGCTTTATCGTGCCGTCCAGTTGCGGCGCACTGCCATGCAGAAAGATAACAATGGCGATGATTATCGCCACGATCAGGGTGGCAATGGCGATACCCAGCCCGGTGAACACAGGTTTCATGTGGCCGCCCCTATCGCATGCAGGTGAGGCATGCTAATCGATTCCGCCAAATAATGGCGGAGTGGATATTCAGCTCTGCCGCAGACTCGCGGCAATCGGCAGGCGCACCGCACGCACCGCGGGCAGGATGCCGCCCAGCAATCCCATCACCAGCGCGTAGGCGAGACCCCACTCCAGCAAGTGCGGCGTCACCGCGAAGCGGAACGCGATAATGGTGAGCGTGGTAAAGGTAGTGGCCTGGAAGCCGTTGAACAACAGGTAGGCGATCAGGCCACCGCACACCCCGCCCACGAGTCCCAAAAGCAGCGCCTCAAGCAGCACCGAACAGAGTACCGGTGTGCGTCCGAACCCCAGCGCGCGCAGCATCGCGATTTCCTGGGTGCGTGCGCTGACCGCCGTGTACATGGTATTGACCGCGCCGAACACCGCGCCCCCGCCCATGAGCACCGCGATGATGACCCCGACGATGCCGATGAACAGGCTCATGCCCTGCGCCTGACCGGCGAAATAATCCGATTCGCGCTGCACGCTCACGTTCAGTTGCGGATTGTGCTCCAGCGATTGCTGGAACGTCGGAAAGGCACTGGGACTGGTGAGCTTCGCGTACATGGAACTCACGGAATTGCCGCGCTGGTAAGCGCCCTGCAGCACCGGCAGGCTGGTCCAGATTTCGGAACTGTGCAGCCCGCCGCCGTCATCGAAAATGCCGACCACCTTCCAATCGTATCGCCCGGTGTGCAGCGTGTCCCCGAGCTGCACGCCCTGGAACAGGCGCGCCGCTTGCGCGCCCACGATAACCTCGTTCATTCCCGCCGAGAACATGCGCCCGGAGACAATGTGCACCTTGGAATGCACCTTCAGCGCGTCCGCAGTCACGCCGCGGAACGATACGTTGGATTGCACGCTGCTGCCGCTTTTTTTCAGGCTGATCTGTACCAGCAATTCCGGCGAAACCAGCGGACCGCTTTGATCCTGCGCCACGCCCGGAGCCTGCCCCACGGTGAAACTGTTGTTCCCGCCAAGCACGCTGTTCACCTCGCTGCCGGCGCCGCCGCGCAACACGATGGCCACGTCCGGCGAGCCGGTAGTCGCCAGAGTCGAGCGGAAGCCCGCGCGGATGGACAGGATCGCCACCACCACCAGCACCACACCGGCGAATCCGACCACCGCTACCAGCGAAGAATCCAGGCGCCGCGGCAAATTGCGAAAATTCATCAGGCTCACCGCCACCAGTTGGCTGAGCGCGCTCATCCTGCGCTCCTCAGCGCCGTCACCATATTCAGCCGCAGCGCACGGCTCACTGGCAAGGCCGCCGCAAGCATGCCCAAAAGCAGCATCAGCAAAATACCCAAACCCGTACCTTGCGGCGGCACGTACAGCCCCGGCAGAAACTGCAGCAGCGAGCCCGGAATGGCGCCGATCACGGCGTATGAAAGCGCGAGCCCGATGATGCCGCCCGCCAGAGTCAGCACCAGCGACTCGGCCAGCACCATCCCGATCAGCCGCGCGTCGCCGAAGCCGAGCGCCTTGAGCACCGCGAGCTCAGCGGTGCGCTCGCGCACCGATTGCATCATGGTATTGACCGTGACCAGCAACATGGTGAACAGCACCACGGTCACCACCGCCATGACGATCGTGCCGATATCGCCGAACTGCGCGGCAAAGTTCGAGACGAAGGCCTTCTCGGTCGAGGTACGGGTTTCGTTGGGTGAATTGGCGAACAGCGCATCCACCGCCTTGGCTACCTCGCCGGCCTCGGACGGCTTGGCGATCTGCAACACGAACCAGCTCACGCTGTTATTGGCAAACGCCCGCGCATCATCCAGATACTGGTAGTGCATGAAGAGCTGGTTGTCGCCGCCTTTCTGGCTGCTGGTGTAGATGCCGTCCACGATTACGTTCCAGGTATTGTTGCCGTTGGCGTCGCGCCAGATGCTGGAGCGCAATGGAATCTGCTGTCCGACTTTCCAGCGGTAGGCTTTGGCGAGCGCTGCGCCCACGATCACGCCGCGCTTGTCCGCAAGCCACGCCTGCTTCTCCGCGGCCGGTATGAAATATTCCGGGTACATCGGAAAAAAATCCTGGGTGCGCACGGCCATGGCAAAGATCGGATTGCGTGGATCCTGGTAGTAGCCGCCCACCCAGTCCTGCGGATCCACGCGCTCCACGCCCGGCACGCGCGCGATGCGCTCACCGTAGCTGATGGGCAACGACACCGTCAGCGACACGGCGCTCATAGTCAGCAGACGATTGGCGCCGGCGTAATTGGCGCCCAGCGTGAACGCCTGGCGGATCGCCATGAGCATGCCGAACAACAGGAATGCGAACACCACCGACAACAGCGTGAATATCAGGCGCGTCTTGTGGCGCGTGAGGTTGGCCCAAAGCATTGGCAGGTATTTCACGCTGGTATTTTCCGTTTCCGGGCAAGCCGGTGCGTACGGGAATTATTGCCGTTACTCCCGGGGATTGCTAGCCACCCACATCAACGTTTTTGGATGACAAATGTCATGAGCCACAGACGTATGACATTCGTCATCAGTAAGTCCTGACGGAAGAAACTGGCCGGGCCGTGGCCGGAGCTTCATCCTGTCCCCACCGAAACCGGAGAAGCCCATGGGCAATATTGCAGACACTCGAGCTCCGATCGCCGTACTCAAAAGCGTCACCAAGCGCTACGGGCCGGTCACCGCCGTGGACAAGTTGAGCCTCGATATCCGCCGCGGCGAGGTGCTGGCACTGCTCGGGCCCAACGGCGCCGGCAAGACCACCAGCGTCAACCTGCTACTGGACCTCGCCTGGCCCGCCAGCGGCAGCGTGGAGCTTTTTGGTCTGTCGCCGCGCGAGGTCGCGGCGCGCCGGCGCATCGGCGCCATGCTGCAAGGCGCACAACTCGGCGGCCACGCGCGCGTGCACGAAGTCATTGCGCTGCAATCCGGTTATTACCTGAACCCGCTCTCACTAACTGAAACGCTGCATACCGCCGGGCTCGATGGACTGGAACACCGTCCGGTGACCAAACTTTCCGGCGGCCAGAAACAGCGGCTACTGTTCGCGCTCGCGATCTGCGGCAATTCGGAACTGCTGTTTCTGGACGAGCCTACGGTTGGCCTGGACGTCGAAGCCCGCCGTGGTTTCTGGTCTTCCATCCGCCGACTCAAGGAACAGGGCCGCAGCATCGTGCTCACCACGCATTACATCGAAGAGGCGGACGCACTCGCTGACCGCATCGTGGTCATCAATCGCGGGCGCGTGATCGCCGCGGGCACGCCCGCAGAAATCAAGCGTACCGTCGCTCAGCGCCATATTCGCTGCATAACCAAATTGAAGGTGGCGCAGATACAGACGCTACCTGAGGTAACCTCGGTAAACCAGGAAGGCGAGCGCCTGGACATCGTAGCGGCGCGTCCGGAAAGCGTGCTGTTCGAGATGCTCAAGCTTGATCCCGCGTTGCATGATCTCGAAGTCACCGGTGCAAAACTCGAGGAAGCCTTTCTCGCACTAACTGACGAAGACCATGAGGAGCAGGCCGCATGAATACCGCGGCCATCAAACAATGGTCCTGGCGCGATACGCTCGGCGTGTATCTGCGCGAGGCCGAATTCCAGTTCTGGAGCGTGGTACGCATGCCGGGCTTCGCACTGCCGTCGCTGCTGTTCCCCACCATGTTCTATGTTTTTTTCGGCCTGCTGTTCGGCAAGAGCGGTGACAGCAGCACCGCCACCTACATGTTGGGCAGTTTCGGTACCTTTGGCATCATGGGTCCGGCGCTGTTCGGCTTCGGCGTGGGCGTGGCCATGGACCGGGAACGCGGCATCCTGGCACTGAAGCGCGTCGCCCCGCTGCCACCCATGGCGTACCTGTTCGCTAAAGCCGCCATGGCCATGCTGTTCGCGCTCGTTATCGTACTCATCCTGTTTGTACTGGGCGCGTTGTTTGGCGGAGCCGCCTTGCCGCGCGCCGAATGGTGGCTGCTCGCGATCACGCTGGTCATCGGTTCGCTGCCATTCTGCGCGCTGGGTCTCGCGGTCGGCTTGCATGTCGGCGGACAGGCCTCCGCCGCAATCATCAACCTCATTTATCTGCCGATGTCGTTCCTCTCCGGCCTGTGGGTGCCGCTGAGTCTCATGCCTCACTGGCTGCAAGAACTGGCGCGGATTTTCCCAGCTTATCATCTGGGAGAAATTGCACTCAGTGTGCTGCACATGGACGACGGCAGCCGTTTCCTTACCCATCTGATTTATCTCGCCGTGTTCACCGTCGTATGCCTGTGGTTTGCTGCAGGCGGCTGGCGACGAATTCAGGACAGATGAGGAGAAACATCATGTTTAACTTACAGAAAGGCATTGCTCGCAGCGGCTTAATCATCCTGCTGCTGATCGTCGCGGCGGTGGTGGTGCTGTTCCTGCTGCCGACGCCGAAACCCGGCCAAGTTGCGGTGGCGGCGACCG
>JAGXAL010000046.1 GCA_018971605.1 Natronospirales bacterium | reverse complement strand
ATTCAGTAAAATAACGCGTTGTTTGCCTGACCGCTCGCGGGCGGTCAAGCGTTTTCCTATCTGGAGTATGCATGTATCAGCCTGCTGAATCCGCAGCCGTTTCGCCGGCCGGCTTTGTATTCGAGCGTGCGCCGCTGGCACTCAAGCCGCTGCGCGCCGCCATCAACGAACTGTATCTGGCGGACGAAGCCCGCTGCGTGGACGCGCTGTTGCAGCAAGCCAAACTGGACGAAGCGGCACGCGCGCGCATTTACCAGCGCGCTACCGAACTCGTGCAGGCGGTGCGTGCGCACCGCAAACCCAAGGGCGGAGTGGAGGAATTCCTGCGTCAGTACGATTTGTCCTCGCAGGAGGGCATGGTGCTCATGTGCCTGGCGGAAGCACTGCTGCGCATTCCTGACGCCGACACCGCCGACAAGCTGATCCGCGACAAGATCGTCAACGGCAAATGGGAAGAGCACCTGGGCGCGAGCCCGTCCATCTTCGTGAATGCCTCCACTTGGGGGCTGATGCTGACCGGCAAGATCATCAAGCTCGACAGCGGCGTGGAGAAAAACCTCGCCGGTTACATGGCGGCGCTGGTGGCGCGCGTGGGCGAGCCGGTGATCCGCACCGCCTTCCGCCAAGCCATGCGCATCATGGGCCATCAGTTCGTGATGGGGAGGACGATTGCCGAGGCGCTGAAACGCTCGAAAGACGCGGAAAATCGCGCCTATCGCCATTCCTACGACATGCTGGGCGAAGCCGCGCTCACCGCCAGGGATGCGCAGCGCTACTTCGACGACTATCAACGCGCGATTGACGCCATCGGCGCCACGGTCGGGAAAGGCGTCAGCGTGTTCGCCGCGCCCAGCATTTCTGTGAAGCTTTCCGCGCTGCACCCGCGTTATGAGTTGGCGCAACACGCCCGCGTCATAGCGGAACTCGCGCCCAAATTGCTGGCGCTCGCGGAGCGCGCCAAACGCTACGGCATGGGGCTCACGGTGGACGCGGAAGAGGCCGAGCGCCTCGATGTCTCGCTGGACGTGATCGAGGGTGTGTATCGTTCGCCCGCGCTGTCCGGCTGGGAAGGTTTCGGTCTCGCGGTTCAGGCTTACCAGAAGCGCACTGTCTGCCTGATTGACTGGCTGATCGCGCTTGCCAACGACGGCCAGCGCCGCATTCCGGTGCGGCTCGTCAAGGGCGCGTACTGGGACAGCGAAATCAAGCGCGCCCAGGAGCGTGGTCTGGACGGCTACCCGGTGTTCACGCGCAAGCCGAGCACCGACGTGTCGTATCTCGCCTGTGCCCGCAAGTTGCTCGCGAATCGCGACGCGCTTTATCCCATGTTCGCCACCCACAATGCCCAGACGCTCGCAAGCGTGCTGGAATTGGCGGGCAACAATCTCGAGTTTGAGTTCCAGCGACTGCATGGCATGGGCGAGGAACTGTATGCGGAAGTGGTGGGCACGGACAAACTGAATCTCAACTGTCGCGTGTATGCGCCGGTCGGCAGCCATGAAGACCTGCTGCCGTATCTGGTGCGGCGCCTGCTGGAGAACGGTGCCAATACCTCGTTCGTGAACCGCATCATTGACGAAAAGGTGCCGCTCGCATCCATCGTGGGTGATCCGGTGGCGGAAGTGGAAGCGCTCGCGAGCAAGCCGCATCCGCGCATACCGCTGCCGCGCGCCATCTATGGCCCGGGCCGGCAGAACTCGCGCGGTCTGAATCTCGCGGACCTGGCCACGCTGGAGCATCTGTCGGGCGAGATGCGCCAGGCCATGCAGCGCGAGTGGAGCGCTGCGCCTATCGTCGGCGGCAAGGTGCTGGACGGCAAGGAGAAACCTTCGCTCGATCCCGCCGACCATCGTCAGGCGGTCGGCATCATCCACGTAGCGGACGCAGAAACCATCCGCAAGGCCGTGGACATCGCCGCCGCGGCGCAACCCCAATGGGACATGACACCCGCTGCCGAGCGCGCGCGCATCCTGCGCCGTGCCGCCGATCTTTTCGAGGCACATACGGCGGAATTGATGGCGCTGTGCGTGCGCGAGGCGGGCAAGTCCATTCCAGATTCCTTGTCGGAAGTGCGCGAAGCCGTCGATTACCTACGCTACTACGCGCTGCGCGCCGAGGAGGATTTCGGCAAGCCGCAGCGTCTCCCGGGCCCGACCGGTGAATCCAATGAATTGTGGCTGCAAGGGCGCGGCGTATTCGTGTGCATCAGCCCGTGGAATTTCCCGCTGGCGATTTTCACCGGCCAGGTGAGCGCGGCCCTGGCGGCGGGCAACGCAGTGCTCTCGAAACCCGCGGAGCAAACCTCGCTGATTGGCGCACAGGCGATCCGCTTGCTGCACGAGGCCGGCGTGCCAGGCGAAGTGCTGCACTTCATTCCGGGCCGCGGTTCGGTAGTCGGCCAGCACGCGGTGGCTGATCCGCGCATCGCCGGCGTGGCCTTCACGGGTTCGACTGAAACCGCCAAGACCATTCATCAGACGCTCGCCAATCGCGACGGAATCATCCCCGTTTTAATAGCCGAAACCGGCGGTCAGAACGCCATGCTGGTGGATTCCTCGGCGCTGGCGGAGCAGGTGGTGCTCGACGTGGTGGCCAGCGCTTTCAACAGCGCCGGCCAGCGCTGCTCGGCGCTGCGCGTGCTGTTCATGCAGGAGGAAATCGCGCCGCGCGTCATCGAAGTGCTGACGGGCTACATGGACGAGTTGCGCCTGGGCGATCCGGCATTTCTCGACACCGACGTTGGTCCGGTAATTGACGCCACAGCCAAGAAAGACCTGGACAATCACAAGCGATGGATTGCAACACAGGGCAAGGTATTACGCGAATTGGCAGTGCCCGCTGATTGCAATCACGGGACCTACGTGGCACCCATGGCGGTGGAACTGCCGTCGCTGGATCTCTTGAAGCACGAGGTGTTCGGCCCGGTGCTGCACGTGATCCGCTTCAAGGCCTCCGAACTGGACGCGATTATTGCGAGCATCAACCGCACCGGCTTTGGCCTGACGCTCGGCGTGCATTCGCGCATTGACTCGCAGGCGCAGTACATCCAGCGGCGCATCCGCGTGGGCAACGTGTACATCAACCGCAACATCATCGGCGCGGTGGTGGGCGTGCAACCCTTCGGCGGCCAGGGGCTGTCGGGCACCGGACCGAAGGCCGGCGGACCGCATTACATGCTGCGCTTCGCCACCGAGCGCACCGTGAGCGTGAATACTGCGGCGGTGGGCGGGAATGCCACGCTGCTGTCGCTTGGAGATGAGTAGATCAGAAATGCTATGTATGGCGTGCTGGGTGCTGCGTAAAGAGCAGCTTCTATTCACGGCGCAGCACGCGTGGAACGCAGCACGCAGTACAAGGTGCTTCGCGGTGCGCAAGCGCACCCTGCATGTCTTTGCCGTAAAAGCGGCCCATGGCCGTGATTCTCTCGGTTGTAGGAGCACCTTGCAGGCGCGATGGTTTAATCGCGGCGGAAACACCGCTCCTGCCTGATCAACACATGCGTTCACTCAGTCTTTTTGAAAAGGGCTAGCCATGGCGGACTCCAGCGATAACCAACCCGGTTTCTTTGTCCGCCTGAAGCAGCACCACCTCTACGGCGTGGCGGTGGTATATGCGGTGGTTGCGGGGTTCCTGATTCAACTCGCGAGCCGCGCCTTGCCGGCCTTTGGCTGGGGTGGAGCCTTCCCGGCGGTCATCATCATTCTCGGGGCCGGTTTCCCGATCGTGGTGGCGCTCGCCTGGACGCTGGTCAAACCCAAAGATCCCACCAAATACACCCGCTGGCAGAAACTTCATTGGAAGCTCAATGCAAGCGTGTCGGTATTGGTGGTCGCCGCCGCGGCGGTTTCCGGCGTGTTCGCCTTGCACCTGGATCAGCGCCACGAAGCCCGCCTCATTGCCGAACAAGCTGCGGCCCACCCCGCTGCTGCCGCACCCGTTTTTAATCCGCCCGAAGATACGCTCGTAGTGCTGCCCTTTACCAACCTCGATAACGATCCGAAACAGCAATACTTCAGCGACGGCATCACTGAGGAACTTACCAACGCGCTCGGCCAGAATGCCGCGCTCACCGTGATCGCTTGGGATACGGCCTCCCACTACCGCAACAGCAGCGAAACTCCGACTGTAATTGGTAAGGCGCTGAATGTCGCGAACCTTGTTCACGGCAGCATCGAGCGTGAGGGTGGTCAGGTGCGGGTGATCGCAGAACTGGTGAACACGCGCACCGGCGCGCAGATATGGTCGTCGCATTACGACGATACACTGGCCAATATCTTTCAGGTACAGGACAAGATTTCTGCAGCCATCGCGCAAGCCTTGCAAGTCAAATTTGCGAGTCTCGGCACTGCGCCCACGGTGAACCCGCAAGCGCACGACCTGGTGCTGCAGGCGCGCGCGCTGATGGACAAGGCTCACACCGCCGCGCCCTTCGAGCAGGCCCGCACGCTGTACCAACAAGCCATCGCACTCGATCAGGATTACGCCGACGCCCATAGTGGGCTGGCGCGCGCCTGGAATGACCTGACCCAATTCTCCACGCTGCCACTCAAGGATGCTCTGCCCAAGCTGCGCGAGGAAGCGAACAAGGCACTGGCGCTGGACCCGCACAACGTAAATGCGCTGATTGAACTGGCCAATGCCGATGTGGCGGAAGGCAAGACTGCCGAGGCCAGGGCCGGCTACCAGCGCGCGCTGGCGATCGATCCCAGCAATGCCAACGCACATCTGGATTACGGCAACGTGCTGCCGCTGAAGCAAGCGCTGGCGCAGGATCTGGAAGCCGTGCAGCTCGATCCCGACGACGCCACCGCGCAAAACAATCTCGCCATCTATGAATTGGACCTCGGCAAATACGCGCAGGCGCTGGCGCCCTTGCAAGCATTGGTGCGGCTGGACCCGCACAGTGCCGACAGCGCGTTCGCTCTGGCGCTGACCTATTCGCTGCTGCACCGCAACCAAGATGCGGTGAAGGCCTTCGATCTCACCGAGCCCAATACGGGACTCGCCAAGGCGCTGGCGGCCGCAGGCCTGCTGAGCTACCAGTCGCTGCTCGATCCTAAACTGCACGTGCAGGCGCTGGCCGCGGTGGAGGCGCTCGGCCGGCGCGCCGATCTCGATCCTGCCTCCATGTACGACGTGATCCAGCTCGAGTTGGCGCTGGGCCAGAACCCCACCGCGCTGGAACAGTTGCCAAAGTTCTGCGCCAGCTTTCCGGTCGCCTGTAGCGACATCAGCATCAGCCCAGTGTGGCTGCCGCTGCGCGGTGACCCGCGCTTCCGGCAACTCGTACAAAAGTACGACACCGTCTCCAAGCCGCAGCAATGATGTAGGGTGCGTTTGCGCACCGTGGAACGCCTTGTGCTGCGTGCTATGTTGTCGCGACCTGGGGCTGCTCCTATGAAGATTTTGTAGGGGCGCCTTGCAGACGCGATGATATCAATCGCGACAGGGATGCCGCTCCCACAAATCGCGGAACTCGGATTATTCGTTCCCGAACAGTTGTTGTGCAGCGTTCGAAACCTCGGATGCGCATGGCAGGGGCAGCTTGACCTATATACCATAGAGGGGTATGGTATAGGCCATGAAACATCCGGGGCATCAATCCCAACTGCCGCGTCTCAAACGCATCCAGGGTCAGGCCGCCGGCTTGGTGCGCATGGTGGAGGAAGAACGCTACTGCGCTGACATTCTCACCCAGATTCGCGCGGTGCAGGCGGCGCTGCGTTCGGTCGAGCAGGGCGTTCTCAAGACGCATATCGAGCATTGCGTGGCCGGCGCCATCGAGAGCGGCGATGCGCGCGCGCGCCAGACCAAGCTCGATGAGCTGTACGACATCCTCAAACGCTTCGGCAACTAAAAACCTTCCTTATCGATCATAAAAAGTCATTCCATGCATCAACACTCCCACGGCTGCGGCCATTGCCACAGCGGAAACAAAGTCGCCGCTTCGCCAACGCAGTCAAAAGTTACTCAATACACCTGCCCCATGCATCCGGAAGTGATTCAGGATCATCCGGGGCAATGCCCGAAATGCGGCATGGCACTGGAGCCAGTGATGCCGGCGGCAACCGCCAAACAGCTGTGGACCTGCCCGATGCACCCGGAAATCGTGCGCGACGCGCCCGGCACCTGTCCGATTTGCGGCATGGCACTGGAGCCCATGTTGCCCGCGCCTGCGGAGGAGGTCAATCCGGAATTGCGCAGCATGACGCTGCGCTTCTGGGCCGGCGTCGTGCTCACTGCGCCGCTGGTGATTGTCGCCATGCGCGCGTGGCTCATGCGGCCATGGCTGCCGCTGTTGCCGGCATCCGCCTGGGGCATCATCGAACTCGCGCTGGCAACGCCGGTAGTCGTATGGGGCGGCTGGCCGTTTTTCGTGCGCGCCTGGCATTCGCTGCTGAACCGCAGCCTGAACATGTACACGCTCATTGGTCTGGGCGTGGCTGTGGCGTATCTCTACAGCGTCATCACGCTCGCATTTCCGCAGATGTTTCCCCAGATCTTGCGCATGCGCGACGGTATGTTGCCGGTGTATTTCGAGACCGCGGCCGTCATCACGGTGCTGGTGCTGCTCGGCGAAGTGCTGCAGTTGCGCGCACGTCATTCGACCTCAGCTGCGATTCGTGCGCTGTTGAATCTGGCACCGCCGGTGGCGCATCGCATCGCTGCCGACGGCAGTGAGCGGGATGTGCTTCTCGCCGAAGTGCAGGTGGGCGATCGGCTGCGGATACGGCCTGGCGAAAAACTTCCGGTGGACGGCGTTGTGGAAGAAGGCGCTAGTGCCGTGGACGAGTCCATGGTGACCGGCGAATCATTGCCGGTGGCCAAGCGCGCCGGCGATGCGGTCACTGGCGGCACACTTAACGGCACGGGCAGTCTGGTGATGCGCGCGCAGAAGGTGGGTGCGGATACGCTGCTCGCACGCATCGTGGCGCAGGTGACCGCAGCACAGCGCAGCCGTGCGCCGATTCAGTCGTTGGCCGACAAGGTGTCCGGCTGGTTTGTACCTGCGGTGGTGTTGATCGCGGTACTCACTTTCATCGTCTGGTACTTTGCCGGACCGTCGCCCGCCTTGGCGCATGCGCTGGTCAACGCAGTCGCGGTACTCATCATTGCCTGTCCCTGTGCGCTGGGACTCGCCACGCCAATCTCCATCGTCGTGGCCATGGGCAAGGGCGCGCAATCGGGTGTGCTGTTCCGCGATGCAGCGGCGCTGGAACGCCTGCGCGAAGTGGACACCCTGTTGCTCGACAAGACAGGTACGCTGACGGAAGGCAAACCCAAAGTCGTGGCCATGGAATCCATGGGTCAAATCCCGAAAGACGAGCTGCTGGCATTGGCCGCGGCACTGGAACAGGCCAGCGAACATCCATTGGCCGCCGCAATCGTTTCTGCCGCGCGGGAACGCGGGCTACCGATCGGAAACGCCGGGCATTTTGAATCCATCACCGGCCAGGGAGTGAAAGGCGAGATCGCGGGAAAAGCCGTAGCGCTTGGCAATGACCAGTTGGCCACCACGTTCAAGGTTGATGTGTCGCGGTTGGCCGCAGCCGCAGATGCGCAACGCCGCCAGGGCGCGACCGTCATGTACGTGCTGGTGGCGGGCGTGGCTGCGGGCTTTATTGCCGTGGCGGACCCGGTCAAACAGACCACGCCGGCGGCACTTGCAGGATTGCAGCGTGCAGGCTTGCGCCTCGTGATGGTCACGGGCGACAACCAAACCACGGCGCGCGCCGTGGCCGCAAAACTCCAACTCGATGAAGTGCTTGCCGGCATATCACCCGAAGGCAAGGCCGAGGTGGTGCGGCGGCTGCGCCGTGAGGGCCGGAAAGTCGCCATGACCGGCGACGGCGTGAACGACGCGCCGGCGCTGGCCACGGCCGATGTGGGCATTGCCATGGGCAGCGGCACGGATATCGCCATGGAAACCGGAGCGGTGACGCTGGTAAAGGGTGATCTGCGCGTACTGTTGCGCGCACGCCGGCTGTCGCAGGCGACGGTGCGCAACATCCGCGAGAATCTGTGGTGGGCGTTTCTGTACAACAGCGCAGGCGTACCGGTGGCCGCAGGCGTGTTGTATCCGTTCTTCGGCTGGCTGCTCTCGCCGATGATCGCGGCTGCCGCCATGTCTTTCAGTTCTGTCTCGGTGATAGCCAATGCTTTGCGCCTGAAGTACGCGAAGCTCTGAAGCCGGCCGGAGTAAAATGCACGCCGCCGGTGTTTTCCGGAGGTGAGGCATGGCTGTTTCCGTACCGCAACGCAAACTCGGCCGGCAGGGGCTTACAGTATCGGCCCTGGGCCTCGGCTGCATGGGGATGTCGGAGTTCTACGTGGGCGGCAGTGAGGCCGAATCCGTCGCCACCATTCACCACGCCCTGGATCTGGGCGTGAATTTCTTCGATACCTCCGATATGTACGGACCGTTCACCAACGAACAATTGCTAGGCAAGGCCCTCAAAGGCCGGCGCGCTCAGGTGGTGATTGCCACCAAGTTCGGCATCGAGCGCAGCGCCGATAACAAGGCGCGGCGCATCAACGGCCGACCTGAATACCTGCGTGCCGCGTGTGAGGACTCGCTCAAGCGGCTGGGCGTGGAGTGCATTGATCTTTATTACCAGCATCGGGTGGACGTGAATACGCCCATTGAGGAAACGGTGGGCGCCATGGCCGAACTGATAACAGTCGGTAAAGTGCGCTACTTGGGCTTGTCGGAAGCCGCGCCCGCCACGATCCGGCGCGCGCATCAAATACATCCCATCAGCGCACTGCAAACCGAGTATTCGCTGTGGACCCGGGACCCGGAGGACGAAATCCTGCCGACGGTACGGGAGCTGGGTATCGGCTTTGTGGCCTATAGCCCGTTGGGCCGTGGTTTCCTTGTCGGACGTTTCCCCAGGCTTGCCGACTTGCCGGAGGGCGACTGGCGGCGCGAGAACCCGCGTTTCAAAGGCGAGAATTTTCAGAAGAACCTGGAATTGGCCCGGCGGGTACGACAGATTGCCGAAGCGCATGGCGTTGAGCCTTCGCATATTGCACTTGCCTGGCTGCTGGCGCAGGGTGAGGATATCGTGCCGATTCCCGGTACCAAGCAGCGCAAGTATCTCGAGGAAAATGCCGCGGCCCTCGGCGTACGCTTGAGTCCGGCTGATTTGCAAGGCATCACGGCCGCGTTTCCGAAACACAGTGCCGCCGGCGCGCGTTACGCCGACATGCGGCCCATCGGTCGATGAAGCGAGACACCAAGATGGAAAAATTATTATTTGTCACCGGCAACAAAACCTATTCACCCTGGTCCATGAGCCCGTGGCTGGCACTCAGGCATGCGGGCGCGGTTTTTGAAGAAGTCGTGGTGCCGCTGTTTGTACCCGGCTACAAGCAGAAGCTGCTCGAGTATTCGGCGGCAGGCAAGGTTCCGGCACTGCGCGCCGGCAATCAGGCCATCTGGGATTCGCTCGCGATCTGCGAATATCTGGCCGAGCGCTTCCCGAAGGCGGAGTTATGGCCGCAGGATATCGCGGCACGCGCCGAGGCGCGCTCGGTGAGCGCCGAAGTGCACTCCGGCTTTACCGTCATCCGCAATTCATATCCGTTCAATTGCCGGGCCACGGGCCGGCATGTGCCGCGCACGGCCGAACTTGATGGCGAAATCGAGCGAGTGACTGCCATGTGGGACAGCTGCCGCAGCCGTCATGGGAAAGGTGGGCCGTGGCTGTTCGGGCGTTTCACGATTGCGGATTGCATGTGCATTCCGCTGGCGCTGCGCTTCCCGACCTACGGCGTCGCGCTTGCGGGCAGTGCCGCCGATTACCTAAGCACCGCCCAACAGCATCCGGCAGTGCGCGAGTGGCTCGCGGCCGCGAAACGCGAGAAAGAAGTGATTGAAGCCGACGAAGCAGGGCGCGACCCGTGAACCGGGCGGCCGGCGAGCTTGAATCCCGGCACCCGGACGGCTTGCTGAGCCCGGACGAATACCGGCTGCTGGCTGCGCCGGCACTCAAGGCGGCAGCGGCGGTGGCGGCGAGCCGCAACGATCCGGATTTATTCCACGACATGGCATCCATGCTGGCGCTGCTAGCCATGGTGACTACGCTGGTGCGCTGTTATCGGGCAGGGGCGACCACAGCTGTGCTACAGGACGAGCTCAAGTCGGTGCCGCTCGCGGTCTGTGCGCTGGTGTTCGCACGCTCGGGGCTGGCCGTCGACGAGGTACAGGACTGCCTTGCGGCCTTGCCGCGGGCCTACCGGATACTGCGCAAGGCTGGGGCTTTGGGGCCCCAGGATGCCTGTATCGAGCAGGCGTTTGCTGCCTATATGGCCGAGGAAGCAGAGCAGGGGGACCGGCTGTTGCTGGAAGCCGCCCTTGCGATGGTCAACGCTGTGGACCGTTGGGAAGAGGCACGTTCCGAGAGTCTTGGCTAAATGCGCTTGAATTGATCCAGAAAAAGGTTAGACTGTATACGCATACAGTATCTAGATATCTCGACGTGGCAAAGCTTACTACACAACAACAAAATATTCTTGATGTTATTCAAGAGGTTATAGCAGAAACCGGTATGCCACCTACGCGTGCCGAGATTGCTCGTCATCTGGGATTCCGCTCGGCCAATGCGGCTGAAGACCATCTGCGGGCCCTGGCTCGAAAGGGTATGATTGAGTTACTGCCCGGCGCTGCCCGGGGAATCCGAATTACCGATCCTCCCGGTCTCCCGGTAGTCGGCCGGGTAGCGGCGGGCAGTCCTCTTTTGGCCCAAGAACATATCGAGGCGCGTTATCGCCTCGATCCGCGCCTGTTCCACCCTAAACCGCATTTTTTGCTGCGGGTGCGGGGGATGAGCATGCGGGATGCGGGCATCTTCGACGGCGATTTGCTGGCCATCCACCGCTCTCCAGAGGTACGCAGCGGGCAGATTGTGGTGGCAAGGCTGGGTGACGAAGTGACGGTAAAGCGTTACCGGCTCAGGGGCTCGCAGGTTTGGCTGGAGCCGGCGAATCCCGACTTCCAACCTATCTTGGTAGAAGGTGGCGCCTCAGGGCTGGTGCTTGAGGGGGTGGTGGTGGGCGTCATACGGAACGGCACTCCGGCTTCTATTCCTACCTAAGTAGTTGATTGCAAGATAAAAAAAAGGCGCGGACTGAGCCGCGCCTTTTGCATAAACCAGCTGGAAAAGTGCCTTCCAGCCAGTGCCGATCAGGCAATGCTTAGTGAGTTTTGGCTTCTGGAGCCTTGCTCTTTTTCATGGCCTTGTGGTGGGACTTCTTGTGCTCCCACTTCTTGTGCTCTGCCTTCTTATGGGTCATCTCATGCTTAGCCTCTGCTTTCTTCGCCGGGGCGGTGCTGGCAGCAGGAGCTTGGGCGCCGGCCTGCGCTGGGGCCTGGGCCAAGGTTGCACCCGCGAACGCGAACAGCGCAGCGCCAATCAGACCAACCAATACTTGACGTTTCATCTCGAGTACTCCGTAGCAAGTTGAAGTTGTAAAACTGCGATAAATCCGGGTGACCAGGTTGCCCTGACCCTCCCCGCATCCCCAACGCAGCGTAGGCGTCTCCGTTGACGGAGGTCACGCCTTGTTTGTCCCTGCTTGGTGTCTTCCCCATCCATATCTAGGCAGGCTTCCGCGTGGGGGTGGGTGGCCTGGCTAAGGGGCCGCTATTCTAGCCTGCCCCAAGCCGGGCAGCCAGAGGCGCAGTACGGGTGTGGCTGCCCTGCGCCCCGCCGAAGGCCCGGAGCCGCTGGCATAATGGGCACCTATGAGGAAAATTACTGTCTCGGACCTGCAGTTGGGCATGTATGTGACTGAGCTCGACCGGCCCTGGCTCGAGAGCCCGTTCCCGTTTCAGGGGTTCCCGGTGGAGTCTCAGGAGCAGCTGGTCACGCTCCAGAAGACCTGCGAATACGTCTACATAGACGAGGGCCGGGAACATACGGCCACGACACCCAGTTCCCGCCCACGTACCGTCAGCCGCGGTGCCACTCAGCCGGTAACGGTTACCCAGGCGCGCACCGACTTGACCGGCCTTGGCTGGCGCGGACGCGACAGCTTCCGTCATGACATGCGCAAGGTGCTGGCCACGCGCGGCAAGCTGCACCGGCATGTGCAACGGCTGCTGAGCGACGTGCGTTTTGGGCGCAGCGCCGATACCCGTGAAGCGCGCCTCCTGACCATGGAAATGGTGGACGAGGCGACCGGCAATCCGGCCGCGGCTCTGTGGCTCACCAACCTTGAAACCAAGCACGAATATACGGCTTCCCACTGCCTGAATGTCTGCATCCTCTCAATCGTGTTCGGCATGCATCTGGGCCTGTCCAAGGATTCCATCATCGAACTGGCCCTGGGTGCACTGCTGCACGACATTGGCAAGATGCGCACGCCGGTTTCGATTCTCGACAAACCCGGGCTGCTCACCGAGGATGAGTTCGACATCGTGAAGAAGCATCCGGTGGATGGCTTCAACATCTTGCGCAAGCACAAGGAGGTGTCGGAGAAATGCCTGGAAATCGTGCAGCTGCACCATGAGCGCATCAGCGGGCAGGGTTATCCCTTCGGGCTGAAGGGCGAGGAAATTCCGGTGCACGTGCGCATCGTGGCGATAGCCGACGTGTACGACGATATCACCAGCAACCGCGTGTATCACGAGGGTATCCCGGCGCACACCGGCCTCAACATGATGTTCCATTGGGCGCCGCGTGATTTTGGCGAGGACATGATGCAGGAGTTCATCCGCTGCATCGGCATTTATCCCATCGGCAGTTTGGTGGAGTTGAACAAGGGGATTCTGGGCATCGTCATGTCCACCAATCCCGCCAGCCGCTTGCGCCCGATCGTCATGCTCATCCGCGACGCGGAGGGCAAGCCTTACGAACGTCGGCCATTGGTGAATCTCGCCAGAACCACGCCTGGTGGCGGTGAGCCGAAATGGTCTATCAAACGCGTAGTGGATCCCCGGGAATTCGGCATTGATCTTGGCCGCATTGCCGAGCTGGAGGCCGGCGTCTGATTCGCGCGCACAGCATCGAGGTTGCACGCGGCATCCGGCTACGTGATTCGGAGTTGGAATTCCGTTTTGTGCGTGCTTCCGGACCCGGGGGTCAAAACGTTAACAAGGTCTCGACGGCGGTGGAGCTGCGCTTCGATGTGCTGCGCAGTGCGGCTCTGCCCGATGCGGTGCGCTCGCGCCTGTTCAAACTCGCGGGTCGGCGGATAAATTCCGATGGTGTCCTCAGCCTGTTCGCGCAGCGCTTCCGCTCGCAGGAGCGCAATCGTGCGGATGCCCTGGAACGTTTGCAGGCACTGATTCGGCAGGCGGCGGAAGTTCCCAAGCCGCGCCGGCGCAGCAAGCCGACGCGTGCCTCGCGCAAACGGCGGCTCGACAGCAAACACCAGCATGGCAACAAGAAGCGCTTACGCCGATCTCCAATGAACGACTGATGAGCGAAAAAAGATGCCGGCT
>JAGXAL010000045.1 GCA_018971605.1 Natronospirales bacterium | reverse complement strand
TGGTCTGCGACAGCCTCGATGCCGGCTGCAGATCCGGTAGCGCTATCACTTCCGGGCCTGCGCAGCCCGTGGGCTGCCGCGAAACGCCAGTCAGCCTCCGTGGGGGTGACCACTATGGTGGCGAGTTCGACGCTTTGGGCCTCGGCGTTCGGCGGCGTGACCACGATCTTGGCCAACGGGATGACCCGGGCTTCTTCAACGGCGCGCCGATGCAGGTTCATGCCGCTCGCCACGGCAATGGCCGTGAGGTTCGCGGCAATCACCAGTGTGAAAATCAATTTTCCGGTGCTGTTCATGACGGTTCTCCTTGCTCTCCATGTACCCGGCCGGTTGGCCGTTTGTAGTGGTGTTGTAGATAACTATAACACTAGAAATAGAAATAGCAAGTCCTGGGAGGATTATTTTTGCAAGCGTTCATAACCTTTTTCTATTCAATGGCTTACGATGCTGACAAAGCGATGGTGTGGGCATGTCCGTACGTTTGTCAGCCGGTTCCCCGATAAGCCGCCACCCGCTAAGGCATACTCGCAAGGTCGTCAGGAGAACGCTCGGCATGCTGATCTACGGCGCTTACGGTTACACCGGCACGCTCATCGTCGAGGAGGCCCTGGAGCAGGGACTGCGGCCGCTACTGGCCGGCCGCAACGCGAAGAAGGTCAAAGCTCTGGCGGAACGCTACGGCCTGCCGTCGGCGGTGTTCGGCCTGAACGATCAGGCGGCACTGGACCAAGCCGTGAAAGACCAGCGTCTGGTGCTCAACTGCGCCGGTCCCTTTGCGCATACCTTCCGGCCCGTGGTCGAAGCCTGCCTGCGCCAAAAGCTGCACTATCTCGACATCACCGGCGAAATCGCCGTATTCGAAGCCGTGGCGGCGCTCAACGATGCCGCGGTTAAAGCCGGCGTCATACTGCTGTCCGGTGTGGGCTTCGACGTGGTGCCGACCGATTGTTTGGCGACGCATTTGAAAAACCGCATGCCGGATGCCGATCATTTGGCGCTCGCGTTTCACGGTGGTGGCGGTTTTTCGCGCGGCACGCGGCGCACCATGCTGGAAGCCCTCGGCCAGGCAGGCGCGGTGCGCCGCGATGGCCGCATTGCGCGGGTCCCCGCCGCCTGGAAGATGCGCGACGTGGATTTCGGTGAAGGTCACACCCGCACCGTGACCAGCATTCCCTGGGGAGATGTCGCGACCGCGTGGTACAGCACCGGCATACCCAACATCGAAACCTACGCCGCATTGCCGGCGCGCCAGATTCGTGCACTGCGCCTGAGTCGCCATTTCGGTGTTGTGTTGCGCAGCGCTCTGCTGCAAAGCTTGTTGCGGCGGCGTGCAGCTGCCGGCCTTGCGGGACCCGATGCGGCGACCCGCAGAAATACCCAGAGCCTGATTTGGGGCGAAGTGCGCAACCAAGCCGGTCAGGCGCTGCAAAGCCAACTGCGCTGCGGCAACGGCTACAGCTTCACGGCACGCGCCGCGGTCGCGGCGGCGCGCCGCGTGCTCGGCGGCGACCTGCATCCGGGATTCCAGACGCCTTCGCGTGCATTCGGCATTGGCTTCGCACTGGCGCTGGGCGCGCGCATTACCGATCTTCCCTGACCTGACCCGGCGGCGTGCCGGTGCTAAAATTCGCGCTTCCCGTTTTCGCCTGTCGCGCCCGTTGTGGGCGCCCGCGGTATTCAACTGGAGTCGTTTATGCCCGCAAACAAAAAACCTGTGCGCATCGCCATTACCGGCGCTGCCGGTCAGATCGGTTATCAGCTCGTGTTCCGAATCGCGGCCGGCGACCTGTTCGGCCTGAACCAGCCCGTGATTCTGCAATTGCTGGAGTTGCCGGTGGCGCAGGGCGCGCTCGGCGGCGTGGTCATGGAAATCAACGACTGTGCCTTCCCGCTGGTGGCCGGCGTGGTGGCCACCGACAATGCGGAAGTGGCCTTCAAGGACGCGGATTACGCGATCCTGGTGGGCGCCAGACCGCGCGGCGCCGGCATGGAACGCAAGGACCTGCTGCTCGAGAACGCCAAAATCTTTTCGGCGCAGGGAAAAGCCTTAAATGCCGCCGCGAAGAAATCCGTCAAGGTGCTGGTGGTCGGCAATCCCGCGAACACCAACGCGCTGATTACCGCCGCGAACGCCCCGCGCATCCCGGCGAAAAACATCACCTCGATGATGCGTCTCGATCTGAACCGTGCCATGTCGCAGCTCGCCGTCAAAACCGGCGCACATGTAAACGACGTGAAACGCCTGGTCATCTGGGGCAATCATTCCTCGACGCAATATCCCGACGTGCATCAGGCCACGGTCAAGGGCAAGCCGGCACTAAAGCTGGTGGACCAGAACTGGATTACCAGCGAGTTCATCCCCACGGTGCAGCAGCGCGGCGCGGCCGTCATCAAGGCACGCGGGGCCTCGTCCGCAGCCTCCGCCGCCGCGGCCGCCATCGACCACATGCGCGACTGGGTGCTCGGCACCAAAAACCAGTGGGTCAGCATGGGCGTGCCCTCGGATGGCAGCTACGGCATCGGCAAGGGCATCATCTACGGCTTCCCGGTGGTGTGCGCCAAGGGCCAGTACAAGATCGTGAAAGGCCTCAAGCCCAACGACTTCTCGCGCGAACGCATGCGGGCGACCGAAAAGGAATTGCTGGAAGAACGTGAAGGCGTGAAAAACTTGCTAGGCGCGTGACCCTGGCTGATGCGATCAAAACAAAAGGCCGCAGGTTCACCTGCGGCCTTTTGCGTTCTGCGTGTGTGCTTTTACTGTGCGCTGTGCGTTGACTCGATAAACTTGGCAGTATTGTCGTGCAACTCCTTGAGCGAGGGCACATGCACGTACACCATGTGACCGGAGTCGTAGAACGCATACTGGATATTGCTCTGCAGCCGGTCCGGCATCGGCAGGTGGTGCATGGTGTACACCGCCGCGTAGAACGGCGTGGCCAGGTCGAAATATCCAGAATTCAGCAACACCTTGAGATTCGGGTTGTAGATCATGGCCGAAGCCAGATCCGGCATCACGTTGGGCGTGAACGGCAGCGCGAATGGCGCGCCCGGCGGCTGGTGCTTGAAGTCCCAGAACGCGAACACGTCAATTTCCGGGTTGTACACCATGTTGTCGCCGAACTTCAGATCCTTGCGCACGTAGTTGTTGAACGCCGACACGTAGGCCGAGCTGATGGCCGCGGACTGCGGGTCGTATGCAGCCTGCTCGGCCAGCGGATCCATGGCGGGTCCAGAGAATCGCGTGTCCAGCCGGCCGGCGAGATCGTCGTTGCCATTCAACAGTTCGTGCTCAAACTGCGGACCGCTCACGCGCAGGTTGGCTTTCAACAGATAATTCACCGGCAGTCCGGTGTAGTTGTGCAACTGCTCGGCGATTTGCTGTTTGCTGGCGGAATCGAGCGTCGCACCTGCCTGCAAGGCCTTGGCGTAGTCGCCCATGGCGAACTGCTCGACCTGCTGCAGGAATGCGTGCAGGTCGCCCGGTTGATTGGGCAGCTTGTGGTGGAACCAGGCGGTAGCCGCGAAAGTCGGCAGCATCAACTCGTACGGCAGGTCCACGCCCGGATTGATTTGCGGGAAGTCCGTGTTCAGATCGAAGTTGAGAATCTCCGACAACAGGATCACGCCGTTCAGGTCCACATCGTCGTTGGTTTCGAGATCGTTGGCGAGCACCGCCGAACGCGTGGTGCCATAGCTCTCGCCGAACAGGTACTTGGGCGAGTTCCAGCGGCCGTATTTGGAGAGAAACTGCGTAATGAACTGTGCAAACGTGCGCCCGTCCTCGTCCACGCCGTAGAAATCTTTGGGGCTGCCTTCGCCGCCATGCTCCTTGTCGAGAACGCGCGAGAACCCGGTGCCCATGGCGTCAATGAACACTTCGTCGGTGGCGTCCAGCAGACTGTAGTCGTTGTTCACCAAGCCGTAAGGCGCTGCCGGCGTATGCGTGTGGTCCGCGGTCACCACGCGCTGCGGGCCGAAAGCGCCCATGTGCAGCCACACCGTCGAGGAACCGGGACCGCCGTTGTAGAAGAAGGTCACCGGCCGGTTGTTGGCGTTGGCGCCGTCCTTGAAATAGGCCACGTAGAACATGCTGCCGGTAGGCTTGTCATCCTTGTTTTTCAAAATGATGGTGCCGGCCACGGCTTTGTAATGGATGGTCTGGCCTTCGACCGTCACCGTACCGGTGGTGGTGGATTCCTGGGGCGTGGCTGAAGCCGCGCCGGCGGGGGCTGCGGGCTGCGCGGAGGGCTTGTCGGCCGCAAACGCCGGCAAGACCATGGCGCACAGGACAAGGGCAGTCAACACGCGGAATGTCTTCACGGAGAATCTCCTCTGGGGATTATTGTGATCGGACGACACTGATGAAGTCAGGACAGCGCATCCGGCATTTGGTTCCGGGCCAGCCTTCCAAAGAGCGCGCAGCCTACGCCCAAAAACCCACACGCGTCCAGCCAGCGTAACCGGATCGGCTGCACACAAAGCACCTCAGGAGTACATTGCTGCGGCCCTTTTCAAAGGAGTTGCGCCATGAATCGTCGCGTCTGGTTCTTTGGATTATTGAGCGTGGTAGCCGTGGCCGCCTTTATCCAACTGGCTTTCTTCAACAACACCCACGCAGGATTGCCGGTGGGCATCACGCACCAGGGCTCGGCCATCTATGTGCGCGCACCGGGAGGCATGCCGCTTGCGGCCGGGCTTCAAGTCGGAGACCAACTGGAAATAAAACAGATGACTCCGGCAGCACGCGCGGCGGTGTTACTGAGCGAAGCCATCAAGGCGGGGCTGAGCTACGATGTCGTAGTGCGCCGCGGAAACCGGATATTGACGGTGCCCGTAACCAGCCAAGCGCCACCGCAAACCGCGTTCAACCCTGTCAATCAGATACTGGCCTATGTGTTGATGTTCGCTTTCCTGGTGCTGGGGCTGCTGGCGTTGTGGCGCGGCAGGAATCTGGCTGCCTGGGGCCTGGGGTTGATGTCTTTGAATGTCATCATACTTAATGGTCTGCGCGGCATTCCGGTTTCTGCCAGCGTTGCCGTTTTCCTGGATATTCTCGCCAATTGCATTATTGCCGAGTTTTTGTTGACCGGCCTGTATCTCATGGCCTATGCCGTTGTAGCAGAAGGGCTGAAGTCTACCTTGAAACACGCATTTACGTGGGTATTTGCCATTTCAATCGCCTTGCTTGTGTTGTTGTCCTGCGCCCGCACACTGGGGATCGTGTACCTCGCTTGGAACGGTGTGTCGGCATTGGTACTGCCGGTGATCAGCATATGGTTGGGCATGATTTCATTCCTGATGCTGCTGCTGGGCTACACACGTGCGGGCGCTGAACAGCGGCTGCGCATCCGCTGGATTCTGGCCAGTACGGGAATGATATTGCTGGCGGTCGTGTTGACTTACATTGCAACCCAGGCCGGCAATCCGGTTTCCGCTCTCACGCTCGCCATTCTGAGTGAGACTGCGTTTCTGCTGGCGGTAGCGGGCTACGGTTATGCGTTGCTGCGCCACCGTCTGGTGGACGTGCATATCGTGCTGAACCGCACGCTGGTGTACGGCGTGATCACCGCCATCGTGGTCGGCGTGTTCGCCGCCATCAATGCCCTGGTGGAGCGTGAAACACTGGGACGCGGTGCGAGCCTGCTGCTGGAACTGATCGTGCCGCTGGCACTCGGCATCGTACTCGGCAGCCTGCGCAAATACCTCGACACCTATATCAATCGTCTGGTGTTCCGCCGTCAGTACCGTGCCGAGCAGGCGCTCAACGACTTCGCGCGTACCTGCGGCTTCATCGAACAGCCGGAACACCTGCTGGACCTTACGGTGCGGCAGGTATTCGATCACAGTCGCGCGCGCGGCGTGGCCCTGTACGAGCGTGACGCGCAAGGTTACGTGCGCGCCCGCCAGCAGGGCGACGCGGAGTTCCCCGAGCGTGTGGAGGTGGACGATCTGGCTTTCGTGCGCCTGCGCGCTGGCGATCATGAAGCCGATCTGCACGAGGTGACGAGCGTACTTGGCAAAGATGGTTATGTATTTTCCATGGCAGTGCGCGGCAAGTTAATCGGCGCCCTGGTCTGCGGTCCGCGGCCGGCGGAACAATATACGGCGGATGAGCGTGCACTGCTGTTTCACGTCGCGCAGCAGGCGGGAGCGGCGCTACACGCGCTGCGCAGCCGCGAACATGAAAACTTCGTGGATTCGGTGGCGCGCGGCGCCTTGGATGCCGCCAGTGCCCGCGAACGGGCGCGACAATTGATTGCTGCCTGGCAGACAGCTTAAAGAAAAGAAATGTAGGAGCGCCCGTGGCCACGATAGCATTTCCCAATCGCGCGCATGCCACGCTCCTACAAGTTAAGGAATAGCACTATGTCGCGGATCAAAATCGAATTGCCTGAGAAATTCACATTCAGCACCGAACTCGAGGTGCGCGTCGGCGATCTCAATTACGGCAATCACCTCGGCAACGATTCGGTGCTGACCTTGATCCACGAAGCACGGCGGCGCTTTCTCGCGTCGCTGGGCATCGAGGAAATCGGCGCCGACGGTATCGGTTTCGTGATTGCCGACGCGGCCGTGGTGTATCGCGCGCAGGCCTTCTACGGAGATAAATTGCGCATCGAGGTGGCCGCCGGCGAGTTCGTGAGCCGCGGCTGCGATTTCTACTACCGTGTCAGCCATGCAGCCGACGGCCGCACGGTGGCCGAAGCCAAGACCGGTGCGGTCTGTTTCGATTTCCGCGCGCAGAAAACCATTTCTTTCCCGCCCAAAACGCTCGACAGACTGCAAAACAGCGCGTCGTAAGCAGCGCACTTAACGCCCCATGCCGCCTGCGGTATAGTTTTATGATACGTGGGGCGGCGCGTTCGCCGCCCCGTCAACAACAAGCAAGGATTCAGCCGTGTCCGCCGCCATTGCCATCCTCTGGATCATCATTTTCATCGCCTACAGCCTGACGATTCTGTACCTGCGCAGCTCGCTACTGGTGGCCACCGGCCTGTATCTGCTGTACCTCATCGTTTACACGCTCATCGGCACCGGCCCGGACTGGTTGACGCTTTTGTTCTGGATCATCTTCCTGGCGATCGCCATCCCGCTCAACATCAAGGAACTGCGCCGCCACTGGATCAGCAAGCCGCTCCTGGACGTATTCCGCAAGGTCATGCCGGAAATGTCCGAGACCGAGGCCGCGGCGCTCGAGGCCGGCACCGTGTGGTGGGACGGCGAGCTCTTCAGCGGCAAACCCGATTGGAAGAAGCTGCTGGACACGCCGGCGCCGAAACTGTCCGACGAAGAACAGGCATTCCTCGACCACGAAGTGGAAACGCTCTGCGGCATGCTGGATGAGTGGAAGATCACCCACGAATGGGGCGATTTGCCGCCGCAGGTTTGGGATTATCTCAAGAAACAGGGCTTCTTTGCCTACATCATTCCCAAGAAATACGGCGGCAAAGAATTTTCCGCGTTGATGAATTCCGAAACGCTCGCCAAGGTGGCGACCCGCAGCCCGACCGCGGCTTCGATCATGGCGGTGCCGAACTCGCTCGGCCCTTCGGAGCTGCTGCTGCGCTACGGCACCGAGGAACAAAAAAATCACTATCTGCCGCGGCTCGCGTCCGGTGAGGAAGTGCCGTGCTTCGCGCTCACGTCGCCGACCGCAGGCTCCGATGCCGGGTCCATCACCGATTACGGCGTGGTCTGCAAGGGCCAGTGGCAGGGCAAGGAGGTTATCGGCATTCGGCTCAACTGGAACAAGCGCTACATCACGCTGGCGCCGATCGCCACACTCGTCGGCCTGGCATTCAAGCTCTACGATCCCGAACACTTAGCCGGCGACAAGGACGCCTACGGCATCACCTGCGCGCTGATTCCGCGCGCCACGCCCGGCATCGGCATCGGCCGGCGGCATTTCCCGCTCAACATTCCGTTTCAGAACGGCCCGGTGCACGGCCACGACGTGTTCGTGCCGCTGGACGCCATCATCGGCGGCATGAAGATGGCCGGCCAGGGTTGGCGCATGCTGATGGAATGCCTGGGCGCGGGTCGCGCCATCTCCTTGCCCTCGAACACCGCGGGCGGCTCGCGCCTCGGCGTGTACGCCACCGGCGCCTACGCCCAAGTGCGCAAGCAGTTCAATTTGCCAATCGCCCGCTTCGACGGCGTGGACGAGGTCATGGGCCGCATGGGCGGGCTGCTGTACGCCATGGAAGCGGTGCGCACCCTGACCGCCTGGGCGATCGACCAAGGCGAGGAACCCGCGGTGTGCGCCGCGATTTCCAAATACCACGTGACCGAGATGTCGCGCATCGTCGGCAACGACGCCATGGACATCCACGGCGGCAAGGGCATTCAGCTCGGGCCGCGCAATTATCTGGCGCGCGGCTACGAGTCCATCCCCATCGCCATCACTGTGGAAGGCGCGAATATCCTCACGCGCAATCTCATGATCTACGGCCAGGGCGCGATCCGCTGCCATCCCTACGTGCTCAAGGAAATGCGCGCGGCGTCCATGGAAGAGCATGCCGCCACGGCCTTGAGTGCCGCGAGCAATAATTCACAACGCGCCGCAGCCCTGAAGGAACACCAGGCAGCGCTCAAGCAATTCGACGATGCGCTCTTCGGCCACGTCGGACTCGCTTTCAGCAACGCGGCGCGCTCGCTGATTCTGGGGATCACCAATGCCCAATTCACACGCGTACCGATAGCAGGCCATACGCGCCGCTATTACCAGCACATCAACCGCTTCAGCGCGGCCTTCGTGTTGGCCTCAGACGCTGCCATGCTGACGCTCGGCGGCGCGCTCAAGCGCAAGGAAAAACTTTCGGCGCGCCTGGGCGACATCCTGAGCTACATGTACATCGCCTCGGCGGTGCTCAAGCGCTACGAGGATCAGGGGCGCCAGACCGAGGACCTGCCGCTGGTGGACTGGGCCTGCCGCCAGGCGCTGTATCACCTGCAGGAGCAGATGCACGGCTTCCTGCGCAATTTCCCCAACCGCGTGATTGCCGGCGTGCTGCGTTTCCTGATCTTCACGCGCGGCCGCACCTATTCCGCGCCGAGCGACGCCTGCGGCCACCGCATCGCCGTACTCATCAGCACGCCGGGCGGGGCGCGCAGCCGCCTCACACAGAACACCTATGTCGCCGACCGCAGCAGCCCCATCGGGATGATGGCCGAAGCGCTGGAGCTGGTGCTCAAGCTTGCGCCGCTGGAAAAGAAGCTGCACCTCGCGGTGCGCAGCGGCCAGCTGAAGCTGGCGCCGGGCACCTCGCGCATCACGGCGGCGCACGACGCCGGCGTGATCAACGCCGAGGAGGCCCGGCAGTTGCAGCGCCTGGAAGAACTCACCACCGAAATCTGTGCGGTGGATGATTTCGCGCCGGACGAGCTCGGCACCCGGCCCTTGCCCGTCAGCCATTCCGTGACGGATTGAACACCGCCGACCTGACGGGCAACGTATTGCCGGACGTTCCGGCCACCGACGCCGCGGTCATCTACGAGGTCACGCTCGACATCCAGCGGCGTACGGCGCGGCGCTTCGACGCCTGGCTCAAGCTGCATCTGCGCGACATGCTGAAGCTGCCGGGATTTCTGGACGCGCGCCTGCTGCCACCTGACCAGATTGCGCCCGGCGTTGATGCGGGCAGCGTGCGCCGCGTGGTGCAGTACCGGCTTGCGAGCCGCGCGGACCTCGCCAATTATTTCAGCCAGCACGCCGCGCGCATGCGCGCCGAGAGCACGCGTTATTTCGGCCAATGCCTGCGCTCCAGCCGCCGCATCCTCGACGCCGGCGGCCGCGAACTCAGCCTGGATCAGGACACCGCGGCCGCCCTGGCACAGCCGCTGCTGCGCTGCATGAACTGCAACGCGCTGCTCACCGGGAAATACTGCGCCGAGTGCGGCCAGCCGAGTCACACGTACTCCGCGCCGCTCTGGGCCGACATCCAGGATTTCTTCGGCAACCATTTCGGCTTTGACACCAAGTTATTCCGCAGCGTGATGCCGCTGCTGTTCCGCCCCGGCTTCCTGTCGCGCGAATACTCCGCGGGCCGGAGGGTGCGCTACATCAATCCGCTGCGCCTGTATATTTTCAGCAGCATCCTGTTTTTCCTGGTGGCCTGGAGCACGACCTCGCCGTCTTCCTTCCATTTCAACGAGAAGCCAACGCCAACGGTGAAGACAATCCAAGCGAGCAAGCCGCTGACGCCAGCGGAACAGCGCGAGATACGTGACAATCCCTATCTGACCGAATCGCAAAAACAGACCATCCTGAACGCCATGGCCGGCAGCCCAGCGGCAGCCAGTCACGCGGCCAAGGCCTCCGTTTCCAAAACCGAAGTGACTGCTGCCCCTTCGCTTAGCCAGAACGACACGCTCACCGGCAGCGACGACACCGGCAACATGGTGAATGGCACATTCTTTGGGCACAAGATCAATATGACCCAGAACGAGCTCAAAACCCGCGTGATCAGCGCCATGGAAAGCTATCTGCCCAAGCTGATGTTCGTGTTTCTGCCGCTGGTGGCGCTGCTGCTGAAGATTTTCTACCTGCGCTCCGGGCGTTATTACATGGAGCACCTGATCTTCGCGCTGCACAACCATGCCTTCATTTTCGTGACCATGCTGGTGATGGTGCTCGCCCATCTCCTGGGTCAACATGTCTCCTGGATGACCGCGCCGGCTCACTATCTCAATGTGATTCTCGGCTGGTACATCGTGATTTACGTTTTTCTGGCGATGCTGTTCTACTACCGCCAGGGATTCTTCAAGACGCTGCTGAAGTACCTGCTGATCGGCTGTATCTACTGGATCGCACTGGTGGGCGTGTTCGTGGGCGGGATGATGCTAATTATCACTTATGTGGTAGCCAGCTAGGCACACACCCGGTTACGGCCGGAGTACTTGGCCTCGTAGAGCTTCTGGTCGGCCGCGGCAATCAAGGTGTCCACGTCATACTCGGGCGGCGCCGCGGTCACGCCGAAACTGATGGTCACCGTCAGCCCCGGCTGAATCTTGCTCCAGTCGTGGGACTCCACCTGCTGGCGGATTTTCTCGCAGACCGCCGCGGCGTTTTGCCGCGAGGTTTCCGGGAAACACAGCAGGAATTCCTCGCCCCCGTAACGCGCGATCACGTCGAGCGAGCGGCACGCGGCCCGCAGGATGTTGGCGATGGCGCGCAACACGTCATCGCCGACCATGTGGGAAAAGTGGTCGTTGACCGACTTGAAATGGTCGATGTCGGCCATGACCACCGCCAAGCTGCGTTGGTAACGCTGCGCGCGATTGACCTCCTTGACCAGCAATTCATCCAGCGCGCGGCGGTTGAACAAACCGGTGAGTTCGTCGCGGCGGGTTTCCTGCTGCGACTTGGCGAGTTCGATCTCGATTTTGCGCTGCGCCGCGCGCAGCGACACCGCGAGCGCATTGGCGCGTTCGGTCTGTGCGCGCAGCTCGTCGTTCTTGGCGGCCAGATCGCGGGTGCGCTCGTCCACGCGGTGCTCAAGCTCGTGGCGGCTGCGCTCCAGTTCCGCGAACAAGCCGGCGTTGGCGATGGCCACCGCCACCTGGCTGGCGAAATTCATGAGCAGGCTCACGTGGGATTCATCGAAGCGGTCGGCCGAGTAGCTCTGCACGCTGAGCACGCCGAGCACGCGCTCGCGGTAAGTCATGGGCACCGCGATCAGCGACTGGGTCTGGGGCGTGTCGCCGATCTGGTAGAGGATGCGCTTGAGTTCGCCGGTTTCGCGCTCCCAGTTGCGCATGAACGCCGGCTTGTTGTGACTGATGACCCAGCCCAGGTGTCCCACGCCCACATCCTGGCGCCGCGGCGGCTGGCGCCCCTTGGGATTGTGGTGCAGACGCACGTCGATGCTGTGGGCGCTCTCGTCGTAGAGTCCCAGGATGAAAATTTCGAAACTCATGAGGCTGCGACATTCCCTGAACACCATTTCCAGCAGTTCATCCAGCACCAGCGAGCTGCTGATGGCGCGGCCCACGCGGTTGACCGCCGTGAGCGTATCCAGCTTGTCTTCCAGCACGCGGCGCGTATCCGCAAGGCGCCGCACGATGAGCACGATCATCGCCAGCACGATGAGGAACAGCACCATGACCGGCCATTCAAAACGGTTGTAAACCAGGGCGGTGAGTACCGCGAGCGGAATCGCGGCCACGTCCACGGTGGCGGCGAAGATTCCGAAGGCGTGCAGCCAGTCGTAGCCCTCCATCCAGGCGATCACCGCCATCAACAACATGTTCAGCAGTTGCATGAACAGCGCCAGCAGCACGATCAGCAGCAGGTCGTGCGGATCCAGGCGCAGCAGCGGCACGCTGCCGCCGAAGAACTGGTACAAATAGCCGGTGATCAGCACCACCAGCGCCAGCATACCGGCGTTGTGCAGGCAGCGAACCAGCGTGAGGCGCAAGCCGCTGCCGCGCACCCGGTCCCAGGCAAGCAACGGCGCGATCAGCGCCGCGATCCCCACGATCCACGCCGCCTGCAGTGCGCCGAACACCAGAATGCTGGCAAACTGCACGACCCGGTCGAGGGACACGTAGCCCACGTGCGGCGCGGGAAATCCGTAAGACGCGATGGCGATGCCAAACACGATGAAGCCGGCAAACGCCACCGGGTCCGTAATAAGCATGCCGGTGTGCCAGGAGAAAAATACCAGCACCGCCGTGACCCCGGCCGCCAGCGCGCCGGCATAGATCAAGGACAAATAGGGAATGTCCGTTATTTTCGACATGCTTCCCCTGACGCCTGTAATGGCGGCCGTGTTACGGCTGACACCCGTCCCCAAGACCGGTGAGTGTACAAAATCCCGCGTCCCGCCGGAAACCCGCGTGCTAAACTCTTGTCAAATACGCCGGGAATCCGTGGTTTTCGAGGTGCCGCCCGCATGCACAAACTGCCGCTGACATTGTTGCTGGTTTCGGTCCTGGCGCTCGCAGCCTGCGCGCCGCGCGTGTATGTCGAGCGCGACAACACCGCCAACCTCTCCGGGCTGCACACTTTCGCCTGGGTGAGCCCGCCCATCGGGCCGGTGGCCAATCCGATCCTCGACAGCCAGATCCTCGAGGAGCGGGTGCAGCGCGCAGTGGTGGCGGATTTGACGGCGCGCGGCTTCACCCAGGTGGCGGCTAACCAGTCGCCGGATTTCACCGTCACTTATCACACCGTGAGCAAGCAGAAATTGGAAAGCAGCGGCGCGAGTTTCGCCATCGGTTTCGGCGGCTATTACCCTTACGGCTTCGGCAACGTGGTGGTGCCGGTGGGCAGCAACGTGCAGAGCCGTGAGGAAGGCACGCTCATGCTCGACATCATCGACGCCCGCAGCAAGCGCCTGGTGTGGCGCGGCTGGACCAAAGACTGGATCAGCCTGGACAATTATTCGGAGCAGGCGGTGGCCGAGGACGTGCACAAGATTCTCGCCAAATTCCCAGGCACGCCGAGCATGTGAACCCGAGCACCGAGGGTTTCACCAGTTTCAAGGAACTGGACCGCCGCTGGG
>JAGXAL010000044.1 GCA_018971605.1 Natronospirales bacterium | reverse complement strand
GCGCGCCGCCGGCGACATGCCGTTCAGCATGAACGGCTCGACCGCGGATTTGTATTTGCCGACGCGGAAGATGTTGACGGTCACGCCGAGCTTGTCGAGCGCGTCCTTAAAATACGGCTGGTAGATTCCGTAGCCATGCAGGAACACCTGGCCCTGCGGATGGATAAACACGGTGTTGGCCATGGAGGCCAGGTAATACTGGCTCTGGCTGTAGGAGTCGCCGAGCGCAAACACCGGCTTGCCGGTTTTCTTGAAATCGCGGATGGCAGTGCCGATGTCGCGCAGATCGCTCAGAGCCGCACCGCCCAGAAAACCGCCGCCGCCCAGATCATCGGTTTCCAGCACCAGCGCCTTGATGCGATTGTCGTCCTTGGCGCGTTCGATGGCGGAAACCACGTCGCGCAAACGCGTCTGCTGCGGCACTTTCTGGCCCAGCAGCTTGGCGATGGCTCTTTGCACCGGATCGCCGGAGAATTGTTCCACCAGATCGCCGTGGAAATCCACCACCAGCGCCGAGGAAAACGGCACTCCCGGTTTGTGCGAACCGAAAGCCGCGACCAGCACTACTATCACCACGAAAGTAACCGCTAGCGCGATCACGAAACGTACCAAGAAATACCAGGTGCGCCAGGCGCCGCCAAAGATGCGCACCAGAAAATTCTTTTCACTCATGGGTATGACAATCCCGCAGGTGGTTGGATGTGGACAGGATCAGGCGCGCATTATGCGCCAAGCACCGCATGTGCGGCAGTATCCAGTATCTCGGTGATGCGCGGCAGCCAGTCCTTGTGTTCCGGTTTCATCAGGCAGGAGCGCAGCGCCGTCACGCTGGCGGCATCGGCCGCCAGCTCGGGCCACCAGTTTTTGGCCAACGCATCCGGCACACGCAACAACGCAAGATGCAGATTGCGCTGGGCGGCGGCATCGAACACCGCCTGTGCCCGACGGCTGGCTTCGCTGCGGCTCTTGGTCGCCAGCGACCACACCACGATATCCAGTTCCGGCCTGGGTCCGGCGAGGTATGCGGAGTCGGCCTGTAAATGCCGGTGCAGTGCCAGCGAAGCCTCACGACCGGCTTCCAGTCCGCGGGCGAATTCTCCGCCGCGCTCCATGGGCAGCAGCCGTTGCGTGGCCCAGAGCGCCACCGCCGCAGCGCCGGCGCGCGAACACTCCAGGCTGATTTCGCCGAGATGCAGCTCACCAGAAGTGAAATAGGTATAGGGCGAATCGTGCTTGTAGTGACGGCCCTCGCCCGGATCACGCAGCAGCACGCAGCCGCAGCCGTAAGGCTGCAAGCCGTGCTTGTGGGGATCCACCACGATGGAATCTGCGTGCTGCATGGCGTCAAACGCTGCGCGCGTTTCTCCCTCGAGATTGTCGGCCAGAATGAAATAGCCACCGTAAGCGGCATCCACATGCAGGCGGAATCCGTAACGCTCGCGTAACTGCAGGATTGCGGGTAGCGGATCCACCGCGCCGGTCGCAGTGGTACCGAGCGTCGCGACCACCGTGGCCACGGAACCGCGCCGCAAGCGATCTTCAAGTGCATTCAGGTCCATGCGTGCCGTAGCATCCGCACTGATTGTTTCAAACGGCATGCCCAGCACTTCGCACATGCGTGCGTGCGTGTAATGCGCCTGCTCAGAGGCGAGCATCACGCCTGGCGGACGCGCGTGACGCGCAATCCACAAGGCTTCGAGGTTGGCAATGGTGCCGCTCGCGCACAGATGACCGAGATGCGTTTGATAGCCGAACAGGCGCGCGATTTCCGCGACCGCCTGCTTTTCCATGGCGGAACTAGCACGGCCGCCGTCGAGCGCGTGATTGTTGGGATTGAGATAGAGCGCCAGCATGTAGGCGAGCCGGGCCACCGGATGCGGCGGCTTCAGCATCTGGCCCACATACAACGGATGCGGATAGGGAAAATTGTCCTGCAGCTTGAGCGCGGTTTCCTGCAGCACCGCGCGCAGACGCTCGCCATCAACAGCGATCTTGAACGCCGGCAGCGACCGGAAGCCCTCCTCCAGTGTCGCCAGCGCCGCATCGAGATACTGGAGATCGTCCCGCTGAAACACGAGTGTCCCGTCCGCTCAGGGTTGCGAGTCAGCGTGCTTGGCCGGCATCAGCATGAGTGCCTGCAAGTCGTGACGCAGCAGCGCCTGCTGGCTGGGATCGCTGGTCGCATTCAGCAGGCCCTGATAGACGTTGCGCGCATCATCTATATATCCTGCCTTGGCGAGCATCTGCGCCGCCTGATAGCGCGCGCTCTTGGCCCAGTTGTCCATGGCGTAGGGATCGGCAAGCGTAGCCGAGCGCAGGTACAGTTCCGCTGCCTGCGAGTAATCGCCCAATCCCTTGTAGGAATCCGCAATCCAGAACAGCAGTTGGCGCTGCTGATCCGATGTCAGGTTGTTGTCCTGCAGCAGCGCCTGGAAGAACGGAATGGCATCGCGGTTGCGGCCGATGGTCTGCAAATCAAACAGCACCGGCAGCACGTCGCCCGGGTCCACCGGCGCGCCGCTCGCGAACAATTGCTTGAGCGCGGCGATGCCGGCGTCCGGCTGGCCGCCGAGAATGAACACGTGCGCGCGCTGCAGTTGCCACACGGCCGGATCGGTATTCGGCGGCGGCTGATCCAGACCCTGCATCAACTGCGAGGCCAGCGGAATGTTCGGCATGGCCAGCACGTCGTTCGCCAGGATGTAGCGCACGTCCGGCGGGATGCTGGCAATCGCCGGGAAGCGCTTGGAGTCCAGATAAAGATGCCGCAACACCACCCCGCCATTTTTCTGTTTTTGCATCAGGCTCGCGAACTGCCAATGCGCCACCGCTTGCTGTTGCGCGCTGTGCGCATTGAAGGCCACCACGGCGAACAGCGCGCAGGCGCGCACCGGCTTGGCGTCGTAGCGGTTGGACGCCGCCAGGAACCACGCCTGATCGTCGCCGACCACCAGTTGCAGCTGATTGCCAAGGTCCTCGCCGTAATTGAGATACGCGTCCCACAGCATCTCGGGCGTGATGCCGAACACCGGATCCTTGTCCAGCAGTCCGGGTTGCAGGCCGAGACCAGTTTGCAGCGCCTGGATGTGCGCCGCGGGATCATCGAGCGCGAGTGCCGCTTGCGAAACCACGTACCAGGCATGCACGCGCTGCGCCACCGGCAACTTGGCGTCATTGGCGAACTTGTCGGCCTGCCGCATCACTTTTGCTGCGGGTTCAGCGTGGGCACGCAGCGATGCCAACAGCGTAAGCAATTCGGCATCCGGGCCTTTGCTGCCGTGCAGCACATCGAGTGCAGCATGCGGCTGCGCAGTGCGCAGGAACAGCCGCGCTTCCAGCAGCGGCCAGTTGCCGGCGTCCTTGGGATAATCCTGACGATAGCGGATCACCGCGGTTTTGGCGTCGCCGAGATTCTCATCCACGAGGTAGCTGCGCAGCACAAGTTGGCGCAACTGGCTGAGCGTAGCATCGTCGGGCGGCGCTGCCGGGCTCCAGATCAAACGGCGCAGGATCACGCGCGCCTCGTGACCCTTGCCAAGTTGCAACCAGGCAGCCGCGGCCTGCACTTCTTCCCAATTGCGAAAATCCGCGCCCACCTTTGCCGGCAGTTTGGCGCTGCGCGCAATCACCGCCTGCCAATCCTGGTTGAACTGGTACAGATAAACGCGCTCGCGCTCCCAGGCCATCCAGCCTGACGGGTCCTGGGCGAAATCGGGCTGGTCGCGATCAATAAATTGCAACGCTAAATTGGGTGCGCCCGCCGAAGCGAAGCTGCTGATGTCCTGCAGGGACGGCGCGGCGTTGAGATTGGGCGCCGGTCGCGCCCGGGGGCTGGCCGCGGGTGGCGGGGTTTTCTTGTGCGCGGCTTTGTGCGGATGCTTGCTTGCGGCGCAGACCGGCAAGGCAATCAGCGACAAGGTGATTGCCAATACCAGCAAACCAAGCCTGGAACCGGTGTGCATCGGCAGCGGAGCCTGCAGAAAAAAAAACGAGTGCCCGGGGCACCCGTCATTGTATCAGCACGGACACCGGCGTTCGGGGGCGGTTTTACACCTTCTCGCGAATGCGGGCGGCCTTGCCGGACAAATCACGCAGGTGATACAGCTTGGCCTTGCGCACCTCGCCCTTGCGCTTGATCTCGATACCGCCGATGGTGGGGCTGTGGGTCTGGAAGGTGCGCTCCACGCCTTCGCCGTGGGAAATTTTGCGTACCGTGAACGAGGAATTCAGGCCGCGGTTGCGCTTGGCAATCACCATGCCTTCGAAAGCCTGCAGGCGCTCACGCTCACCGTCCTTGACCTTGACCTGCACCACCACGGTGTCGCCGGGCGCAAACACCGGGACGTCCTTCAACTGGGCTTTTTCAATCTGCTCGATGATCTTGTTCATGATCGTGTACCTTTCAAGTCCTGTTCGCCGCGTTCGCGGATGAATTCGTCCAAAAGTGCGCGCTGCTCAGCGCTCAATTCCAGTTTTTCCAGCAGTTCCGGGCGCCGCAACCAGGTACGGCCCAGCGCCTCTTTCATACGCCAGCGGCGGATCGCTGCATGGTCGCCGGAGAGCAGCACTGCCGGCACTCGCAATCCGTCCAATTCTTCCGGCCGCGTGTAGTGCGGGTAGTCCAGCAAGCCCTGCATGAACGAATCCTGCAGTGCCGAATCCTCGTCGCCCAGCGCACCCGGCAGCAGGCGCGCGAGTGCGTCGATCACCACCAGCGCCGGCAGCTCGCCGCCCGAGAGTACGTAGTCGCCGATGGACAATTCGTCGTCCACCTCGCTCTCGATCAGGCGCTCATCCACGCCTTCATAGCGTCCCGCCACCAGCACCAGCGCTGGCAACAGCGTCAGGCGTTGCGCTTCCTGCTGGTCGAAGCGCCGTCCCTGCGGGCTCAAATAAATCACCGGTGCACCGGCGCCGGCAGCCTGCCGCGCGGCACGGATCGCCTTGCGCAGCGGCTCCACCTGCATCACCATGCCGGGGCCGCCGCCGAAAGGCCGGTCGTCCACCGTGCGGCGCGCATCCGTGGCGTAGTCGCGCGGGCTCCAGCTGCCGACCTGCAGCAAGCCGCGTTCCGCCGCCCGTCCGGTCACGCCGAAATCGAGCAGCGTGCACACCATTTCCGGAAAGAGCGTCACCACTTCGATGCGCACGCGCCCTTCCTCAAAAGTCCGGATCCCAGTCCACGAAGATGATCCCCGCGTCGGAATCCACCTGTTTCACCACCTGCCCGCGTATGAACGGAATCAGGCGTTCACGCTCGCCGCGCACCACCAGCACATCGTTCGCGCCCGTGGCCATCAGTGCGTGCACCCGGCCGAGGCTGCGGCCAGCTTCGAGGCGGACTTCCAAACCCAGCAAGTCCGCCCAGTAATACTCGCCGGGCTTCAGCGCCGGCAGTTGCTCGCGACGCACCGCAATCGCGGCGCCGGTGAGGGCTGCAGCCTGGTCGCGATCGCTCACGCCCTCGATCCGCGCAATCATGCTCTTGCCATGCGGGCGGCCTTCCGCCACCTGCCATTGCCGCCACGTGCCGTTGGTTTCCAGCAGCCACGAGCGGTACTCGATGATTCGTTCCGGCGGTTCGGTCCAGGACTGCAGTTTCACCCAGCCCTTGACGCCGAACGGCGCCGTGATCTTGCCGAGAACGACGCGCCGCGATTCAGCTTCGGCCATGGCGCGGTCGGGCGCCGGAATCAGACGGCGACCTTGTGCTCCTTGAGCAGGTACTGCACGCGCTCCGAAGGCTGCGCGCCTTTGGACAGCCAATACTTGATGCGCTCCGCGTTCACGCGCAGCACTTCCTCGTGGCTCGCGGCCAGCGGATTGTAGAAACCCAGGCGCTCGAGATAGCGCCCGTCGCGGGGCGAGCGGCTGTCGGTCGCCACCAAGTGATAAAAGGGGCGCTTGTTGGCGCCGCCGCGCGTCAGACGAATAGTCATCATGGAATCGGTACCTGTGAATGTAAATCCGGCCGGCCGACACCGGCCGCCATGAAGGACGCGCATTTTACGGGATTTTGGCCAAAAGTGAAGGCTTGATAAGCACTTGCAGCGATTTAGCGGCCCGGGAAACCGGGCGGCAGACCACCCTTGAGGCCGCGCAGCATGCGCGACATGCCGCCGCCGGCCATTTGTTTCATGACCCTGCCGAGCTGGTCGTACTGTTTGAGCAGGCGGTTGACCTCCTGCACCTGGGTGCCGGATCCGGCGGCGATGCGCCGCCGGCGTGAACCGTTGATGATCTCCGGGTGGCGGCGTTCCCGGGGCGTCATGGAATGGATGATGGCGACCTGGTGGCGCAGCTCGCGCTCGCCGAATTGCGACTTGGCCTGCTCCGGGACGCGTCCGCCGCCCGGCAGCTTGTCGAGCAGCGCGCCGATCCCGCCCATTTTCTGCATCTGCTGCAACTGCTCGCAGAAATCCTCGAGATCAAAGCCCTTGCCCTTCGTGATCTTGTCGGCCAGTTTCGCGGCTTTCTCCTGATCCACGCTGCGCTCGGCTGCTTCCACCAGCGACAGCACATCGCCCATGCCGAGAATGCGCGAGGCCAGGCGTTCAGCGTGAAACACATCGAGCGCGCCGGTTTTTTCGCCCACGCCCAGAAACTTGATGGGCGCGCCGGTGATGTGGCGCACCGACAGCGCCGCACCGCCGCGCGCATCGCCGTCGGCTTTGGTGAGTACCACGCCGGTCAGCGGCAGCGCCTTGCCGAACGCGGCCGCGGCATTCGCGGCATCCTGACCGGCCATGGCATCCACCACGAACAGGGTTTCCACCGGTGCTACCGCCGCATGGATGTGCCGGGCTTCCTGCATCATGGCTTCGTCCACGTGCAGTCGGCCGGCGGCATCCACGACGAGTACGTCGCAAAGCTGCTTGCGCGCCTCCGCAAGCGCCGCCTGCGCGAGTTGCACCGGATCATCGCCCTCCGGACTGAAATATTCAGCGCCGATTTCCGCCGCGAGTTTCTGCAATTGCTCACGCGCGGCCGGGCGATACACGTCCACGCTCACCAATGCGGTTTTTTTCTGCCACCGCTCCTGCAGATGGCGGGCGAGTTTCGCGGCGCTGGTGGTCTTGCCGGCGCCCTGCAGGCCGGCGAGCAGGATGACTGCGGGCGGCGCGGCATGCAGATTCAACTCCGCGTCGCCGCCCATGACCGCGACCAGCTCAGCGTGCACGATCTTGATGAAGGCCTGGCCGGGCGTCAGGCTCGTGAGCACTTCGGCGCCGAGCGCCCGCGCGCGCACCTGCTCGATGAAGGCCTTGACCACCGGCAGCGCCACGTCGGCTTCGAGCAGCGCCATGCGCACCTCGCGCAAGGAATCGCGGATGTTGTCTTCGGTAAGCCGGCCGCTGCCGCGCAGCCGTTCGAGGCTGCGCGTGAGCCGTGCGCTGAGAATTTCAAACATGGGGCAAGCCGTAGTTCAGGACGGGCAGCATTATAGCGGCGCGCCGCAACGGGCTTGCGCCGCGCCGCTTCACGCCGGCCGCCGGCCTGTGCGATGATGAATCATCGTTTCCCGGTGTGAGTTATGCATTTTACCGGCACTGCCATCATCGATCTGGTGCTTTACTGCCTCACGGCAGCGGCGCTGTTCGCGGCGTTTTTCGGCAGCGGGCCTGTGTTCGTGCGCGAGCGCAAGGGCTTCGTGGTGATCTCCGCGGCCGCCGCGGTGCTGCTGCATACCCTGCTCGCGTACGCGGCCATTTTCCTGCCGCACGGCATGGACCTGGGCTTTTTCAATGCTGCTGCGCTGGTCGGCTGGTTGTTGGCGTTGATCGCCTTTGCAGTGCTGTTCAAGCGGCATTTTAGCGCACTGGGCATCGTGCTGTTTCCTCTGGCCGGCGTAAGCATGCTGCTGGCCGAGCTGTATCCCAGCGATCGCCTGATGGTGATCGAAGGCAACTGGCCGCTGGATGCGCACATCGTGCTCTCGCTGATCGCCTACAGTCTGCTGGCGGTGGCGGCACTGCAGGCACTGGCGATCGCGGTGCAAGAGTACCGGCTGCGGCACAAGTCGGCCGACGGGGTGTGGAGCGCATTGCCGCCGCTGCAGTTAATGGAACGTTTTCTGTTCCAGTTGATTGCTGCCGGATTCATTCTGCTCACCGTGGCGCTGATTTTCGGGCTGCTGTTCGTGCACAATCTGATGGCACAACATCTCGCCCACAAGACCGCACTCTCCGTCATCGCCTGGGTAGTATTCGCCGTGCTGCTCTGGGGCCGCTGGCAATTCGGCTGGCGCGGACGCACCGCGATCCGCTGGACCCTCGGCGGTTTTGTGGTGCTGGCGCTCGCCTACTTCGGCGACAAGTTCATACTGGAAATGATTCTTGGCCGGCACTGGACCTTGATGTCGTGAGGGCCATCGGCATTTGAACAACATTCCGCTGTGGGCGCTGATCGTCGCGCTAATTGTCCTCGTCATCCTGTCGTCGTTCTTCTCCGGCTCCGAGACCGGGCTGTACTCCCTCAACCGTTATCGTCTGCGGCACCTGGCGCGCGCCGGCCACCGCGGCGCGCTGCTCGCCGACCGGTTGCTGCAGCGCCCGGACCGCGTGATCGGCATCGTGCTGCTCGGCAACACGCTCATCAATGCCTTCGCCACCGCGGCGGCCACGCTCATCGCGCTGCGCATCGGCGGCGACAGCGCGGTGCTGGTGGCGACCATCCTGATTGCGCTGCTGCTGCTGATCTTCGGTGAAGTCGCGCCCAAAACCTTGGCGGCCTTGCATCCGGAGCGCCTAGCGTTCCCGGCGGCCTTTGTCTTCACCCCGCTGCTCAAGATTTTCTATCCGGTCGTTTGGGTCGTAAATCTGCTGGCGAATTCACTACTGTGGCTTTTCGGCGAGCGCAGCAGCCGGGTGACCGCTCAATCCATGAGCCGCGAAGAATTGCGTTCGGTGGTCATGGAGGCTGGCGGCCTGATCCCCAAACGCCACCAGAAAATGCTGCTCGGCATCCTGGATCTCGAGAAAATCACCGTCGAGGACATCATGGTGCCGCGCAACGAAATCGACGGCATTGACATCGAGGCCAGCTGGAACGAAATCATGGCGCAGTTGCGGACCAGCCAGCACACTCGCCTGCCGGTGTATGCCGGCAGCATTGACGACATCCTGGGTTTTGCGCACGCTCGTCAGTTCCTGCACCTGGTCGCGCACGGCAAGCCCACGCGTGAGATGCTGCGCGCCATGGTGCTCGATCCCAACTTCATCCCCGCGGGCACATCACTGCAGCAGCAACTGCTGAATTTCCAGACCGCCAAGCGCCGCATCGGTCTGGTGGTGGACGAGTACGGCGACATCCAGGGATTGGTGACGCTCGAAGACATCCTCGAGGAAGTCGTGGGCGAGTTCACCTCCGACCCGGCCGCCCAGCAGAAAGATATATATAAGGAAGCCGATGGCAGTTATCTGGTCAACGCCGGCGCCAACGTGCGCACGCTCAACCGCACCATGAACTGGAAACTGCCCACCTCCGGCCCCAAGACCCTGAACGGCCTGATACTTGAATACCTCGAGACCATTCCCAAACCCGGCACCGCCCTCAAACTCGCAGGTTATCTGCTGGAAATCGTGCAGAGCAGCGAGAGCGCTGTAAAAACCGTGCGCATCAAACCGCCCATCCTGCCCGCTGCGGCCACACAACGCACATAAGTTCAGGCATAACCGTGCCGCGAACCGATTTTTCGAAGTGGTTGTTGTGCATCCACGTTGAAACAGTACGGCGTGCGCAGCTGGCCACTCACCGGCCTGCGCGGCTGGACTCCTGAGTTCCGTTACCCGGCCGTGCACCCGCTGCCGCTAGGTTGGTTGATTCTTGATCATCGGATCACAGGGAATGGTCGCGTTCGCCGTGGTATCCAGTACCTGCACCTTGTATTGCGCATCGATCGCCGCGCTGCAGCGGTCATTGATGACCCGGGTTCGCGGTGCATTGCCCTGTGCGGTCAGTTGGCCGGCGTTGTCGCCGGTAAAGCTGACGCTATCAAATTGGTAGCGGGCGTCCGCCGTTGCGAACACCAGGGTAACCGCCGCGTGGCCGCCGCCCACCGAGTACATCACGGATCCGTCGCGGGCGGACTGGTTGCCGCCGCCGTACTTATAACTGTAGGTCTGGCCGTTGGAAGCCTGCACGTTGGTCCAGCCGTCGCCGCTGCTGGCGAAGTTGCGAATATCCAGGGATGCGTTGGTCGGGTTGTTGGTAGGCATCGTCAATACTCCTGTCGAGGGGGTGGGGATTCCGGACGCAAACGGTGGATACCCGGCCGACTGGCCCGGTTGGCAATAGGCGAGTTGTGCGGCAGCCGGCTGGGCGGGTTCATTTCGAAGCGACCGACGCCTCATGCCACGGGTACAGGGGCACGTAGCCGCTGTGCTTGAGCCTGGCGATATAGGGCGCCGCCTCGGCGTAACGATGCTCAACCAATAGCACGCGTGTCAGCAACTCCAGGCTGTCGAACGCCGGCGGGGAACCACTGGCGCGCAGCATGCGTTCGGCTGCGGACCACGCCGTGTGCGCAGCCTGCGCATCGCCGCGTTGCTCCGCAACGTTACCTTGCAACAAACGCAACTCCGCCGGCAACAGCCGGTAAGCCTTCGTGTTCTCTTGACTAGCCATATCCGACGCCAGCGCGGCTTGGGCGTGCGACAGCCACGTGCTTGATTCATCGAGCGCACCGCGGCGCCACGCAACTTCCCCCAGCAAGACCATGCACTTCGCCAGCCAGTGCAAGGCAAGGCTGTCCTTCGGTTCTATCGCATGCACGGCAGCCAGCACGCGTTTCGCCTTGGCTGCCTCGTTCACGGCCCGCTCGGGCGTGGCGCGCGAGTCCAGGCGTGCCAGCCACCAGTAGTCCATGCCCAGTTGCAGTTGCCAAGTCTTGTTCGCGGGATCCTGCTTGGTCAGTGCCTCGGAAAGGACGGCTGCCTCCGCGGCACCGCGGCGGGCGGCAGCCACTTCACCGGTTTCGATCTGTGCCTGCACCAGAAACAGGCGCGCGGCCGGCCATTCCGATTTCCACTGTGCATTGTCGGGCTCGGCCGCGCGGTTGGCAGACAGGTATTCCACCTGTTCCGCAAAACGCACGCGGGCCTCCGCAAGCCTGCCATCCTCCATGGCCAGAGTGCCGAGATAGGAGTCCACGGTGGCGGCTTCGTCGCGCAGCCCGGTGTCATGCGGGTGCGCCCGCAGCCAGCCTTGATACAGTTGGTTGGTTGCCAGAAATATCTGTTCGGCTTGCTGGTTGCGGCCGCGGGCGATGTCGAGCGTACCGAGATTCACGTTGCCGTAGGCGACCTCGCGCTGCCAGGCGAAATTGCTGCGCTCCATGGCTGCCAGCCGCAAGGCATCGTCGCGGTAGCGGCGCAACCAGGTTTCCGCATCGTCCAGGCGTCCCTGGCTCCAGAACACGAATCCGATCCAGTATTCGGCCTGCGCCATGTCGAACAACCGCTGACCATTGCCCGGTTGGCGCCGGTACAGTTCACTGCTGCGCGCGTAGGCGTCGCGGAATGCCACCATGGCCTTGTCCGCATCGCCCTCATCCAGTCGCACCTGCCCGATGCCGGTCAACAAGCGCGCCTGTTCCTCCAGCGCGTGCTCGTCGAGGTCACGCGGCTCAAGCGAGTCGAAATAGGCGGTCGCCTTGTCGTCAACCGCGTTCATCAAGTCGAGCCGGCCGACAGTGGCCAGTTTCTTGCGCAAGTCGCCGAGCATGAAGCCGAGAATGTCCTCGGTTTGGGCCTGGCGGCGTTCCGCGGTCTGCTGCGCGACCACGGCCTCGCGTTGCGCAATCAGCGCACGGTGACGCGACACCAGCGCCAGGACCGCCAACACGATCGTCACCGCCATCACACCCAGCGCGAGAGTGGTAACCGCGGCCATCCTGCGCATCTGCCGGCGCTGCTCACGATGCTTCAACGCATCAAAGCCGACGTCCAGCATCCCCGCGATCAGCTTGAGCTTGGCGTTCTGCCTGCCGTCCTTGCCGGGCCGCGCGTCGGCGGCAATCGGTTCGCTGCGTTCGCCGGTCAGTTGACCGTTTGCATCGAGCTGAAAACGCAGTGCGGGGCAGAAACATTCCTCGGCGTTGCGGCCGGGCAGGTCGCTGGCGTTGGGTTCGCCCTCCACGATCAGGCAGAAGATGCGCTCGCCGCGGCCCAGGCGCTTGTACGCGAGCACTTCCGCGTTGACCCAGCGCGAGACGGCCGACGCGGGCGAGCACAACACGACCAGGTTTCCCGACTGACTGAGTGCTTCGTTGACCTTGCGACCGAGGTCGTCGGCGCTGGCAAGTTCCTCGCGGTCGCGAAAGATCGGATGCAACCGCTGCGGAATCGTGCCGTGCGCGGTGCGCGCACCCACCAGCCGCGAGGGTACGCGATAGGTTTCCAGCGAGTGGTGCAGCCAGTCCGCCCACGCCTTGTCGCGGTGGCTGTAGCTGATGAAGGCGCGGTAGGTGAATCCGGCCGACTCCATCATGCCGAAGCCCCATTGCAATTGCGCCACATCGCCCCTGGCGACACGCGATCGGCCGGTACGCGAGGCATGCACAGCTCCAGGCCGTGACGCAATTTGACGGTTTGCATGGCTATTGCGGCGGCTCGTTTGACGTCGTCGGTATGGCGGGAATCACCGCCGGTTTGTATTGGACGTATTGCGTCAGCAGCGACTGGAAACGCGGATCGCCGGGCAACGGATCCCAAACCGGGTCGAGCCGCAGCATGGCCGGCGACACCCACACACCCGCCGGAATCGCCAGCAGCCTTTGCAGCAAGGCAATGGCCTGATCTTTGGCGCCGGCGCGCACATCAATGCGCGCGACGTTGCTCAAGACCTCGGGCCCGGCGAAGGCATCACGGCTGACCGGCAACAGCTCGGCCGCCTTGCGTCCTTCGCGCAGCGCTTCGTCCTTCATGCCGAGGCCGGCCGCGGCGAAGCCGAGCGCGAGATGCCGGTCCCAATCGCCCGGCCGCTCACGCACGGCGGCGAGCGCTTGCACATGTAAATCCCGGTACAGTTCGGCCGCCTTGGCGGTATTGCCCGCAGTAGCCACGGCCCAGGCCAGATACAGGCGCCGCGGCAACACGGTATTGCCATTGGTCGAGGTCCAGGTCGATGAATCGGATTCCTGCGCCGCCTTCGCGGCCGCCGCATAATCCCGCGAGAGCCAGGCGAGCTGGAAGTAATAGTACTCACTATTAAGATGTTCCTCGCTGGCGGGCGGCAGCGCGGCCAACCACGCGCGCAGCGGCGCAAGATCGCCCTTCCAGATCACCGTGTTATAGGCTTGCCGCCCCAGCGACAGCGTCGGATTGAGCGACAACTCCGCGGCATGCGCATACCCCCGATCCGCTTCGGCATAGCGCCGCAGAATGGCATTGGTCTGCCCGATCTCGAAAACGGGCGAAGCGTTGCGTGGGTCGTAGATCTGTGCTTGCCGCAGGCCAGCCAGCGCCTGCTGCCATTGTCCCTGCCGGCGTGAGATCGCCGCGTCGAATTCCTC
>JAGXAL010000043.1 GCA_018971605.1 Natronospirales bacterium | reverse complement strand
GTTGGCCGATCCGGAAAAGCGTGTGATCCGCGCTTATGGCTGCGACGGACTGTTGGGTTTTGGCGTCAAACGCGTTAGCTATCTCATTGGCCGCGACGGGCGCGTGCAGGATGCGGTGCATGCGGCCTTGAGGGTGCGCCGCCACCTGCAACTGGCCGGAAAAATGCTGGGACAGGCCTGATTGAGGTGCTGAACTTGACATAGCTGAGCCGCGTGCGCAGCGCATTGGCACCCGCAAATCTCATGGTCAAAAACATGGCAAATTTCACTTGCACGCCCGTATCCGGCCGATATACCATTCACGCCTCATTGTGCCTGGTCTGGGCGCATTCACCGGCAAACCTTGATCACCGTATTACGTAACGCCGCGCAGTCAGCGGCCAATTCCGCACGCCGACACAGCACTGTCTGTGACGGCTTGCAGCAGCATTGAAACGAGGACAGTTTCATGGCCAAGCGCATCGTCATCACCATCTTCATCATGCTCGGCGTCATGCTCGTCATCTATGGCGCCTGGGGCGCAAAGCTGTATGCGGCCATCCAGGGATTCAAGAACATGAAACAGACCGTGGTGGTGTCGGATGCCCCGGCCCAACAGGAAACCTGGAAGCCTTTCTTCAGCTCCGTCGGCAATCTCACGCCGGTGCAGGGCGTGGACGTGAGCAACCAGTTGGCCGGCAATGTCACCGGCATTTATTTCCAGTCCGGCACCGAAGTGAACAAGGGCCAGTTGCTGGTGCAACTGGACGACAGCAGCCAGCGCGCCCAGTTGGTCGGCCTGCAGGCCCAGGTGCAGCTCGCGCAGGTGAATTATCAGCGCGCGCAGGAACTCATCAAGCAGCACCTGATTTCCAAATCGGACCTGGATACCGCGGAGAACAACCTCAAACAGGCGCAATCCAATCTGCAAAATGATTTGAGCACAATTGACAAGCTCGCGATCCGCGCGCCGTTTGCCGGCCAGATCGGCATCCGCAACGTGAATCTCGGCCAGTACCTGGCGGCCGGCACCAGCATCGCCAGCCTGCAATCACTCGGCACGCTGTACGTGCAGTTCGGGCTGCCGGAACAGGATCTCGCAGCACTGGCCCGCGGCCAGCACGTGGAAGTCAACGTGGATGCCTATCCCGGCAAAATTTTCAGCGGTGAGTTGAGCGCCATCAACTCGGCCGTCGATCCCAACACCCATAACGTGACGGTGCAGGCCACGATCCACAATCCCGAACACCTGCTGCGCGCCGGCATGTTTGCCAACGTGCAGGTGTACGCCGGCAAGCCGCAGACCGTGGTCACGGTGCCGACCAGCGCCGTGGACTATTCGCTGTACGGCAGCTCGGTTTATATCGTCAAGCAGGACGGCAAAGATACCGACGGCAAACCGATACTCAAAGTCACCCAGCAGTTCGTGACCACAGGCCAGGAACGCAACGGCCGGGTCGCCATCACCCAAGGTTTGCAGGCCGGAGACATCATCGTCACTGCCGGCCAGCAGAAACTGCAGAACGGCATGCAGGTGCAGATCAACAACAGCGTGCCGCTCGACTGATCCGCCGGAGCCGCTGTCCATGAATTTCACCGACATCTTCATCCGCCGCCCGGTGATGGCGACGGTCATCAGCCTGGTGATCCTGCTCCTGGGGCTGAATTCCATCAACAAGATGGAGCTGCGCCAGTACCCGCAAATTCAGACCGGGCAGATCGTCATCAGCACCGCTTATCCGGGCGCCAGCGCCAGCGTCATCCAGGGATTCATCACCCAGCCGATCCAGCAAGCGGTAGCCAGCGCTGAAGGCATCGATTACATCACCTCCTCCAGCCAGCAGGGCCAGAGCACCATTACGGTGTATCTCAAGCTCAATTACGACGCACATAAGGCGCTCACCGACATCATGTCCAAAGTGGACCAGGTCAAGAACGTGCTGCCGCCGCAGTCCCAGGCGCCCATTATCCAGTCCTCGGCCGTGCAGAACACGGCCATCATGTTCATCAGTTTCTATTCCGACCAGATGTCACTCGGGCAGATCACCGATTACGTCACGCGCGTGGTGCAGCCCAAACTCCAGACCATCGACGGCGTGGCCCAAGCGCAGACTTTCGGCTTCCCGTACGCCATGCGCATCTGGCTGGATCCGAAAAAGATGGCGGCCTACGGCGTCACCGCGAGCGACGTGGCCAGCGCGCTGCTGCAGAACAATTACCTCTCGGCACCGGGCGCCACCCGCGGCAGCCTGGTGTCCATGAACATCGCCACCACCACGGACCTGCAGAGTCCGCAGGGCTTCGCCAACATCGTGCTGCGCAGCCAGAACGGCAGCCTGGTGCGCATCAGGGACGTGGCTCAGGTGGAGTTGGGTTCGCAGGTGCGTGACCTGTCGGTGGATTTCAGCGGCATTCCCTCGGTGTTCGCGGCCATCAACCCCACGCCCGATGCCAACCCGCTGAGCGTGGTGAAACTGGTGCGTCGGCAGCTCACCGACATCGAACCGCAGCTGCCGGCGTCGCTGCACGTCAAGGTGGTGTACGACGCCACCCAGTTCATCAGCGCCTCGATCTATGAAGTCATCAAGACCATCGTGGAAGCTGCGCTCATCGTGATCCTCGTTATTTTCCTGTTCCTGGGTGCCGTGCGGCCGGTGATCATCCCGGTGATCACCATTCCGCTGTCGCTGATCGGCGTGACCTTCTTCATGCTGATCCTGGGCTACTCGCTCAACCTGCTGACGCTGCTGGCCATGGTCCTGGCCATCGGCCTCGTGGTGGACGACGCCATCGTGGTGGTGGAAAACACCCACCGCCACATCGAAGAGGGCAAGACGCCCTTCCAGGCGGCGCTCATCGGCGCGCGCGAAATCGCCACGCCGGTCATCGCCATGACCATTACGCTGGCCGCGGTATTCACGCCCATCGGCTTCATCAGCGGCCTAACCGGCGCCCTCTTCCAGGAATTCGCCTTCACGCTCGCGGCTGCGGTGATTCTCTCGGGCATCGTGGCGCTGACTTTGTCGCCTATGATGTGCTCGAAGTTCCTGGCCACGGCCGGCAAGACCGGGCGCCTGGAAACCTGGCTCAACCAGAAGTTTGATGCACTCAAGGAAAAGTACCGCGGTTTGCTGCACAACGCGCTCAACTGGCGGCCGGTCACGGTGATCGTGGCGATCGTGGTGATATTGAACGTGGTGGCGTTTTACGCCATGTCGCCCAACGAACTGGCGCCTACCGAAGACCAGGGCTTCGTGTTCGTGCAAACCACCGGTCCGCTGGATGCCACGCACGCCTATATGCTGAAATTTGGCCAGCAGGTCGAAGACATATTCAAAAGCGTTAAACAGAAGGACGCCTACGCGCTCATCAACGGCGGCGGCTTCATGGGAGGCACCAACAGCCTGATTGCCTTCCTGATCCTCAAACCCTGGAACCAGCGCTCCGTCAGCCAGTTCGCAGTCACCAATGAGGTGCAGCAGAAGCTCAACCAGATCGCCGGCTTGCGCGGGTTTGCCTTCAATTTCCCCTCGCTGCCCGGATCCACCGGCGCACCGGTGCAATTCGTGGTGAGCTCCACCGCGCCCTACTCCGACATCTACGGCGTGCAGGAAAAGCTCATGGACGCCGCACGCAAGAGCGGCATGTTCTATTACGTGGACAGCGACCTCAAGTTCGACAACCCGCAGCTCAGCATCGACATTGACCGCAACAAGGCCCAACAGCTTGGCATCAACATGCAGAACCTGGGCGCCTCGCTCAGCACCTTCCTCGGCGGCGGTTATCTGAATTTCTTCAACCTGCAGGGCTACAGCTACCAGGTGATCCCGCAGGTGGCCGACCAGTTCCGCCAGAATGGCGCCGATCTCATGAACTATTATGTGCGCACCGGCAGCGGCGACATGATTCCATTGTCCACCGTGGCGCACCTCAGCCAAAGCATCCAGCCCGACCAGTTGAACCAGTTCCAGCAGTTGAACGCCGCGACAATTTCTGGGATTCCCGGCGTGCCGCTTGGCAAGGCGCTGAATTTCCTCAAGAATGAGGCTCAACAGATTTTCCCCAAGGGCTATTTCATCAACTACGCCGGCGAGTCGCGCCAGTTCATGCAGTCCGGCAACACCCTGCTGCTCGCGATTTTCTTCGCGCTCGTCGTGATCTTCCTGGTGCTGGCGGCGCAGTTTGAAAGCTGGCGCGATCCGCTGGTGATCCTGTTCAGCGTGCCGCTGGCCTTCTGCGGCGCGCTCATCCCGATTTTCCTGGGCGCGGCCACCATCAATATATATACCCAGGTCGGCCTGCTGACGCTCATCGGCCTGATCACCAAGCACGGCATCCTGATGGTGGACTTCGCCAACAAGTGGCAGCGCGAGACCGGCTGCAGCAAGCGCGAAGCCATCGAGCACGCGGCGGCGGTGCGCTTGCGCCCGATCCTCATGACGACCGCCGCCATGGTGCTCGGCGTGGTGCCGCTGCTGGTGGCGACCGGCGCCGGCGCGGTCAGCCGCTTCGACATCGGCCTGGTGATCGCCTGCGGCATGACGCTGGGCACGGTCTTCACGCTGTTTGTGGTGCCCACCATGTACACCTTCTTCGCCCGCGAACACCATCCGGACACGGAACACGCGGCCTGAGCGCCTGGTGCGACGGCCGATTTACAAACCCGCGGCACGCGTGTATAAAGCGCGGCCCAAGCACACCCGATTCGCTGCGAGCACCCTGCCATGCCCAAAGCCTCCGGCATTGAAGACCTGATCCGCGACAGCGACTACGGCAGCGGGGACGCCTATGAGCCTGGCCACGCCGGCCGCAAGCGCGGCCCCGTGGTCAAGCCGCCGAAACCGCAGCACAGCTCGCAAGCCTGGCGCAAGCTCGAGGACCGGCTGAACGACCGCCGCCTGCGCCGCAAGCTCAAGGAAGTGTACGAGGACGACTGAGGAATCGCGGCCGAAGGCCGCTCCTACAACCGGATCATGAGCGTCGCTTGGCACGCCGCGTCGGCTGCGCATGCAGCGGATCGTCCGGCCAGGGATGCTTCGGATAGCGCCCCTGCATATCTTTCTTCACGTCCCGATAACTGGATTTCCAGAATCCCGCCAAATCGCGCGTGATCTGCAGCGGCCGTCCGGCCGGCGACAGCAAGTGCAACAACAGTGGCATGCGCCCGCCGGCAATCGCCGGCGTTGCCGCAAGGCCGAACAACTCCTGCAAGCGCACCGCCAGTACCGGCGCCTCGCCCACCGTGTAGTCAATGGGAATACGCGAGCCCGTCGGTACGGTGAAATGTGTCGGCGCCAGCTCATCGAGCTCGCGCTGCTGGCGATAATCCAGAAGCGCTGCGAGCGCTTGTTTGAGCGGAATGTCGGAGAGATGACTCAAGCGTGTGCGGCCCGCAAGGTAAGGCGCGAACCAATCGTCCAGGGTTGCCAATAAAGGCGTATCGGACACGTCGGGCCAGGATTCGCTCTGCGCACGTCGCAGCAACAGCACTCGCGCCTGCCAGTTGCGCAGCTCCCGACTCCACGGCAGGCAACCCAATCCAATTCGGCGTACAGCGGCCATCATCAGCCCCATGACCTTTTGAGGTTCCGGATTGGCCAGCTGATGCTGTTCGAGCACGATGGCGCCCAACGCTTGTTCGCGTACCGCCTGCACGGCAGCTTCGTTTTCATCCCAATCCACGCGGTCGCGCGTCACAATCCGATCTGCGAATAACTCGTGTAGTTCGGCCTCATTGGCACACGCCGCCAGAAAAATGTGCGCCTCGCGCACATCACCGTCCAGCTCCGCCACTGCCAGCCATTCGGCGCCAGCCAGTGGATCGTCTGCGGAAAGATATGCGCCGCGGCCGTTGGCAAGCAGATAGCGCGGCGATTTGTCGGGGCGGCGCCTGGCTATGCGATCCGGATAAGCGAGCGCCAGCAGCCGTCCCGCTTGTTCCGGCGAAACGCCTGCCATCGGCGCAATTCCGGCTTGGCGTGCGATGTCCCGTGCAATCGTACGCACGCGCTTCAGTCTCGAGCGATCCACTTGCTTGCCGGCCCCGTCCGCCTCGGTCAGCACACGCAGACGCGCAGCCACATCTGCATGTCTGCCGCTGCCGGAGAAAATATCGCGTTCACTCAACAGCGCCGCCAGCAGGCATGCCAGCCAGCCCGCATTCCACGCCGCGCTTTTCACCACCATGTGCGCGAGCCGGGGATGCAGCGGGAGTTCCAGCAATTGCCTGCCGTGCGCGGTAATCCGCCCATCTGCATCCAGCGCCTCCAGTTCCCGCAATAAATCGTGTGCCTGTGAGAGCGCCGCCGCAGGAGGCGGATCTAGCCAGGAAAGTCTCGCGGCATCCACCGCGCCCCACTGGGCCAGCTCCAGCGCCAGCGGTGCGAGATCGGCCTGCAATATCTCCGGAACAATTTGTGCTTCCAGGCGCTCGCCTTCACTCCACAAGCGGAAACACACGCCCGGCTCGGTGCGGCCGGCACGCCCGCGACGCTGATCGGCCGAAGCGCGCGATCCGCGCACGGTGACCAGCCGCGTGAGGCCGCTCACCGGATCAAAACGCGGCACCCGCGCGAGCCCCGCATCCACGACCACGCGCACGCCTTCGATGGTCAAGCTGGTTTCAGCGATGGAACTCGCCAGCACTACTTTGCGCCGGCCGAGTGCGGCGGGAAGAATCGCTTTGTCTTGCGCAGCCTGCGGCAGATCGCCGTAGAGCAGCGTGACATCGACATCGCCCGGCAAACCAGCTTGCAACATCGTCGCCACGCGGCGGATTTCGCCGCCGCCCGGCAGGAATGTCAGCACGCTGCCGGTTTCCTCATCGAGCACGCGCCGGATGACCGTGGCGACCTGCGGCTCGAGGCGTTCGCGCAAGGCCACGGGCCGATAGTGCGTTTCCACGGGAAAACCACGTCCTTCGGAAGTCAGCCGCGATGCATCGCCCAGCAGCCGCGCCACCGCTGCACCATCCAGCGTGGCCGACATCACCAGCAAGCGCAGATCGGGGCGCAAAGCCTGGCGCGCTTCCAGGCACAAGGCCAGCGCCAGATCGGCGTGCAGGCTGCGTTCGTGGAACTCGTCGAAGATCACCAGCCCGTAGTCACTGAGCGCCACATCAGATTGCAGCAAGCGGGTGAGCACGCCTTCGGTGACCACTTCGATGCGCGTGCGCGGCCCGATCCGAGTATCCAGGCGCACGCGGTAACCGACGGTTTCGCCGGCCTTTTCGCCCAGCTGTGCCGCCATGTAGTGCGCGGCCGCGCGCGCGGCCAGCCGCCGCGGTTCCAGCATCACCAGCTTGCGTCCGCGCAACCAGTCGGCGTCCAGCAGCGCCAGCGGCACGCGCGTGGTCTTGCCGGCACCCGGCGGCGCCTCGATCACCAGCGACGCATGCTCCGCCAGCGCTTGGCGGACGCCCGGAAGCAAAGCATCAATGGGGAGCGTATTCACCGGGACATTGTACGGTGACAGGCTTGCCAGACCGCACAGGCAGACGCCGCAGGGATTTTCTATACTGTGCGCTCACCGGGCCAAGCTGAGGAGAAATCACCCATGGGTTTCGCACCTTCCGACATGCAATTGACCAGCACCGCCTTCAGTCCGCACGGCGCCATTCCCAGAAAACACACGGGTGAAGGCGAAGACGTTTCCCCGCCGCTCGCGTGGCGCTCTGTGCCGCCCCAGGCGCGTTCGCTGGCACTCATCTGTCACGACCCGGACGCGCCACTGGTGGCCGCAGGCGGCACCTACGGTTACGTCCACTGGGTGTTGTACAACATTCCCGCTTCGGTCACGCATCTGGCCGAAGCCTCCAGAGACTACACGGCTGGCAAGAATGACTCCGGAAAAAGCGGCTACGGCGGCCCGATGCCTCCGAACGGCCACGGTAAGCATCATTATTATTTCTGGCTGCTGGCGCTGGACAACGATGCGCAACTGCCCGCGGGACTGACGCTGTGGGAATTCCTCAAGCGCGTCGAGCCGCACGTCATCGGCATGAACAGGCTGGTCGGCACTTACGAGCGGCGCTGAATCGCCAGCAGCTTGATTGCTGCTCACAAAGGTTTGACCGCGCGCCACGCAGCCCGTAAAATCCGCGCTCCGTTTTCCCTTCGGCGGGCGGTTAGCTCAGCGGTAGAGCACTGCTTTCACACGGCAGGGGCCGCAGGTTCGATCCCTGCACCGCCCACCATCCGAACAAATGAGCGCAGATTACGACTGTCCGGCTTTCCTGCGTTTCTTCAGTACAAACAAACCAGCCAATAGCAAAAGAACCAAGCCAAGAAAGTGCAGACCGGACTTGCGAGGTCAGAATGCCCGAGGGGTTGGGCGGCGATAGTCGCGCAGCCATTTACGCATCCGCTGCTTGGCTTCCGCGTGGGTAAACACGCGCTCCGCTTCAACATCTGTACGCCCGCGCTTGATCTTTCCCAAGACATATAGGTGGTTACTGGATATCCCCCAGAGTGCTGTTATCCGGTAATTGCTTCAGAAGCTCTTGCGCTTCTTGCTTTGGCATCAGGGTTGTCGCGGCCATTACTCCGTAGCCCCCTTATCCATACCGGCCGGTGATGTAGTCCTCGGTCTGCTTGCGGGCAGGATTGGTGAACAGCGTGCTGGTGTCGGCGTATTCCACCAGGTTGCCGAGGTACATGAAGGCGGTGTAATCCGAGACGCGCGCCGCCTGCTGCATGTTGTGGGTTACGATCACAATGGTGTAATCGCTCTTCAGTTCGGCGATCAGTTCTTCAATCTTCAAGGTGGAAATCGGGTCGAGCGCCGAAGCCGGTTCGTCCAGCAGCAGCACTTCCGGCTTGACGGCGATGGCACGCGCAATGCACAGGCGCTGCTGCTGTCCGCCGGAGAGGCGCGTGCCGCCTTGGCGGAGCTTGTCCTTGACCTCCTCCCACAAGGCCGCCTTGCGCAGCGCCCATTCCACGCGGTCGTCCATCTTGGAACGGGAGAGCCGTTCGTAGAGGCGCACGCCAAAGGCGATGTTGTCGTACACCGACATCGGAAACGGCGTGGGTTTCTGAAACACCATGCCCACCTTTGCGCGCAACGAGTTCAGATCCTGGGCGCGATCCAGGATATTGGCGCCATCCAGCAGGATTTCGCCCGTGGCGCGCTGCTCCGGATACAGGTCGTAAATGCGGTTCAAGGCGCGCAGCAACGTGGATTTGCCGCAACCGGACGGCCCGATGAACGCCGTCACCTGGCGCTCGGCGACGTCCAGATTGATGTCACGCAGCGCCTGAAAGCTGCCGTAAAAGAAATTCAACTGGCGGATGGAGAGCCTGGGCTTCTCGATCACGGTCTTGCGCAAAGGCGCACGCGCCGCACCGGCCAGCACTTCCGGCGAAACCGCATGGGTAAGGGTGGTATCAGGCTGGCTCATGCTTTGCTATCCACATCATTTAACGAAGGAGCGCGAATGAATCAGCAACCTCGCGACCAGGCTCAGCACCAGGATCGCGAGCGTAATCAACAACGCCGCGGCCCAGGCGAGATGCTGCCAGTTGTCGTAGGGGCTCATGGCAAACTGAAAAATCATCACCGGCAGATTGGCAATGGGGCGGTTCATGTCGGTGCTCCAGAACTGGTTGTTGAGCGCGGTGAACAAGAGCGGCGCGGTCTCGCCGCTGATGCGCGCCACGCCGAGCAGCACGCCGGTGAGGATACCGCCGAGCGCGCCGCGGTACACCACGGTGACAATCACCCGCCAGCGCGGCGCGCCCAGTGCGGCCGCCGCTTCGCGCATCTGGTCCGGCACCAGTTTCAGCATGTCCTCGGTGGTGCGCAGCACCACCGGCAGCATGATGATGGCGAGTGCCAGCCCACCGGCCCAGCCGGAGAAATGACCGAAACGTGCCACCACCACGGCGTAGATGAACACGCCGATGACGATCGAGGGCGCGCTCAGCAGGATGTCGTTCACAAAACGGATCACCGCGGCAAGCCGTGAATGCCGGCCGAATTCCGCGAGCCAGGTGGCCGCGAGAATGCCGATGGGTGTACCCACCACCACGCCGACCAAGGTAATGAGCAGCGAACCCACGATGGCGTTGGCGATGCCGCCCGGCGTTACCGGCGGCGGCGTGCTCTGCGAGAACAGCGACAGATCCAGCCAGCGCAGGCCGTGACTCACGAGCGTCCACAGCAGCCACACGAGCCAGAACAGGCCGAAGAGCGTGCCCAGCACCGACATGGACAGGTTCGCGCCGTTGACCAGGCGCCGGCGCAAGTATCGGGGTGAGCGTGCCATCAGGTCTTCCCGCCCTCGCGCCGCGCCATGCGCACCAGCAGCAGTTTGGCGATCGCCAGCACCACGAAGGTAATCAGAAACAGGATCAGGCCGAGTGCGATCAGCGACGAGGTGTACGTCCGGCCCACAGCTTCCGAGAATTCATTGGCCAGCGTCGAGGAAATGGTGTTGCCGGCATTGAACAGCGACAGGCCCAGCGTATGGCTGTTGCCGATCACGAAGGTCACCGCCATGGTTTCGCCGAGCGCACGCCCCAGTCCCAGCATGATGCCGCCCACCACGCCCACGCGCGTGTAGGGCAGCACCACGTGACGCACCACTTCCCAGGTGGTGCAACCCACGCCGTAGGCGGATTCCTTGAGCACGGGCGGCACCAGTTCGAACACATCGCGCATCACCGCGCTGATGAACGGGATCACCATGATGGCCAGGATCAGGCCGGCGGTGAAAATGCCGATGCCCATGGGCGGTCCCTGGAACAGCACGCCCACCAGCGGCCAGTTGCCGATGTGCGCAGTAATCCAGGGCTGCAGGTATTCGCCAAAGAGCGGCGCGAACACGAACAGTCCCCACATGCCGTAGATGATGCTGGGAATCGCGGCCAGCAATTCAATCGCCGTGCTCACCGGCCGGCGCAGCCAGTTGGGCGCAAGTTCGGTGATGAACAGCGCAATGCCGAAGCTCACCGGCACCGCGATGAGCATGGCAATCAGCGAAGTCACCAGCGTGCCGCAAATCGAGCTGAGCGCCGAGAACCGCTGGTGCACCGGATCCCACTCGCTGCCGGTAAGGAAATGCCAGCCGAAGGCGTGAAACGCGGGCCAGGCCTGCACCAGCAACACCACGAGAATGGCGATGACCAGTGCCAGCACCACCAGCGCCGCGCCGCGCGTGACGTTATGGAACAGAGCGTCGGCCGCCGCGCTGCGCCGCTGGCGGGCGGACCGGGCATGGCTTGCGGCGCTGACCAACGCACTGTTCACAACCCCAGCTCCTTCTGCCAGTAGGCCTCTATGAGTTGCACGGTGGCGGCGGGCAGCGGCACGTAATTCAGGTGCTCAGCCTGCTCCTGGCCGTGATTCAGGAACCAGCGGCAGAATTCGATGACCGCGCGGTTGTCGGCGCGCGCGTAGTTGCTGCGCATCAATATATAAGTGGTGGCGGTGATCGGCCAGTTCGCGGCACCGGGCTCATCGGTGAGCGTGACGTTGAAATCCGCCGCCTTGGCGAAATCCGCGTGCTGCGTGGCCGCCGCGAACGCCGCCGGGCTCGGACTGACCGTGTCGCCATCACGATTAAGCATGCGCGTCCAGGTGAGATTGGTTTCCAGCGTGAAGGCGTATTCCACGTAGCCCAGGCTGCCGCGGATCTGCTTCACGAACGACGCCACGCCAGCGTTGCCCTTGCCGCCCACGCCGTTCGGCCAACTGACCGCGGTATCAGCGCCGATTTTTTCCCGCCAAGCGGGGCTCACTTTCGACAAATAATTTGTGAAGTTGAAGGTGGTGCCGGAACCGTCCGAGCGGTGCACGGTGATGATGGCCATGTGCGGCAGCGGCACGCCAGGGTTGAGCGCCTGGATGCGCGGGTCGTCCCATTGCCGGATGTCGCCGAGGTAAATTTCCGCCAACAATGGACCACTGAGAGTGATTTCGCCCGGCTTGATGCCGGGGATGTTCACCACCGGCGTAATGCCGATGATGAGCGCGGGGAACTGGATGAGGTGCTGCGCGCGCAGCGTTGCGGACGGCAAGGGCATGTCGCTGTTGGCGAAGGCCACGGTGCCGACTTCGATCTGCTGGATACCGCCGCCCGATCCGATGGGCTGGTAATTCACCGCGATGCCGGTGAGTTCGTGGTACTGCGCGGCCCAGTTGGCGAGCACCGGATAAATCGCCGTGCCGCCGGCGCCGGAAAGCTGGGTTTCCGCCGCGCTGGCAGTCCCAAGCGCCAACGCCAACCCGGCGGCCAGCAGCAATCGAAGCCAGCGGTTTCCTGTCATAACCCCCTCGAACATGGTCCGGGAAGTCTAGGAGCCGAATGTGTCAAGAATGTGACAGCGCTCCCCTGCAGCCGCGGTCCTATTGTGGGAGCGACGGTCCCCCGTCGCGATTCCGACACGGAAGGTGCATAAATGCACCCTACCGGTACTTGGAATGTCCAACAAAATAACTGTGCTTCCCCCTCTCTCCTCTTGTGGGTATGCAGAACGGGAGCAAAGCCCATTTTGTAAATGCTTATAGAACCGGTTGCCTGCCGGTGCCAACCGTCGTAAGCTTGCGCGCCGTATCCCTGTGGCAATCCCGCTGGCCATGCGGCCGCAGAGCGGTATTGCCGTTTCCATGTGCTCACTCACAATCACAAACTGAAGGCGGTGAGCAGGGACGCACCACGCCTCCAACTCCGGAGGTCGGGTTTATGAACAAGAACATTGTCCACGGGCTGTTGCGGATGCTGGCCACGGTCTGTACCGGCCTGCTGATTGCCCTCCCCGCTTTTGCCGGCACCGAAACCGTGCCTGCCACACAACTGAGCAGCGCGCTGCATTGGCGCAGCATCGGGCCTTACGTCGGTGGGCGTGTGATCGCCGTGACCGGCGTGGCGCAGCAACCCAACCTCTATTACATGGGCAGCACCGGAGGCGGCGTATGGAAGAGCCAGAACTACGGCGCCAGCTGGGAGAACATCTCCGATAAATTTTTCGATACCAGCAATATCGGCGCGATCGCCGTGGCGCCCTCGAATTCCAAGGTGATTTACGTCGGTACCGGCGAGTCCGACATTCGCAACACGCTGCTGACCGGCGACGGTTTGTACAAATCCACGGATAGTGGCAAGACCTGGAGCAAAATCGGCCTCGCCGACACCCACATCGTCAGCCGCATTGTCGTGGACCCGAACAATGCCGACATCGTTTATGTCGCGGCCATGGGGCATGTGTGGGCGCCGAATCCCGAGCGCGGCGTGTATAAGAGCACGGACGGAGGCAAGACCTGGAAAAAGATTTTGTTCCTCAACGACCAGACCGGCGCCATTGACCTGGTGATGGATCCCCATGATCCGCAAATCCTGTATGCCGCCTTGTGGCAGGCCCACCGCACGCATTGGGGCTTTTCCAGCGGCGGACCGGGCAGCGGTATTTACGAGACCCGCGACGGCGGCAGTTCCTGGACCAACATTACCCACAATCAGGGCCTGCCCAGCGGCATTTTCGGCCGCGTGGGCCTCGCGATTGCACCCAGCGATCCCAATGTCATGTACGCCATCGTCCAAGCCAAGTATCAGGGTAA
>JAGXAL010000042.1 GCA_018971605.1 Natronospirales bacterium | reverse complement strand
GGCGTGGACGTGGGCACCGGCGTGCTTGACTGGCTGGAACTCGGCAGCGACCAGAGCCTCGCGCTCAATCTCGAATGGCTGCAGCGGGGCGCAGGCTGCATCGGGCCCAAAGGTTTTTTCCCGTTCGTGCTCACCGGCCAGTCGCACGACCCTAAACTCTACGATTTCATCAACAGCTACACCGCGGAGATGGGCAGCGACGGCGTGATCCGCATGACCTCGGCCAACCTCAACTACACGCACGTGCGTCTCGAACAAATGGCGCCGGCGCCGGACAAAAACGCCACACTCGGCTTCAGCGCACCGCGGCTCACTCCTGCCGCGCCGACGCTGTCGCCGGCGGTACCGCTCGCGTTGATTCCCGGCGTGTGTCATTCGGATGTGCGCATGGGCATCATGCGCAGCATTCCCGCGGACACCACGCCCAATGCTACGGTCACCGCAATCCTGCAATGTCTGCGCGTTGCCACACTCAAGGATTACGCTGCCGTGTTTGATGCCTTCCGTGCACAAACCGCGGAAGTGCAACAGCGCGAACAGGTCGAGGACCGCAGCCTGATCGGCCCTTTCGATCATCAGGTGATCGTGGACCCCTGCTGCATGTTGGTGCTGCGCGTGCGCGACGATCAAGGCAACGCGCTCAAGGACTTCGATGTGCTGCTGACCGGCAAGCACGACAATCCCAACGGCCTGCCGCCGGGATTTTTCATTGACCGCCAGCGCAACCATCTCGACCCCGGCACCATTACGTACTATCTGAATTACGCACGGATGGCGGGCAGTCCGCCGGTCATGTACAAGGACAAACAACTGCGCGCCGCGCTGCCGTCCTGCGAGCAGCTCGGCCTGCACGTGATTCCCTATCCGCAGGAAGGCTTCGTGCTCTATCAGCCGGCCACGCTCACGGCCTCCGCAGCCCAGCTGGAAAGTTTCATCCGCCCGAACCAGACCACCATCGTGGACATCGTGCTGCGACGCATTGTGCGCGAAGGCGTGTATCGTCTGACGCGCGACGCCTCACCCGAAGATTTCACCAAGCAGCCGCCGGGAATGCCGACCGAATAATCGGCACTGCCAGCCTGTATGCACAAATCCGTCATCCTGTTGATTGTAATCATGGTACTGATTGCAGCGGCAATTCTGATGTGGAGTATCAAAAATCAGCGACCACAGACAAAAACACTCGTAACTGCCACACCCGTAAAGATCTCTTCGCCCACTCAAAGTCAGGCGAATGTTGTGTCGCCGCCATCCCCTGCGACTACGGTGCGTTCCATCTCGGATAGCAAGTCGGCGCTGCTGCAGGTCAGCGTGACGGATACCTCCATTCTGGAACGCAAATCGAACGACTGGATGAATGCCCGCGGCTGCGGCCCAATCAAGGGCGCAGAAGATGTTGGCTTAACATTGGGCACTTTGAAACAAAAAGTCTTGAACAACGATCTCGCGGCCGCGACTGAGCTTGGCATGCATCTGATTTTTGATCCCGCAAGCGACGGACGCGACGAAGCCAAACAGGTGCTTTGGAAAACCTCAATACAAGGCTCTACCTGCGCACTTATTTGGTATTACTATCTCTGGGAAAAATACAGCACAGCACAACGTGTCGTTCAGCACGACAAAAGAGATAACAAGCCTTTCGTGCAATACAAGGTACACGTACCACCTACCGACGCTGGCAAGCGCCATGCAATATTGGATGCTTACGCCTGGGATCTGGTTTCGGAAATGCGGACCGGGACAGCCCATAGCGAATACTCGACCGATCTTGAGCGCCGATTCGGTTACCAATTCCAGCCGACTGCAGCCGAATACGGCTATGCCTGTGACCGGGCCACGGATTTGTACAATCAGCTGCAGTCCGCACGCGATGCAGCGGGCTATGGCTCGTTCGACAATTCACCGCCCCCGGTGCTGTTCGAGTCACCCAAGACCGCCGGTGTCGGCAGGCATTGCACACACTGGCCTGTTCCCAAACCGCAATGTCAAAAAGCCGAATTTCACACGATTGAGCGCTCGGGCGTAATCGAGGCTGTCCAAGCCTGGATCTGTTCCCCACACAAACCCGATTTTCAGGCGAACAAAGAGTGACAGGCGTCTCTCATGATGCAACGCTTGGCCGCGTGAACGCGGCCCACCACATCCCGACCATATCAGGGCTTTGCCCGGCGAGTAAACTGAATGCATGCGTAAATCGGTGATATTTCTGAGCTTGGTTATCTTGATCTTGATAGCCTTGGTCGCATTTTGGAGCACGCGAAATACGCGCATCAGTTCCGAACGAACTATTGCAAAGCAAATTGTTGCGCGCCCGGCCGACCAAACCAGTATTAGGACGTTTCCACCGCCGGTTTCCCCGAAGCTGCAACCATCGGCAAAACCGGAGTCGCAAGTGCTACAGATAGACGTCCAGCAAAGCGCCGAATTGGAACGCCAGAATATAAATTGGAGGAATGCGCGCGGCTGCGACAATGCAGAATATGCCGTAGTGTTCAGCCAATCCGAGAACACGTTACGGTCGTGGACGCTAAACAATAATCTAGTTGCCGCAAACCGCTTGGCCTGGATGCTATTGTTCGAGGAACCCAGTCACGACGGGCGTACTGAGGCAAAGAAGGTCCTCTGGCAGGCGATGGTGCAAGGTTCGGTCTGTGCGATCATCACTTACGACATATATTGGCACCGAGCTCATGACGGGCAGCGTGAAATCAGACATTTCCGTGGCAAGGACTACGTGTATTACTCGCTAAATATGCCCAAGAGCGATGCGGCAAAGCGCAAGGTTCTCATGAACGATTTTGCTTGGGATCTCGTGTACGAGATGCGAACGGGTACGGCCCCTCTCGGTGGAGGAGCATTTAGAACTTTCGAAGCGTGGTCACACTTTGGATTTTCTCCCACAGCAGCCGAATACGCTTACGCCTGCCAGCGTGCAAACGATTTGTACGAGACTTTACAGTCAGACCGGGAAGCCCAGGGTCTCGGTCCCTTTGACAATACTCCACAGCCTCTGACTCTTCGTTTTGGAATGACAGGGAAACCCGCTGTCGGCGTGCAGTGTTCACATTGGCCGGTTTCGAAACCGGGGTGGCAAGCGGCGGAACTCCACTTGATGCAACATGACGGCACAATCAATCCGTTTTCAGTATGGCTGGCAAAGCCCGAAGATTCAGACTCATTAGGACAAAATCAATGAAACACTTCTTTAGTCGTCACTCTTTATCTGGCGTTCTGTCATTGCTTTTCGCTGTTGGTATCTGCCTGAATGTTCAGGCTGCTTCGCTTCCGACCAAACAAATTGAACTTGCGCATCATCACTTCACGGTGGAGGTCGCCAATACCGACGCCGAGCGCGAGCGCGGTCTGATGTTCCGCGTCCATATGGCCGATGACCACGGCATGTTGTTTGTGTTCCCTGACGTGCAGCCGCGGTATTTCTGGATGAAGAACACACTGATTCCGCTCGACATCATTTTCTTCGACGCTCACAAGCGGCTCATCAACGTTTCGGCGAACACACCACCCTGCAAGGTCGATCCCTGCCCCACCTATGGCAGCACCGCCCCGGCGAAATACGTGCTGGAGCTCAACGCCGGCATGGCCGCGAAGCTGGGACTCAAGGCCGGCGATAAATTTACGATTCTTTGACTGTAGATTTGTGGCCGGCGCCCCGGCGTGCCACGGTGCAGGCGAGGATCGGGCGCACAATCAGATAGATCAGCACGGCGCCGGCGCCGCCCAACAGTACCCACGCCACCATGCCGTGCAGGCTGTACAGCCACAGTTGTTCGATGGCGTGCCGCCAACCGGAATGCAGCAATGCCAGGAGTTCAACGCGCGTGAACGGCAGCGGCGGCTGACGGAAAATCCACTGGCCCGCCTGCATGAAGGGAATCAGCAGTAGCAATTGCAGCGGATAGGCCAGGAATTGCACGGCCTCGATCAACGGCAGGTTCAGGCGGAAAACCACCGCCGCCAGCGCACACAGCACGGTGGTGGTACCGAGCACCGGAATGGCCCCGAGCAGCACGCCGAGCGCCAGCGTGAGCGCGATTTTGTGCGGCGTCATGCCCTCGCTCAAGAGCGCCAGCGTGAGCCGCACCAGCCTGTGTTGTCGCAGATTCATGCCATTCCCCGCAGGCCGGCACTATGCCACAGAATCGCGCGCAGTCTGGGCGCAGCGGGCGATGGTCGTGACGCCGTGTGGCGAAGTGCAGGTTAGCGCATGTTATGATTGCGCCCCATCAGACCGCGGATTCCCGCGGTTTTTCACGCTCAGCGGCTATGCAAGCTCTCAGCATTCACGGCCTCACCAAAACCTACGGCAACGGCGTGGTGGCGCTCAAGGGCATTGATTTCGAGGTGGCCCAAGGCGAGTTCACCGCGCTGCTCGGCCCCAACGGTGCCGGCAAAACCACCACTATCGGCATCGTCACCTCGCTGGTGAACAAGACCTCGGGCACGGTCAAGGTGTTCGATTACGACATCGACACCGACATCGAGCGCGCCAAGTCCTGCATCGGCCTGGTGCCGCAGGAAATCAACTTCAACCAGTGGGAAAAGCCCTACGACATCGTGGTCAACCAGGCGGGTTACTACGGTATCCCGCGGGCGCTCGCCAAAGAGCGCGCGGAGAAATACCTGCGGCAATTGCAGCTCTGGGACAAGCGCCACGACGTTTCCCGTCACCTGTCGGGCGGCATGAAACGCCGGCTGATGATCGCGCGTGCGCTGGTGCACGAACCGAAACTCCTGATGCTGGACGAGCCGACCGCCGGCGTGGACATCGAGATCCGCCGCTCCATGTGGGAATTCCTGAAAAAAATCAATAAGGAAGGCATCACCATTATCCTTACCACGCACTATCTCGAGGAAGCCGAGAATCTGTGCCGGCGCGTGGCTATCATCGATCACGGCGAAATCATCCTGCAGGGCCGCACCCGTGACTTGCTTTCGAAGTTGCGCACCGAGACTTTTGTGCTGAACCTGCGTCACCCGCTCGGCGCGCTGCCGCCGTTCGACGGCTACGCCGTCACCCAAGTGGATGACACCACCCTCGAAGTGGAAATAGACAAATCCCAGAACGTGAACGCGCTCTTCGGCCTGCTCTCGCAAAACGACATCCAGGTGATGAGCATGCGCAACAAGGTGAACCGCCTCGAAGAACTGTTTGTGCGGCTGATCGAAGGCAAAGGGTAATCAATCAGGCTTCCACACCTTGTCTTCTCTCCCCTTCAGGGGAGAGACAAGAGTGAGGGGTATGTTAAGTCCCAAGGAATTTATGCACACATCCAGACTGAACGAGAACTGGATCGGCTTCAAGACCATCGTCATCAAAGAGACCATGCGCATCGCGCGCATCTGGATCCAGACGCTGGTGCCACCGGTCATCCAGATGACGCTGTATTTTCTGATCTTCGGCGCCTTCATCGGCAGCCGCGTGGGCAAGATGGGCGGCTACAGCTACATGGAATTCCTGGCGCCCGGGCTCATCATGATGTCGGTGATCAACAACTCCTACGCCAACGTGGTGTCATCATTCTTTGGCGCGCGCTTCGCGCGCCATGTGGAGGAGCTGCAGGTCTCGCCGATGCCGAACTCGCTCATCATTCTGGGCTTCGTAGTGGGCGGCGTGATCCGCGGGCTCGCAGTCGGCATCCTGGTCGCGGCCGTGGCGCTGTTGTTCACGCACCTGCACATCGCGCATCCGCTCATCACGCTGTCGGTGGTGATTCTCACGGCGGTGGTGTTCGCGCTCGGCGGCTTCATCAACGCGGTGTTCGCCAAGAACTTCGACGATGTCACCATCATCCCCACTTTCGTGCTCACACCGCTGACTTATCTCGGAGGCGTGTTCTACTCCATCAGCCTGTTGCCGCATTTGTGGGCCAACGTCTCCAAGGTCAACCCGATTCTTTACATGGTGAATGCCTTCCGCTACGGGATACTCGGCGTGTCCGATATCGGTATCGGCGTGGCCTACGGCATCATTGTGCTGTTCATCGTGGTGCTGTTCGCGGTCTGCGAATGGCTGATGTACAAGGGCGTGGGTCTGCGCAGTTGAATCACGGCCCTCCGGGGCTCTTCGCTGCCTGTTTGTCCGCCCAGGCTTTCAATTCATCGGCCATGCTCGGCTTGTATTTGCCGGGGCAGGATATGCCAAACCCCACTGTCGTATGCGCCGAAGGCGAAGGTCCGATTTGAATGTCCTCCAGCACCAGACACCGGCCGCCGGACTTGACTACCGGTAATCCGTACACCGAGCGGTAGGCATCACCATTCTGCATAGTGGATGCCGACAGCGGCGCCTTCAGTGCACGCGCCACATCTGAATACGGATTGAAGGCATGTGGCACAAAGGCCGATACCGCCGTCGGTGCGAACACCGATCCCGGCAGGCTCAGGTCCAGCGGTGCCGATGGCGAGATCGGCTTAATCGGACTGGATTCCGGAATCATCACCGGTCGAGTAACGGCGGAACGCCTCAGCGGATGCACTTGATGGGGAACAGTCCGGACGACACGCTTGGGTAGCGTCGCCGGAAGTGTCGTGAGATGCAGCTCCACAAATTCCGGCGCGACATTCCGCGGCAATGAATGCTTGAAGGCCCACAGCAGGAAACCACATACCAGTATGGTGCCGAGCACGGCACCAGCCACGCTGTACAGCGGATGGGGTTGCACGCCGGTACCGGCGTGCATGTGAACAGCGGCGGTGTTCACCGCACCCTCCGGGCCTGAACCCTTCCGGTATCAGGTCTCGGATTTCAGCAGACCGGCATAGTACTCCTGCGAACGGGCTGCCGGCACGCTGGTCCCAAGCGCAACGTACAGGATGATGAGGCTCAGCACTGCAATCGCCAGCATGTCCCAATAAATGTTGATATAGCCCCGACCGCCCATGGACGCGGGGCCGATCCAGGTCAGAACCCACATGCCGCCGAAATACGGAATCAGCCACAGCGCGTGTTTCCAGTCGCGCGCGCCTTCGCCACCATTGAAAATCAGGTACAGCAGCAGGCCCGCCACCAGGATCGCGAACAGGAAGCTCACCGTGAAAAAACCGGTCCAGAACAGGATGAAGTTGGAGGCGATGAACGCCAGCGGCGTGATGACCCAGGCCCACCACAACCGGAACGGCCGGTGGACCTCCGGCATCACCCGCCGCATCTGCAGGAGCACCACGCAGCCCAAACCGTAGGACAGCACCGTCGCGGACGAGGCGTAATCCACCAGTTTCTGCCAGGACGGGAACGGGAAAAAGAACAGCAGGCCGATGAGGAAGCCCACGATCAGGCCGACCCAGGGCACGCCGTGGCGGTTGATCTTCTTGAGGCCCTGCGCGGCGAAGTGTTCGTCCGCCGAAGCCAACAGCATGCGCGCGGTCGCGGTGGTCCAGATGTAACCGCAAAAAGTCGGCGAAATGATGGCGTCGGCATACAGCGCCAGTCCCCAGAAACCCGCACCGATGGTAATGGCGAGTCCCGCCATGGGGCCGGCATCGCCGGCGAAATTCAGTCCGGACCAACCGTACTTGGCCAGGAGTTCCGGCGGCACCGCGGTCACGAACGCGAACTGCACCAGCACGAAGATGATGCCGCCGATCACGATGGTGCCGATCACCGAGATCGGAATGTTGCGTGCCGGATTCTCGGTTTCACCGGCAAGCTGGATCGCCTGGCTGAAACCGAACAACGAAAAGAACACCCCGGCCGTAGAGATGGCGGTCAACATGTTGGCGACGTTGCCGCTGGCATGCGCCGGCACCGTGAGATTCCCCGGATGGTGCGAGTAAATCAGCAGCACGATGATGGTGCCGATGGGCGCGCACACCTTGATCCAGGTGGCGATGCTGTTGAGCAGCAGGATCAGGCGCAGCACCAGGAAATTGAACACCGTGAGCACCGCCAGAATGGCGATCGAGACGATCACTCCGGTTGAAGTCAGCAGCCCGCTCGCCGGGTGCACCAGGCCCGGCAGGTAATTGTTGGCGTAGGTGACCACCGCCATGGCCTCGACCGGCGCGATGGACACGTAGGCCATGAACAGGATCCAGCTCCAGATGCGCCCCACCAGCCGCCCGTGGCTGATGAGGCTCATGTACATGAGGCCGCCGCTCTTGGTAAACATTGGCCCGAGTTCCGCGTACACCAGCGCGATCAGGCCGACCGCGACCGCGGCGATCGCCCAGGAGCCGATGCTCAAGGGCCCGGCGTCCTTGGCGGCGTGCATCGGGCCGAACAGCCAGCCCGAGCCGATCATGGTGCTTACGCCCACGAACAGCAGGCCGATGACGCCCGCGTCTTTGCGCAATTTGCCCTGGGCCACGGTCGGCTCCTTTGGATAGGGTGGAGGGGAGGCGAGAGGCTAACGAAGCGCGCCCGGCCGTGCAAGCACGCCCTTATAATTCCCGCCCCTTCCCGCACCACAGGCCGCCATGACCAAGAACCTCAACCCCCAAAAGGAGCACATGGCCGATGAATCCATGGTGCGCACGCTGGCGGCCCAGACTGAAGCCATCTGGCCGCAGGAACGCATACTGCTGGCCGACTATGGACTGGCGCCGAATGCAAAAATCCTGGATGTCGGCTGCGGCACAGGCGAATTCACCTGGCGCTGCGCCGAGCTGTTCCCGCGCGCCCAGGTACTCGGCATTGACGTGCTGCCGCAGCAGGTCGAGTACGCGCGCCGGCGCCACTCCGCGCTCGCGCCACGACTCGAATTCCACCAAGGCGACGCCTTTGCGCTTGCGCTGCCCGATGACGGCTTTGATCTGGTCGCCTGCCGGCACATGCTGCAATCGGTGCCGGAACCCGAACGCATCATCGCCGAACTCATCCGCGTCACGCGCCCCGGCGGACGGTTGCACTTGCTGGTGGAAGACTACGGCATGATCCACGCCTATCCGACCCGCGGAGATCTGGACGCATTCTGGCAACGCGCCATGGCCGGGTTCGCAACCCATATGCACATAGACCCGCGCATCGGCCGGCGCGCTTGGTTTGAACTGCACAGCCGTGGTATCCAGAAACTCAGCGTGAGTTATCTGACGGTGGACACTTTACGTGTGCCGCGCGACACCCTGGCGCGGATTTTTGAGTCCTGGGGCGACGGTTACGCAGCCACGGTAGCTGAGACCACCGGCCTGAGCGTCTCGGAAGCGCGCGCTGGCTTTGATGACATTTCCACCTGCATCCGCAATCCTCAAGGTTACGCCGTGTGGCACGTGCCCATAGCCAGCGGCATCAAGCCAAACACCCCATCTTAATTCCCTGCGCCCCGTGCCCTGGCAATCGCCGTATTTCCCGCGGCACGCTTGCTGACGTGTGCCTATCTGTGTGAGTTTGTCTCTCTTACTGGATACCGGCGTCCGCCAGTATGACGGGAAATGGAATAAATAAGAGCTTCCCTAACTCGAGCGGCAACCGGTCAGCGCGCAACAGAAATTGCAGCGAAGCGTAACCGCCGGCCGCGCGCGTGCCTGCCCTGAGTCCTTCGGCAAGCTCAGGACAGGCTTGTCGAAGGGGCGCACTCCTACAATGGACTTTTTTATGGAGCTGTCTATGGCCGCCAGCCACGTCAATCGGACGTGGCAGAAGCCGGCGCGGCGGTGGCGGCGGGCGCGGCCGGATGGGCAGCGGCCAACGCCGCGACCTGGGCCGCAGCTTGTGTGGCGGTGAGATGCGCTTCGTGGCGCTGGTCCAGATGCCAGGCAAAGACACCGGAAACCACCGCGGCCGCGACCACGATCACCGACACGCTGGCATTCAACTTCCAATGGAGCTTTTGCCAGTGGCTGTATTTGTTGGGGTCTTTGGGTCGGATGAACGTCCACGCGAGCACCACCGTGACCGGAAAACCCACAATCAGAATGATGATGATGGCCGGAAACATCCCGCCCCAGCCAAAGGCCGGAAGCGCGCGGCTCGCGAACTGCACCACAAACCCTGCGACCACCGCATACACCACCACCACGGTGTAGAGATGGTGCTGCTTCAGGCGCGCGAAAAAGCCGGGTGGGTCATCCGTGGATTCCGCCATGACTGACCCCTTTCAGGAAGGCCGTAGCCTAGCGTAATGGCCGGGTAAGTGCATGCGTTTTCCTGCTCAAGATTCTGGAGCGCGCGGTGCGCGCGACAGAAGGCGAATCCATTGTAGGAGCGGCCTCCTGGCCGCGATGATTTGAATCGCGACTGAAAGCCGCTCCCTCCAAAGAAATGGTGCACAAGCGCACCCTACGTCATCAACGCGCGGCGGCTGAGGCGCAGGAAACGATACAGCAATAATGCCGCAGCCACGCTCAGGCCGCCGATGAAGCCCACCCAGATCATCTGCGGACCAAGATGCAGCGGAATGCCGAAGGCCCAGGCGAGCGGAAAGCCCACGAGCCAATAGGCGACGATGGTGATGAGCATCGGCACACGCGTGTCCTTGTAGCCGCGCAGCGCGCCAGCGGCGCTGGTTTGCAAGCCGTCGGACAACTGAAAGATTGCGCCTATATATAGAAGGCTCACGGCGATACGTGCCACATTGGCATCGCGCGTGTACGCCGCCACGATCCAGTGCGGCAGCAGCAGCATGCTGAGCGCCGAGGCGATCTCGAAGCACAGGCACAGGCTAATGCCGGTGACGCCGGCTAAGCGCGCGCCGCGCGGGTCACCGCGGCCGAGCGCCTGGCCGACGCGCACCGAGATCGCAAGCGCGATGCTCATCGGCACCATGAACACGAACGAGGCGTAGTTGAGCGCGATCTGGTGCGCGGCCACGATGTCGGTGCCGAGTGTGCCCATCATCAGGCCGACGCCCGCGAACAGGCTCGATTCCATGAAGATGCCGATGGCGATGGGCAGGCCCAGCCAGATCAGTTCGCGCTGCGGCGCCCACTGCGGCCATTCGAAGCGCGCGAAGATTTCCAGCGGCCGGTAGAGCGCGCGCCGGCGCATGTACATATACAGCGCCAGGAACATGAGCCACTGGCTGATGGCGGTGGCATAACCGCAGCCCGCGGCGCCGAGCGCCGGCAAGCCGAGTTTGCCGTACATAAGCAGGTAATCGAGCGCACCGTTCAGCACCAGCGCGCCCAACGCGATCACCAGCATCGGCCGGGTGTGCCCAATGCCTTCGCTAGTGAAGCGCAGCGTCTGATAGAGGCACACGCCGGGCAGCCCCCAGGCAAGCGCATCGAGATAGGCCGTGGCGTTCGGAATAATCGCGGGTTCGATGTGAATGGCGCGCATGAACGGTGCCATGTTGCGCAGCAGAAAAAATCCACCCCAGCCGAGCACTTGCGACAGCCACGCCATCTGGCGCGCGTAATGACCGATCTCGCGGTGGCGGCGCGCACCGTACAGGTGCGCGGTGGTCGGCGACTGCGCCATGAGCACGCCGAGCGCGAACAAAAATACCGGTGCCCAGACATTGGAGCCGACGGCGACGGCCGCCAGGGTGTTCGCGCCCAGCAGGCCCGACATGACGGTGTCGGTGAGCGCCATGCCGACCAGCGCCAGGTTGTGGATGATGAGCGGCCCGCCGATCGCGAGGATGGCCAGCGCTTCCACGCGCATCACCGGCCAACGCATGGGGCGCTGCGCATTGCTCGCCGCTGCGGAAAAGGATTCGTCGGCCATCTGGGGAGTTTTCCGCGTGCTTCGCGACGCAAAAAAGGCGAGCATCATAGCAGGCGCTGGTGCAGGTGCAGCTGTGGATTTCGCCTGTTATTGACCGTCCACCGTTGCCGCGCCACACTGCGTCGTCATTCATTCGCCGGGAGCATTCCATGCTGCGCGTCAAATCCCTCGTGCCCCTGCTCGCTGCATGCCTGAGCGTCGCGCTGTTCGCCGCAAGCGCGACAGCCGCCGCCGCACCGCCGGCACGGCATTCCTACAACGGCCTCGCGCTCACCCCGCCCATGGGTTTCAACAACTGGGCGCACTATGAATGCAAACTCGACGAGCAATTATTCGTGAACACCGCCGATGCGCTGGTGAGCACCGGACTTGCCAAGCTCGGTTATCGTTACGTGAACATTGACGATTGCTGGATGGAAAAGCAGCGCGACGCGGCCGGAAATCTGGTGGCTGATCCGAAGCTCTTTCCGCACGGCATGAAATGGCTCGGCGATTACATTCATTCGAAAGGGCTCAAGTTCGGCATTTACGAAGACGTGGGCTACCTGACCTGCCAGAAGGCGCCCGGCATGTACGGTCACATCGAGCACGACGTGCGCACTTTTGCTTCTTGGGGCGTGGATTATCTGAAACTCGATTACTGCTACTCGCCGGATGACCGCTACCCCGGCAAGAATTTCCCGCAAGTCGCGCACATCGTCTATGGCGAGGTCAGCGCGGCATTGCTGAAATCCGGGCGCGACATCGTGTTCAGTTGTTCGCCGCCCGCGTACGTGTTCGGGAAACCCAAAGAATTCGCCGAAGTAATGTCCTGGATCGGCTCGGTGTGTAATCTGTGGCGTACCGACGACGACATTTTTGACGCCTGGAAAAGCGTGGTGGCGAACTATGAAGGCAACGTGGGACTGGCCAACTACGCTTTCTCCGGCGGCTGGAACGATGCCGACATGCTGGAAGTCGGCAACCCCGGCATGAGCCTCACCGAGCAGCAATCTCAATTCAGCCTCTGGGCCATGATGGCTTCGCCGCTGTTGATCAGCACCGATGTCGCGAAACTCTCGCCCGCTGCGCTCAAAATACTTTCCAACCAGGATGTCATCGCGATTGACCAGGACCCGCTCGGACAGCAGGCCGAAATTGTGACAAAAATCGGAGTTGTGGACGTGCTCTCGCGGCCGCTCGCGAACGGCGATCACGCCGTGGCACTGTTCAACAAGGGAGACAGAGCCGAGAAGATCAGCTTGAACGTGATGGCGATTGGCTTGCCGGCAGGCCGCTATCGGCTCAAGAATCTGTGGAGCAAGCAAATTTCCGAGACGCGGCGCATGCTTGGCGCCAACCTGCCCGCGCACGGCGTGGTGATGTATCGGGTCAGTGTCATTCGCTGAAACTCCGCCAGCTTGGCACAGCTATGGCATCATAGTTCATCCCTTCGTCCCCGCCACGGCGCCTTGCGCCGTGCGCGCGTTGTCCAATCAAGGAGCCTGTCATGATCAAACTTCCGCGTCCCATCGCCGTCGTGGGCGGCAGCCGCATTCCGTTCTGCCGCATCAACACCAACTACATGCGGCTCGGCAACCTGGAAATGCTGACGGCCGCGATCAAGTCGCTGGTGGACAAATACAACTTGAAGGGCGAGACCCTGGGCGACGTGGCCGCCGGCGCGGTGATGAAGCACTCGCGCGACTGGAGCATGACGCGCGAGGCGGTGCTCGGCAGCGGCCTGCATCCGCACACCCCCGGCCACAATCTGGACCGCGCCTGCGGCACTTCGCTCTCGACCGCCGTGGAACTCGGCACCCGCATCGCCGTGGGCGAACTGGATTCCGCCATCGCCGCGGGCGTGGACTCGGCCAGCGACGTACCCATCGTCTTCGGCCGCCATTACCAGCAGTTGTTGCTCGACCTGAACCGCGCCAAGACCTTCGGCCAACGCCTGAAAATCATGGCGCGCTGGCGGCTGCGCGACCTGAAGCCGCACTTTCCCGCGGTCACCGAATCACGCACCGGCCTGAGCATGGGCCAGCACTGCGAGCTCATGGCCAAGGAATGGAAACTCACGCAAAAGGAACAGGACGA
>JAGXAL010000160.1 GCA_018971605.1 Natronospirales bacterium | reverse complement strand
CGCAGCAAGTTTGCCGGCTACGTGGAGGCGCGGCGCTCGCGCAACCGCCAGTTCATCGAGCGCTCGCATGCCTTCCGCCAGAGCAACAAGGCGCTCAGCGAAACCCGGGCGCTCCTGGGCCGCGGCCTCGACGGCATCGTGGCGTTGTCCACGCTCACACGCCTGCCGTTTACGCGCGGCAACGACGTGCGCCTGCTGATCGACGGCGACCCTACGTTTAACGCCATCTTCGCGGCCATCGCAGCCGCAAAGCATTACATCATCGTGCAGTTTTACATCGTAGAGGATGACGCGCTCGGCCGGAAATTGCGGGACGCGCTCATCGCCAAGGCGCGTTCGGGCCTGGCCGTGTATTTTCTCTACGACGGCATCGGCAGCCATGCACTGCCGGAGAGCTATATCAACGACCTGCGCTGCGCCGGCGTGCAGGCGCAGGAGTTTCTCACCCGCCGGCGCCGGCTCATCACCCGCTATCAGTTAAATTTCCGCAATCACCGCAAGATCGTGGTGGTTGACGGTGAACACGGATTCGTCGGTGGACACAACGTCAGCAACGAATACCTGGGACTGCAGCCGCCGCTCAGCCCCTGGCGCGACACGCATATCGAGATAACCGGCCCGGCGGTGGCCGCGATCCAGCTGGCCTTCGTAGAGGACTGGTACTGGGTCACCGGTCAGGTGCCGGAATTGCAGTGGAGCCCCGCCTCAAAGACCGTCAACATGCACTGCCAGGTGGTGCCCAGCGGTCCTGCGGATGAGCAGGAAACCTGTGCGCTGTTCTTCGTCCAAGCCATCAACGCCGCGCGCCGGCGACTGTGGATCACCACGCCTTATCTGATACCGGACGAAGCGGTTTTCACCGCGCTCAAGCTAGCCGTCCTGCGTTCCGTCGACGTGCGCATCCTGATCCCGAGCCGCAGGGATCACTTCCTGGTATTCAACGCTTCGAGCCTGTACGCCCACGAGGCCGTGCGCGCCGGCATTCAGGTGTACCGCTACCAGCCCGGTTTTCTGCACGAGAAGGTGCTGCTGATAGACGACGAAGCCGCCGCGGTCGGCAGCACCAACCTCGACAATCGCTCATTCCGGCTCAACTTCGAGATCACCGTGCTCACGATTGATCGCGGCTTCGCGCACACAGTCGCGGGCATGCTGGAAACCGACTTCTCGAAGGCACGCCGCGTGACACCCGACGAATACACCGATGCCTCCGTGGTACGGCGCGTGATCATGGGCGCTGCACGCCTGTTCGCGCCGATCTTGTAGTCCCGATCACGAGGGCTCAGGCAGCGTTGTCGGGCACATCGGTCGCCGCCGCAGCGGCGTGGCGTTCACGGGTAAAGAACGCAATAATCAGGCCGAACAGAACCATGGCTAGCAGGTTTTCGATGAATTTCGACACGGTGAAATGCTGCGCGCGGAAGGGCGCGGCGGACAACGGCACCACCACGTAATTCATCACAAAAAATACCAGCACGCCGTAAGCAATTCCCGCGACAATCCAGTACCGCCTGGCAATGGTGAATATGAACGCCAGCAACACAAAGATCGCGGCAATCAGCAGGCTCATAAGCCATTGCAGCACTAGCCCAAGCACAGCGGACGCAGCACCACCGGTAAATGACGCGCTGCCGAGCACGCCGCTGGCGATGGCATGCAGAATGATTGCTGGATTAAGCCAGTTGATCAGCGAGGCGGCGCCGATATCCACGGTACCGGCAATCAGGCCGCCAGCAAGTATCACCCGCCACGCAAGAAAATTTTGAACCAACATATAGTATTACCCGCAGTTTGCGCACAGGACGGCGTACTTACAAAACTATAGTGCGCTTCCGCCGGGTTGCAATCCGAGGTACTGAAAACGGGCTGATTTATTTCTGATAAGGCACGATCATATTGCGCCGGGCGCATCAACCCGCCGGGCCGGGCGAAGTGTTGAGCATCATGACGGCGAGTTTCCAGTCGCCCGACTGCAGCTGCCACACGGAAAGATATTTGCCGTAGGCGGCTGTGGCTTGGCCTTGAGCATTGTTGCCCGTGAGCGTGTAAATCCCCCACGTGTAACCCAAGTCGCCGGAGGCATCCGCGCCCTGCGGCGTCCAGCTCAAATCAGTGCCGGCCGGCAGCGCTTGCAGGCTCTGCTCGATCACTTGCAGGCCTTGCAGCGGCGCGCGCTGCTCCGGCAGTAGCACCGCGTTGTCCAGTGCATAGCGCCTAAACGCGGCCGCAAAACCCTGCTGCGAGGAGAGAGTGGAAAAGGTGTTATCGGTTCGCGTCAGCGTCTGGGCTGGCGTCGCGCTGCCACCGTTCTGGCAGGCGGCCAGCAGCAGGCAGGTGAGCAAACCAACACAGACCGCACGCAGGCTAAGCACATCAATCTCCGGGTGGTGGGGGGCATGCATATTGTGGACGCCCCGCACGATTTAGCATAGTGTAAATCGCAGGGAGAACTGACATGCCCAACGATCAGCCGATTCCGCTCCGCGAACTGTCGCCGCGCAGCCTGGTGGACAAGGTAACCGCCGCTATCGCCGCCGCCAACCGCGTGATCCTTGGCAAGGAAACCCAGATCCGCCTGGCACTGGTGTGCTTGATCACCGGCGGGCATCTGCTCATCGAGGACATTCCCGGCGTCGGCAAGACCATACTGGCGCAAACCCTGGCACGCCTTCTGGGCCTCTCCTACCAGCGCATCCAGTTCACCAGCGACTTGCTGCCGGCCGACATCATCGG
>JAGXAL010000041.1 GCA_018971605.1 Natronospirales bacterium | reverse complement strand
ACCTGCCCCCAGGTGTAACCGGCAAACGCCGGCTTGTCGGCGAAACCCGGAGCACGCACGCTGTATTCCAGCGAACCGAACACGCCCTTGTCGTCCAGGAACTGCGAGGTCGGCACGGCGCGCACGCTGTCCACACCGCCGATCACGAACTGTTCCAGCGAGGTCAGCATGTTGGGTGTGTACTGTCCATTGAAGCGGAACAGCAGCGCCTGATTGTCAGGGAGATTCTTGAACAGCTGATAACTCACCGTCAGGCGAGTGAATTCAGGTAATGCCGGCCTGCCGTTGCCGCCGAAGCGGCTCGGCGGCGGCGATACCTGTTTGTTCTGGATGGCCGCATCGCTGGGCACGCCGAGCACGCCGGACACGCCGTGCTCGAGGCGCAAGCTCGCGGTGTTGATGATGCCCCACGTCGAATTGATTGAATCGTAATCCAGCTGCGCTCCGAACACAGCCAGATCATCCCGCCCGATCACCTTGCCGACAAATTGCGTATCGGCGCGCTTGCGGCTGAAATCCAGCGTGCCGCTGAGATTCTGCTGGCGCGAACGTTGAAACGCGTGTTGCAGCGACCACGTGGCGATTTTGGAAATGCCGCCGATCGTTCCCGGCGCCACGCCGGAGCCGCTGACATCGAACGCATTACGGCTGATATCCACTGCCAGCGTGTTGGCGGGATCATAGAACGGATGCTCATAGCGCAAATCGCCGAACAAGGCGTTTTCCGGAACAAAGGTCTTGAGTGCCGTGATGCGGAACAAATCCGCGTCGCCGGTGGGATTGTTCCAGTCCACGGTGCCGATCAGCCGGTTGCGTCCGGTAAACACGGTGCCTTCGTTGTCGGCGCGGATAGTGGCGTCATAGGCGCGTTCCTGCTCGACATTCACCACCATGTCAGTGGTGCCCACGTAACTTCCCGGCTGGAACACGCCGAAGGCTGTCAAGCCGGGATAATGTGCCAGCGTGAGCAAGGCACTCTCCGTCTGTTTGACGGTAACGAGATTGCCGAGCATCGGCGCGAAGGGTCGCGACAACACCGCGTTTGAATACAGATGGTTGCCATTGGGCACCACTTTTTCCAGCCGGCCTTCGAGCACGCGGATGTGCACGACTCCGTCATTGACTTCCTGCGCCGGGATCACTGCACGCGCGAGAAAATATCCGCGCTCGTGATAGTAGCGCGTGACCACGTCGGCAATTTCCTGCAGCTGGCCGACCGTCAGGCCGCGTATCTGTTGCTGGCGCTCGAGCTCCAGTTGCTGGATAAATTGCTGATAGGCTTTTTGCTGCTCGGCGGGCGCTTGCGTTTTCGGCAGGCTCTGCATGAACTTTTTGATTTTCTCCTGTTCCGCGGGCGTAAAGCCTTCCGGTCCCGGAGCTTGCTGATGTTGCATGCGCTCACGCTGCTGTTCGATCAGTTGCTGGAGTTGCGCAAAGCGCTGATCTACGGCGGTCTGGATATCCTGCGGAACGATGCCTGCTGTCCGGTCGCCGATCACGCCGGTGATCACGAATTTTCTGACGATGACACGCGCACCCTGACTGGCCTGCAGCGGCCGTTCGGCAACCGGCGGCACGTTGATTTGCAGGTTGGACGTCGGCGGCGGCAGCACCGGTGGCGGCACCACGGGCTGGGCGCCGCCCGGTTGTGCCGCGGGCGGCAAAGGCGGCGGCGGTGGCAAGGATGGTAGCGGTGGCGGCGCCGCCACCGCCGTCGACATCAGCATGCCCAGCACACAAGCCGGCAACCAGACAATTGTCGGCATTCGCTTCGATGGGTCGCGCTTCATCAGGAACCTTTGTGTTTCTCCCCGATACTGCCCACTAGCGTGGGCAGCGTCCCGTTGCACTGGCAGCGGTTGGCAATGACCGCCCGCAGTTCGGCGCTAAGATAACGTGAGCTCCCGAAGCTTGCAACAATTATGTAAGATACGCGCCGGCGGGCTCTAACCTATATAGATGCAGACTCGGCCGATACGCACCACCGGCACGGCCGGTGGTGATTTGCAGGGAGATTCAGGCATGCGCAACAAGACTCGCTGCGGCAGGTCTGCCGTTGAAACGCCGCATAGGTGCACCGCCATGTGCCCGGGCACGGGTGCACCGTGACGCGCAAGCAGCCGCCTCTGCAATGGGAATCGTACGGCCTCACCAACGTGGGCGCGGTGCGCAAGATCAACGAGGACGCCTTCCTAGACCGTCCGGACCTGGGCGTGTGGGCGGTTGCCGATGGCATGGGCGGTCACGCGGCCGGAGATGTCGCCAGCCAGATGGTCGTGGACCGGCTTGCGCAGTTGCCGGCCAGCGGCAAGCTCAGCACGTTGGTGGACCTGGCGGAAGACCGGCTGCTCGAGACCAACCGCAAATTGCTGACGCTGGCGATGCGCCAGAAAGAACGCACCATCGGCACCACCGTCATGACCCTGCTGGCACGCGGGCGGCATGCCGCCTGTCTCTGGGCCGGTGACAGCCGCCTGTACCGCATTCGCGGACGGCAGATTGAACAGGTGATGCAGGACCACGCCATGATTGAAGACCTGATCGCCAGCGGCCTCATCAGCCGCGAAGAAGCCGCGGATCATCCGCAAGCCAACCGCATCACCCGGGCCATCGGCGCCATGCCGAGCCTGTTTCTGGACATGGAATTGCTGGAGTTGCGGGCCGGCGACCTGTACATCTTGTGCAGCGACGGCCTCTACAAGGAGCTCAGCAATGAGGAGATCATGCACACCCTGAACAACGATGTGCATGCGGCCGACCGGCTTATCATGTTCGCACTGGAACGCGGCGCACACGACAACGTCACGGCCGTGGCCGTGCAGTTCACAGCCTGAACCCGTAAATCATCCCGGAGTACACGGTGAGCGAATTCGACCGGCTGCTTGACGACCTGCTGCAAGGCAAAAGCTCACTCGCGCCCTTGCGGGCCTGGCTCAAGGAGAGGCTCAAACAGCCGGACTGCGACACCACGCCTTTCATGGAGGCCATTGACAAGGCACAGCAGGCGGGACTTTCGCAGCCCCTGGTGATGGCCTTGCGCAAGCAGCTCGCCGCCGCGCATTCCACGGAACCGCCGGCGGCTGAAAATCGCGATCCGACCAAAACCATTACTTCGGTAACCGTCACGCAGACCACGCCCCAGTCGACTACCACGACCTCCGCGCCGCTCACCACACGGCCACCCGAGCCCACCAAGACTCGGACCGATATCGATCAGACGCTGACCGCACCGGTAACGGGTCAGAATTCCACAACCGGCACGCGCACTGACGGCGAGCGCACTGACGGCGAGCGCACCGTGATGCTCAACACCACGGGTAGCCGTGACGAAGACAAGACCACGACCAGTATCCGCGACCACAGTGGGCGCGACGATCGCGACTACGATCCGTTTTCCAAGGATTCCACCTCGATCACTTCCAGCGAGGTCACGCACGCCGACATGGAATCCGTGCGTGGAAAAAAGTCCGCTCCCCTGCCCGACAAGGTCGGACCCGGCAGCGTGCTCAAGGAACGCTTTGAGTTGGTAAACGTGCTGGGCGAAGGCGGCATGGGCAAGGTGTATCGCGCCCGTGACCTGCTCAAGGTCGAAGCCAAAGACAAGAATCCCTTCATCGCCGTGAAAACCCTGTCCGGCGACTTCCGCGAACACCCGGAAGCCTTCATGGCGCTGCAGCGCGAAGCCAGCAAGGCACAGCGCCTGGCGCACCCCAACATCGCCACAGTGTACGACTTCGACCGTGACGGCAGCACCATCTACCTGACCATGGAATTGATGGAGGGCGAGGAGCTGTCCTCGTTCATCAAGCGGTTGCCCGCAGGCGGCCTGCCCGTTCCCGAGGCCATGAAGTTCATCAAGCAGTTGTGCGATGGCCTGGGTTACGCCCACGCCAAAGGCCTGGTGCACTCCGATTTCAAGCCCGGCAACGCCTTCATCACTTCCGACGGCACCGTCAAACTCCTGGACTTCGGTATCGCGCGCGCCTCCAAGACCCGCCATGACGTCAGCGGCGTGGTCACCATTTTCGATCCGAGCGAGCTGGGCGCACTGACGCCGGCCTACGCCTCGCTGGAGATGTTTGAAGGTGAAGAACCGGATCCGCGTGACGACATTTACGCGCTCGCCTGCGTCGCCTACGAATTGCTGACCGGCAAGCATCCGTTCAACAAGCTCTCGGCTCCCAAGATACTGGAAAAAGGCCTGCGTCCCGCGCCCATCGCCAAACTCAGCAAACGCCAGAACCGTGCGTTGCTGAATGCCTTGGCCGTCAGCCGCGAGGACCGCACGCCCACCGTCGAACAGTTCTGGGAGGGTCTGCGTCCCAGAAAAAACCGGGTGCTGCAGTTCGGCCCGTATGTGCTGCTGCTGGTGATCGTGCTGGTGGTCCTCGGCTACAAACCGGTCGAGGGTTATCTGCGCACGCGCCGCAACAATGCCGTCGTGGCCCAGATCCAGTCGGGCAACACGGACGTGCCGGCCGTGCTCAAGATGATTACGCGCTTCGATCCGGAATCGCAACGCATCATTCTGGAAAGCAGCAAAGACAAAATCATCAAGTATTTCGAGACCCAGGCCGAAGCTTTCGTGGATCAGGCGCACGGACAATACAATTATCCGGCGGCGCTGGACGAGATCGCGCGCGCGTCACGCTATTTCTCCGATTCCGCCGAGCTGGCGCAGGAAAAATCCAGCCTGGAAAGCCGGCGCGCCAATTTGCTGGTGGATCTCACCACGCAATTCAACGCGCGCCTGGCGGCCGGCCAGATCCTGCCGGGCACGGGCAACAGCATCACCGATATTGTTCGCATCCTCAGGGCCGCGGATCCCGGCAACGCTTTCCTGCACGACGAGCGCCTTACAAACCAGTATGCAGAACTGGCGCGCAAGGATTCCAAGTCGGGAGACTACGCGGCCGCCAGCACGGCGGTGAGCGCGGGGCTGGATTACGCTCCCGAAGACGCCGACCTGCTCAATCTTCAGGATCAAATCCAGCGCTCGTTGCGGCAACAGCGCAACGCTTTGCGCGTCGCGGCCCTGGATGCACAACTGCAGGCGGCCATGCCGAATCTGCATGCGCTTGCCGATTACGCCAGCGTGCGCGCTGCCATGCTGGAGCTCGCCAACCTGGACCCGGACGATCCGGTACTGCTCAAGCTCAGCGCGTCGCTGCAGACGGCACTGCAGACCTCTCTGGCGGGAGATACCGCCGGTCACCGCTGGGCAGATGCGGAACAAGCGCTTGCGACCTACGCCCCGCTGCTCAGCCTGAATGAAGTGCTGTCCCGCCGCAGCGACTTGTCGCGGGCCGAGGCTGACGCCCATTACAAGCCCGCGGACCTGGAAGCGCGCACGCAGCAAGTCCAGGCGCAGCGCAGCGCGCTCTCCAAATTGCTCGCCCAGACGCAATACGATCCGAACTGGGACAGCCAGGTGCTCAATTCGACGCTGCAAACCGCCGCCTTGCTGCAACCCGAGGACCTGCCGTGGTTCGGCAAGCTGCGCGACAGCATCGCCAACGCCTATGCCGGCCTGGCACAGCAGATGATCAAGCAAAACCGTTTTGACGCGGCCTCGCATCTGCTGGCAACGGGCGAAAGCTACGCGCCGCAGCTGCCGGCATTTGCCAGCGCCCAGCAGTCCCTGACAGCGGCACGCCAGTCCTTTGCGCAAACGCAAGCCGAGCGCCTGCGCAACGCGCAGACCATCGCGCTTGAAAGCCAGTTCCAGATCCAGCTGAATGCCGGACAGATCGGCGACGCCCGCAAGACATACGGGCTGCTGCAGGGCCGGCTGCCGATGAACGACAAGTTTTTCTCTGGTGAGGCCCCCGCAGAGTATGCCAATGCCTATCTGAATCTCGCGAAAGCACGAGCCGCGACCGGTGACTACCGCGGCGCCATCGCCCTGGTAAACGGCGGCTTGCAATACGCAGCACTGCCCGACCTCAAGTCGACCTTGCAGACATACACCGCCGCCGCGGAACGCAGTGACCTGCTCGCTATGGTGGACAATCTGCAGCCTGCGGATATCGGCCGCCTCAAGAGCCAGTTGCTCAAAGTCCAGCAGCTCATGCCGACGGAGCAGGCGCAGGTCGGCAACGACCTGTTCCGCAAACTCGCGCAACACATCGAGGAATTGAAAGCCACGGATTTGCGGCTCGCGAATCAGCTGCTGAACGCGGCCAAGCCTGCGTTCCCGCAGAGCCTGATCCTGCAAAACATGAGCCTGCCGCCGCCACCGCCGATTTCACGCTTTGCCACGCTCGGCCGCGCCGCCATGGCGCAAGAGGAACTGTCCAAGGCCGCGAGTTATTTCCAGCAGGGGGAGCAGACCGAAGCCAGCAATCCGGACCTGGTGCAATTCGGCACGCAACTGCAGGCCGCGCAAAACTATGCGAATCGCTACTTCGAGGCTTATCAGGAATTCATGCGCGCCGGCCAGGCGCAACAGGCGAAAGCCTATCTGGTCGAGGCCATGCGCCTGTGGACCGACAATCCGGCATTCCAGGCGGAATACCAGCGCAACTTCGCAGTCACGCCGGTGCAGATACAGAGCCCGAATGGCGGCAAACCCTGCACCGCCGATCTCGCTGGGTACGGCCAACAGGGACGCGCGGAATGCTACGACTTGCTCGGCAACGGCGTACGCGGCCCGACGCTGGTGGTGGTGCCGGCAGGCGACGGCTTCAAACAAGCCTTCGCCATCGGCAAGTATGCGGTTTCGGTGGGCCAGTTCAATGCCTTCTGCTCCAGCACCGGCCAATGCAAAAAGCTGCCGGGCGACAGCGGCTTGCCGGCAACCAATATTTCCTATTCTGAGGTCAAGGCTTACGTGATCTGGCTGTCAGCCAAGAGCCACGAACGCTACTTCATCCCTTCCTACGCCCAATACCGGTACGCGGCCAGCGTTGGCGACAGCAACACCAACCGCGACTTCAATTGTCAGGTCACCCTCAGCGGCCAGGTCATCAAGGGCCTGAGTATGGTGAACATCGAAACCGGCAAGCCCAATGCTTGGGGACTGGTGAACTACGTCGGCAACGTGCAGGAGTGGGTCCTGGGTTCCGATGGGCTGGAAGCCGCCGGCGGCAGTTACCGCGATCCCTTGTCGCTCTGTAGCGTGGATTTGACGCGGCCCAGCAACGGCGCTCCCGATCCGCTCACCGGTTTCCGCGTTGCCCGGTTCCTGGATAAATGAAACTCTCGCCGGCCCGCGAACTGGCACGCCGCTATGCCGCGGGCGATTTGAGCTTCGAAGAATACCGCGCCCAGCGCCATGACCTGGTCGATGCCGTCTGCTCCGGTGCACAAACGCTGGCGCAGGCGGGAAGCACGCGGCCTCAAGTCCACTCCCGACTGCGCTCCAGGAAACGCCGCCGGCTGTTGCTGCTGCCGATCGCGGTGGTCGTGGTAGCCGCCATCGCGGTTTCTCTCGCGGTAATTTACGGGCAGCATGGCTCCGATTCGGCCGTCGCGGTCCACGAGGCCAAGCAAAGCGGTCCGCTGCTGCTGCGCGAATTCCTGGCCGGCAACGCCTGGGACGACGCCAGCATCCTGCATTTCGTGGACGCCTGGAAAAAGCTGCCGGCACGCGAACGTCAGGCGGCGCGCAACAGTTACACCTATCCGCGGGTGAGCTCGCAACTGCAGGAGCAGATCATTTCCCAGCAAGCCATGCTGGAGCTGGCGCCGGACCCCAAAGCCGCGGCGCAACATCTGGCACACCTGCAGCAAATGGCCGCGCTCCTGGGTGCCAACAACTCCGGCTGACCCGGCCGGCGCACGCGTCCTGACTAAGGCTCGGCAACCAAATAGGCTATCCAGGCCGGGTCTGCCTCGCCGCGCTCTGCAAGCGAAAACACCCCGTTTCCCTCACCGCTGATTTTGTCGACACCTTCGAGATACACAAGCACCCGGCAAAATCCGGCTTCCAGCAACAACTCGCGCAATTCAGGCAAGGTCCACAGCCGCCAGTGGTAGCTGAAGGCGCGTTTCAACCGCGAGCCATCGGGAAAGTTGAAATGGATATGACAGGTGGTATGGCCGGAGACTGGATCATACTCAGCCTGATCCCATATATAAGTGAAGCGCCCGAAATCCTGGCGCTCACGCATCTCGCGAAAGGCATCGTAACCGCCATAGGCGTCGAGCAGGAACAGACCTTGGGGCGCGAGATGCCTGCGCGCGCGCTCGAAGTAGCGCTTGAGCGTGCCGCGCTCCTTGAAAATCCAGTAGCTGAAGTTGAAGGCCAGCAGCACATCGGCCGGAACCGTCTCAGCCTGCAGTACATCGGCCTCGATGAGCGTCAAACGCCGCGCGGCCGAGGCTGCGAGCTTCGCAACATTGTGGGTACGCGCCCAGGCAAGCACTTCGGCGTCCAGGTCCACGCCCACGGCCCGGTGCTTCGGGCTGCGACGTACCCATTCGCAGGCCGCGAGCGCGGTCCCGCAGAAATCCTCGCGCAGTATCCGCGGTGCCTGTCCGCGCCGTTCGCGGAATATCCGTTCCACGAACTGCATCTCCCACTTGGGATCCTGTACCGCGCGCTGGTAAAGCGCGTAGCGGTCCGCGCGCTGCGCCTGAGTGGACTTTGGTATACGAATGCGGGAGCGACGGACAGCAGACATGCGGATAGCCGATCTCAGGAAACGCACATTCTAGCGAGATGGCGCGTCAGCCGTAGCGGTTCATGCCGCCTGCTGCAAATCCAGCGCCGCTCGCAACACTTCGATGCCGGCACCGGGGCGGGTTGACGCTTCGCTCAAATGCCGCCGCCAACGGCGTGCGCCGGCGCGACCCTGGAACAAGCCCAGGGCATGCCGCGTCATGCGCGCCAGCGGCACGCCGCACGCGAGTTCGCTGCGCACCTTCGGCAGCCAGGCTTCCAGCACTTGCTCACGCGTCATCACCGGTGCGCAACTGTCAAAGAATTGCCGATCCACAGCGGCGAACATATAAGGATTGGCCACCGCTTCGCGGCCAATCATGACGCCGTCGAAAGCGGTCAAATGCTCCTGCATGGCGGTGAGTGTCTGGATACCGCCATTCACGACAATCGTGAGCAAAGGAAAATCGCGCTTCAGCCGCTCTGCCAGCGTGTAACACAGCGGCGGGATCTCGCGGTTTTCTTTCGGGCTCAATCCCTTGAGCCAGGCCTTGCGCGCGTGAATGATGAACACGCCGCAGCCAGCTGCCGCGACTGTCTGCACGAAACCCGCGAGGTGCTCGTAGCTGTCCAGTTCGTCGACTCCGAGCCGCGTCTTGACGGTCACGGGAATCGCAGCGGCAGCACGCATCGCCGCCACACAATCGCCCACCAACCGCGGTTCCTTCATCAGACAGGCACCGAAGCGCGCGGCCTGCACCCGGTCGCTCGGACAGCCGACGTTGAGATTGACCTCGTCGTAACCATAATCGCCGGCAAGCCATGCGCAGGCGGCCAGCTCCCGCGGCTCGCTGCCGCCGAGCTGCAAGGCCAGCGGGTGCTCGCGCGCGTCGAATTCCAGAAACCGCCGCGCCGCGCCGCGCAGCAACGCACCGGTGGTAAGCATCTCGGTATACAGCCGCGTGTGGCGGCTCATCAGGCGGATGAAATAACGAAAGTGCCGGTCGGTGTAATCCATCATGGGTGCGACACATACGCGGTAGGCCCCGCCCTGCCCTGCCGGCTTCACGGATAAATCAGCATGCGTTGCCATCTGTCCTGCTCGCGGTAATAACGTTCACGTTCGTGCAAGCGGCCGGGGCGCGAGGACCAGAATTCAATCATGTCCGGAATCACGCGGTAACCGGACCAGTGCGGCGGCCGCGGTATCGGACGGTTGGCGAACTCCCTTTCATACTGCGCATAGCGGCGTTCCAGTACCGCGCGCTCGACAAGCGGCTGGGATTGCAACGAGGCCCAGGCGCCTAGTTGGCTGTCACGCGGGCGCGTGGCCCAGTAGGCATCCGCTTCAGCGTTACCGACCGGCGCCACTGCGCCCTCCACCAGCACCTGCTGCATCAGCGGCTGCCAGAAAAAGCACAGGGCGGCGCGCGACCGGACGCCGAGTTGCCCGCCTTTGCGGCTGGTGGTGTTGGTGTAGAACACGAAGCCACGCTCGTCCACGTGCTTGAGCAGCACGGTGCGCACCGAGGGTTGGCCATCGCCGTTGACGGTGGCCAGGCTCATGGCCGTGGGCTCGCGCAGATCCGCAGCGCGCGCCTGCGCGAGCAGCGTCTGAAAGCGGGCGATGGCTTGAGAATAAAGTTCCATATGCCGCAAAGCAGCCAATCGGGAAGCTATTTTAGCGGCGCGTGGCCAAGCCGTGCATCGGCAGGCACGCCGGCCATGGAATCACCGCCGGCCGCTTGCGCAAATCGCGGCAATCATGCCGCGGCTTCAGTGGTGCGCGCGGCCTTGCGGCGCTCATGGTCCTTGAGATGGCGCTTGCGCAGGCGGATGTGGCGGGGCGTGATTTCCACCAACTCGTCATCCTCGATGAATTCCATGGCCTGTTCCAGCGTGAATCTGAGCGCCGGCGTCAACAGGATGTTCTCGTCACGGCCGGCGGCGCGGATATTGGTGAGCTGCTTGGTCTTGATGGGATTCACGGTCAAATCGTTGTCGCGCGCGTGAATGCCGACGATCTGGCCTTCGTACACCGCGTCGCCGGGCGCCACCATCAGCCGCCCGCGTTCCTGAAGGTTGAACAGACCATAGGCCACGGCTTTGCCGGTGGCGTTGGAAATCATGGCGCCGTTGCCACGCTGATTGGCGCCCGCCGGTTTGGCAGGACCGTAATGATCGAACACATGATGCATGAGTCCGGTGCCGGAAGTGAGCGTGCGAAACTCGGTCTGAAAACCGATGAGCCCGCGTGCCGGAATCAGATAATCAAGGCGCACGCGGCCGCGACCGTCGGGGCGCATGTCGGCGAGGTCCCCGCCACGGCTGCCCAGCGCCTGCATGACGCCGCCCTGATGGCGTTCCTCGACATCCACGGTCAGCGCTTCAAAAGGTTCGTGACGCTCACCGTTGACCAGATGATAGATGACCTGCGGGCGCGACACCGCGATTTCGTAACCTTCGCGGCGCATGGTTTCCAGCAGGATCGAAAGATGCAACTCGCCACGGCCTGAGACCCGGAATTTTTCCGGGCTGTCGGTATCCTCGACGCGCAGCGCCACATTGTGCAGCACTTCACGATACAGGCGCTCGCGCACCTGACGGCTGGTGAGGAACTTGCCATCCTGGCCGGCGAACGGCGAGCTGTTGGTTTCGAAGGTCATGCTGATGGTGGGCTCATCCACCGTCAGTGCCGGCAGGGCTTCGACGTGTTCCGCATCGCACAAGGTCTCGGAGATTCGCGGCGCGGCAATGCCGGTGAAGGCGATGATGTCACCGGCCTGCGCCTCCGGAACTTCCACGCGATTCAGCCCCAGAAAATCGAAGATTTGCAATACGCGCTCGTGGCGCACCTGTCCCTGGTAGTCCACCACCGCGACCGGACTGTTGCGCGCGATGCGGCCGCGGGCAATACGCCCGATACCGATGGCGCCCACGTAACTGGAGTAATCCAGCGCGCTCACCTGCATTTGAAACGCACCGTGCAAATCCACCGGCGGCGGCGGCGTGTATTTGACGATGGTCTCGAACAGCGCGGTCATATCGCGGCCGGGGTATTGCAGCGACAGACTGGCATGGCCAAGCAGGGCCGAAGCGAACACCACTGGAAAATCCAGTTGCGCTTCGGACGCGCCCAGCTTGTCGAACAGGTCGAAGGTCTGGTCCAGCACCCAGTTGGGACGCGCGCCGTCGCGATCAATCTTGTTGATGACCACGATGGGCTTCAGGCCGTGGGCGAAGGCTTTCTGGGTCACGAAGCGGGTTTGCGGCATGGGTCCGTCCACCGCATCCACCAGCAGCAGTACCGAGTCCACCATGGACAGCACGCGTTCCACTTCGCCGCCGAAATCGGCGTGGCCGGGCGTATCCACGATATTCACGCGGTAATCCCGCCAGCGGATCCCGGTGTTCTTGGCAAGAATGGTGATGCCGCGTTCGCGCTCCAGATCGTTGGAATCCATGACCCGGTCCGGCACCGGCAGGCGCGCGTCCAGGGTGCCGGACTGGCGCAGCAGCTGGTCCACGAGCGTGGTTTTGCCGTGGTCCACGTGGGCGATGATGGCGATATTGCGCAGCTTGTCGGTCATGGGTAGTGGCAGCGGGGCGGAAAAAGCGGGGCATTATACGTGTTTTACCGGCCCAGCCGTAGTCGGCAGCGACAAAAAACCATTGGATTTCAGTTGGTTAAAAGCGTGGACAGCAAGGGACAACAAGCGTATGCTCTCGCCCCCGTTCGGGACCTGTCAGTTTGCCTGCCGACGTTTTTGGGGTGTTCCCTGCTCGCCGTCATCAAATGATCAGCTAACGAACAACAGGCGGACGCCGCGGCCTCCGGGTCAAAGCATACCGCCTGGATCAGTTCCACTGTTCCGGGCTGTCCCGGCATGGTGGGTGTTATTGACCAGCAGAGTGAAACAAGCTTATGACGTCTATTTATGTGGGCAATCTGCCCTTTACCGCTTCCGAAGAGGAAGTTCGTTCCAAGTTCGAGCCGTTCGGCACCGTACATTCGGTGAAACTGATCTCCGACCGCGACACCGGCCGCCCCCGTGGCTTCGGTTTCGTGGAAATGGATCAGGGCGCGGCTCAAAAAGCCATCCAAGAGCTGAACGGCAAGGATATGGGTGGCCGTCCACTGCGCGTCAACGAAGCGCAGGAACGGCAGCCCCGCCAGCAAGGCGGCGGCCGCGGCGGCCGCTGGTAACTCAGCCCGCTTGAACATCTTGAACCCCCGGCATGACCTGCCGGGGGTTCAAGGTTTTTGCGTTTTGAACTCATCCGCCTGGAAACCCTGGCGGAATAATCTGATGTTTGTCACTTTCAGGCGGCTCAGGCCGCCTTTATCATGTGCGCTTTCTGCCGACGATGCTTGGCCGGCCGGGACTTGTGGGATATTTGGATTGACACGGCCCCGGCTGGTACCCACTCACCCAACCACTTGAGGATCTGCACATGGAAACGTCTGCTTTAGCGTGTCTCGGCAATATTTTTCTGGAACCCAAAAAAGCCTTGCAGGATATCCGCGCCCATGGGCGCTGGCTCTGGTATCCATTCATCATTTCCATCGTGCTCAGCGTCATTTTGATCATCTGGTACTTTTCCAGGGTGGACATGAACTGGCTCGGGCAGCAGACCCTGGCGCAACTCTCGGGGAAAAACCTCAGCACCGACCAGCAGCAGGCCATCCTCGGCAGTTTGACGCGCAGCCGTTTCCTCACTTTCGGGATCGTCGGCGCGGTGGTGGTTACCATCATTCTGTGGCTGCTGCAGGCACTGTATTACTTCTTCGCCGCTAAAATCGGCGGCTACGAAGAGCAGTCTTACGGCCAATGGTTCAATTTCACCGTCTGGACCTGGTTCCCCAACGTGGTGGCCACCATCGCCGCCGGCATCGCCTATGTTTTCGCCAGCCCCCAGACGGCTTTCCAATCCATCGACGTCACCTCGCTCAACACCTTGCTCTTCCACCTGTCCCCTTATGCCGGATTGGGCAGCGTCGCCAACAGCGTGCATCTCACGACGTTCTGGACGCTGGGCCTCATGGTCGTGGGCTTCTCGCTGTGGACCAAGAAGACTCTTGGCAAGTCGGCGTTCATCGTGCTGGCGCCGTGGGTGGTGATTTACGCCATCTGGATCATCGTGAAACTGGTGTGAGGCGTTGCGGTCAAACAGGCGCCCTTGCCATTGTCCGAACTGGTGTTATACTAGAATAGAACACTAACTTATAGGACGTACGCATGCGGCAGAAACGCAAGCTCTGGATCGGCCTCTCCATCGTCGCCGGCATCATCATCCTGGTACTCATCGGGCGTTTCGCCTCCCGCGGCAGCAGTGCAAAAGTCGAAGTGGCCAAGGTCGAGGCCCGCACCATCCGCAGCTCGGTGCTCGCCTCCGGACAGCTCATTTACCTCAACCCGGTG
>JAGXAL010000003.1 GCA_018971605.1 Natronospirales bacterium | reverse complement strand
TCCTGCGCAAGGCGCGCGATGAGTGGGATTGGCTGGAACGGGTGCCGAAGATTCACTTTTATGTGGTGCGCAACAAGCGCATCCGGTGGATCACGCGAGAGCAGGCCGAGCAGCTCTTGTCGTACCTACCGCCGCATCAGGCCGCGATGGCGCGGTTTGCACTCGCCACGGGATTAAGACAGCGCAACGTTTGCCGTATGCAGTGGTCGCAGGTGGATTTGCGTCAGCACTTGGCCTGGATTCATCCGGATCAGGCGAAAGCGCGCAAAGCCATCGGCGTACCGCTCAATGCGGAAGCCATGTCGGTGTTGCGGGGTTGCTTGGGCGCGCATGCGGAGTACGTGTTTACCTACCAGGGGCAACCCGTGTGGCAGGTGAACACCAAGGCCTGGCGGGCCGCAGTGAAGAAAGCGGGACTGGAACCGTTCCGCTGGCACGATCTGCGGCATACCTGGGCGTCTTGGCATGCGCAGGCAGGGACGCCACTCAATGTGTTGCAGGAATTGGGCGGCTGGGAATGTGCGGACATGGTGCGTCGTTATGCACACTTGGGCGTCGTTCACCTGCGGGAACACGCGGAGCGGATTGTGTGCCCTAAGCGGGGCACAATCGGGGCACAACCCAAGCTGATATTAGTGAAGTGAAAATGTAAGTGCTTGATATTGCTGGTGGCTACGGGTGGACTCGAACCACCGACCTCAGCATTATGAGTGCCGCGCTCTAACCAGCTGAGCTACGTAGCCAAAAGGGAAAATCGAGGGGCGCAGATTATACATTGAAGCGGAAGTGCATCACATCGCCTTCCCTGACGATGTAATCCTTGCCTTCCAGCCGCCATTTACCGGCTTCGCGCGCACCCGCCTCGCCTTTGTATTTCACGTAGTCCTCATAAGCTACGACTTCAGCACGGATGAAACCTTTTTCGAAATCCGTGTGGATCACGCCAGCGGCTTGCGGTGCGGTGGCGCCACGATGAATAGTCCAGGCACGCGCTTCCTTGGGGCCGGCGGTGAAGTAGGTCTCCAGTCCCAATAATTTATAACCCGCGCGGATCACGCGGTTCAGCCCTGGCTCGCTCAACCCCAGGTCCTTGAGAAAGTCGGCCTTGTCCTTGTCGTCCAGCTCGGCAATCTCCGCTTCCATAGCAGCGCATACTGGCACCACTTCGGAATGCTCTGCTTGCGCGATGGCACGTACTTGATCCAACAGCGGGTTGTTGTCGAAGCCGTGTTCGTCCACGTTGGCGACGTACATGGTGGGTTTCAGGGTCAACAGGCCGTATTCCTGCACCAGTGCCAGTTCTTCGGCATTCAAACGGAGCGTGCGCGCCGGCTTGGCCTGATCAAGTTGGGCCTTGAGCGCTTCCAGGACCTTCTGGCGGGCCACCGCATCCTTGTCGCCGGACTTGGCCACACGTGCGTTGCGCTCCGCTGCACGTGCGACGACTTCCAGATCCGCGAGCGCCAGTTCGGTGTTAATGGTTTCGATATCCGAGACGGGATTCACTTTGCCCGAGACGTGCACCACGTCGGCGTTCTCGAAACAGCGCACCACGTGCGCGATGGCGTCGGTTTCGCGGATATGCGACAGAAACTGATTGCCGAGACCTTCGCCCTTGGAGGCGCCGGCCACCAGACCGGCAATATCCACGAATTCCACCGCCGCCGGCACGATTTTCTGCGGGTGCACGATGGCGGCAAGCTCCGCAAGGCGCGCATCGGGCACCGCGACTACGCCGACGTTGGGATCAATGGTGCAGAAAGGATAGTTTTCCGCGGCGATACCGGCTTTGGTGAGCGCATTGAAGAGCGTGGATTTACCGACATTCGGCAAACCGACGATGCCGCATTTCAGGCTCATGACTGATCTTTGGTCGTGTGGGCTGCGGATTTATCGCTGCGGCGCGCTCGCGGCACCACGCCACGGCTGTGCAGTTCGTGCATGGCCTTTTCCATTTCACCGGCGAGAATCTTCGGCAGCACCGCAAGGGTCGCACCCACCGCTTCCATGATTTTCGATTCATCTTCATCGCCCGCGCGGTGCAGCACGTAATCAATGATTTCTTCATTGACTTCCGGGCGGCCGATGCCGAAACGCAGGCGCGCGAAGTTTTCGCCCAGCCGATCAATGATGTCGCGCAGACCGTTGTGGCCGCCGTGACCGCCGCCTTGTTTCAAACGCACCGTGCCCACGGGCAGATCCAGATCATCATGCGCCACCAGGATGGCCTCGGGCGGCAGCTTGAGATAGGCCGCCAATACCTGCACTGCCTGACCGCTGCGGTTCATGAAGGTGTCGGGCTTGAGCAGGCGTACGTCGTGTCCGGCGATGTTGAGCCGGCAGACGTCACCACTGAACTTGCGCTCGTGACTGAAACTGCCGCCGTGCGCCCGCGCCAGCGCATCCACAAACCAGAAGCCGGCGTTGTGGCGCGTCAAAACGTAATCGGCCCCGGGATTGCCGAGGCCGACCACGAGTTGTATCGGCGTGCTTGCTGCCATGACCGGAAAAAGCAAACGCCGGTCCCGAACGGACCGGCGTGCGCTTACTTCTTGTCCTTGCCCTTGCCGCCCTTGTCGGCCGCGGGCGCGGCCTTGTCGGCAGGCGCGGGCTTGCCACCGGCAGCCGCGGGTGCGGCACCTTTGCCGGGTGCAGCAGCACCTTTGCCGGCTGCGGCGGCCGCCTTGGCATCCGCAGGCGCGGCTTTGCCGCCTTCGGCGGGCGCGGCCGCAGCACCTTCCGCCGGCGCGGCGGCACCTTCGGTCGGAGCCGCAGCAGCTTCGGCCACAGGCTCTTCCTCGACCGTGATGCGCGGATGGTGGATTGCGACCACTGGCAGGTCGTGCTCCTCACCGTAGGCGAGTTGCACGATGCGCACGCCCTCGGACAGTTTCAGGTCGGAGAGATGCAGCGCGTGATTGATCTCGAGATTGGTCACGTCCACATCGATGTATTCCGGCAGATAGCGCGGCAAGCACGCGATCTCGACTTCGATGAAGTTGCGCGACACCACGCCGCCCTGCTGCTTGACGCCGATGGCGTCCTTTTCGCCGAGGAAGTGCAGCGGCACATGCACGCGGATTTCCACGTCGTCCTTCACGCGCAGCAGGTCCAGATGCATGATCAGCGGCTTGGCAGGATGGCGCTGCAGATCCTTGACGATCGCCTGATGCTCGCCGCCGTCCACCTTGATCTTGAGGACGTGCGAGTAAAAAGCCTCGTGCGCCAAACTGTTGCGCAGCTCGTTGTGATCGAAAGCCAGTTCCATCGCCGGCTCACCGGCCCCGTAAAGAATTCCCGGCACCTTGCCAACACGACGCAGGCGGCGGCTCGCACCCTTCCCCTTGTCGTGACGGACTTCGGCGCTCAGATTGAAGCTGATAGCCATGTCTCGATACTCCAGTTACGTTTAACACGCTTCGCCTGCGACCAAACGAAGCTCCACAAATGAATCGCGGTTAAATGCCACTCCCACAGCAGGAGCGACATCTTGTCGCGACCCCTAATCTACATACAGTGACGACACCGATTCTTCGTCGCTCACGCGACGCATGGTTTCCGCCAGCAGTTGCGCAATGGACAACTGCCGGATCTTCTTGCAGGCCTGCGCCTTGGCACCAAGCGGAATGGTGTCGGTAACCACCAATTGATCCAATACCGAAGCCTCGATGTTTTCAATGGCCTTGCCGGACAGCACCGGGTGCGTGATATAAGCCAGCACTTTGGAGGCGCCCTTCTCTTTCAAGGCCTTGGCAGCGAGACACAGCGTACCGGCAGTGTCCACCAGGTCATCCACGATCACGCAGGTCTTGCCCGACGCCTCACCTATGATGTTCATCACCTGCGCTTCGTTGGGCCGCGGGCGGCGCTTGTCGATGATCGCGAGATCCGCATCGTCGAGGCGTTTCGCCAGCGCCCGGGCACGCGCCACGCCGCCGATATCCGGCGATACCACCACCAGGTTCTTGAACTTCTGCTTCCAGGCATCGCCGAGCAAAACCGGCGAGGCATACACGTTGTCCACCGGGATATCAAAGAATCCCTGGATCTGGTCGGCGTGCAAATCCACGGTCAGCAGGCGATTCACGCCGGCGGAAACCATGAGGTTGGCAACCAGCTTGGCGGTGATCGGCACGCGCGCGGCGCGCTGCCGCCGATCCTGACGCGCATAGCCGAAATACGGCACTACCGCGGTGACCCGTGCCGCGGAGGCGCGGCGCAACGCATCCGCCATCACCAGCAACTCCATGAGATTGTCGTTGGTCGGCGGGCAGGTGGACTGCACGATGAACACGTCGCGGCCGCGCACGTTTTCCATCAGCTCCACGGTCACTTCGCCGTCGCTGAAGCGGCCTACCTGGGCCTTGCCCAACGGCAACTGCAGATGAGTGACGATACGGTTCGCAAGCTGCGGGTTGGCATTGCCCGCGAACACCATCATGCTGCCTGCTGACACGGCACCCTCGCTAATTCAAATCGTACCTGACACATCAATCTGAAACGCAGTACCAAAAACACACGATGGCTGGGGCGCCAGGATTCGAACCTGGGAATGGCGGGATCAAAACCCGCTGCCTTACCGCTTGGCTACGCCCCAAACTCAACTCTCTCGGGTAACCAAGCCTCATTGCACTGTAGTGCGCTGCCCTTTCGCGCTTCGCATCCTGCTGCGCGCGAAAGTCCGGCCCTACGCATCCGGCTCCGGGCGTTCGGCCTCTCGGCCTCACCCACTTGGCTACGCCCCAATCATTCAGTAGCCGATTGTGCTAATCGGTCCAGCAAGGGCGAACGATTACGCCCGCGGGCGACAAACCCCTGCCAAGCTTGCGGTAACGCGCTCAACACAAGTCGCGCGGCGTTTTCACTCTCAAAAGCGGCAAACACGCAGGCGCCCGAACCCGTCAGACGTGCCGGCGCCCTCTGGCCCAGCCAATCCAGGGCTTGCGCGACTGGCGGATAGCGCTTGCGCACCACCGGCTCGAAATCGTTTTGGCCCTCGCCCGCGTAAAAGCGCGCTATTGTGATTGCCGCGGAATTTCGTGTCAAATCAGGGGCCTGGAATACCTCGCGCGTGGCGACGCTGCAGCCGGGTTGCAGCACCAGATACCACGGTTCCGGCAGGTCCACCGGGGTCAGAATTTCGCCCACACCTTCCGCCCAGGCCGCTCGCCCGCGCACGAATACCGGCACATCGGCTCCGAGTTCCAGCGCCAGCGCGGCAAGTGCCTCGGTATCCAAGCCGGCAGCCCACAACCGGTTGAGCGCCACCAGGGTGGTCGCGGCATCCGAACTGCCGCCGCCCAGACCAGCCTGATGCGGCAGACGCTTGTGCAGATGGATGTCCACGCCGTGACGCACACCGCTCGATTCGCGCAGCAGTTGCGCCGCACGCACCACCAGATCCTCGGCTTCGGCAATCTCCCCGGGCCCGGTCGGCCGGGTGATGCGTCCATCGGCGCGTAATTCAAAATCCAGCGTGTCGCCGTGATCCAGGAACTGGAACAGCGTTTGCAGGAGGTGATAACCGTCGGCACGCCGACCGGTGACGTGCAGGAACAAATTGAGTTTGGCGGGCGCCGGCCAGCCGCGGCTGACGGCGGCGCTCATTGTGGATGCGCAGGCGTGTTGCTGATGGCCGGCCCCACCAGCCAGTCATTCACTGCGACTTTGATGCGCGTGTCCTCGCGCCGGATCAGCAGGCGCGTGGGCAGATCGTAACCGCCGAATTTGGCGTAATCCTGGTAATCCACCTGCCAGCCACGCTGCGCCAAGGTAACCAGTTGCCCATGAGCGTCCACGGTCTTGGCAAACGGCGCGCCCGGATCCGGCAGCCCCAACATCCAGTAGCGCATGCTCAGCACCGGCAACGGCACCCTGAAGCGCACGGCGAAATCCTTTTCGGGATCGGTAGTAAGAAAATCATCGCCGTGCGAGCTGCGTACCCGCAGCGCTTGCGTGTCACCGCGCACCTCGAGTGTGCCCGCACCAAAGGGCCCGCGGAAGCTGAAGGCCACTTGCGCGCCCTGCTGGCGCCAGTCCATGGAGCCGCTGCCGCCGTGCTGGCCGCTGACGATGCCGACGCGTCCCTGCAATTCCCAATCGCTCAGTTTCTGTAATTGCGCGGAGCGCGCCTGCCAGGCGGCTTCGTTGGGCGGGCCTTCGGGCGCCGTGCCCGGCACGCTGGTGCAGCCCGCCAGCAGCAACAGACTGGCAGCGCACAGGTCGCGGACTCTCATCGTGTAAAACGCGGCCGCAGTTTCAGCAACGCCCTGTTATCCGGATGTTGCTTGAGAGCCGAGTCCCACACGGCACGCGCTTCCTGCTTGTCGCCGACGGCCAGCAAGGTTGCGCTCAGGTGCGCTGCCACGTCCGGGTCGGCAAGCTGCGTGTAAGCCTTGCGCAGATAACCCAGTGCCTGCGGATAATTACCCAGCCGGTACTCCACCCAGCCCATGCTGTCCATGATGGCGGGATCGCCCGGCTTGAGCTGCAGCGCTTTCTCTATATAAGTGCGCGCTTCCTGATACTGCGTGGAATACACCGTCAAGGTGTAGCCCAGGGCATTGAGGGCGTCGGCATTGTCCGGTTGGCGGTTGAGAATCAGGCGCAGGTCGTCTTCCGCCTGTGCCACCTGCCCCAGGTTTTCGCGCAACAGCGCGCGGCTGTAGAGCAAATCGGTGTTGCCCGGATTTTCCGCGAGCGCCTGATCGAAGATTGCGAGCGCCGTCGGATCATCGCCGCTGCCGCTGAACAGCTGCGCTTCGGCCAGCCGCAACTGCACGGCATCGTCCGTGTCGTCAGCCACCAGTTTGTCGATATAGCCGCGGGCCTCCGCGGACTTGTGCTGTTGCAACAGCACGCGGGCGGTGGCGATCTGCGCCGGCAGCCAGTACTGGCCGCCATCCACCCGCTGATACCACTGCAACGCCGTCAGGTATTGCCCGGCCTCTTCCGCGGTGTCACCAAGGAAGAAAAACGCATCGTTCTTGCGCTTTCCGGTAGCCAGCAAGCGCATGAAATAAGCACGCGCCGGCTCCCATTGATTCGCCTGCAAAGCCAGCAGCCCGAGCGCATACAGCGCATCGGCATTGCGCGGGTGCTGTTTGAGCACCGCATTGAATTCATCGCGCGCCGCATTGTCTTGTCCGGTCTGCGCCAGCAGCCCCGCATACGCGAGATGCAGGTCGGTATCAGCGGGGGCCGCCTTGACACGCGCCTGCAGCAGTTGCGCGGCGGCGTGTGGCTGGCCCGCCGCCACCAATGCCTGCGCTTCCAGCACCACGGCCTGATTCCAGTCAGGCGTGAGCGCCACGCTGCGTTGCGCCTCGCTCACTGCCAGTTGCGGCTGCCCGGCCTGCAGTGCCAGCCGCGCCAGCGCAAAATGGGCGTCAGCGGACTGCGCCTGTGCAGCCACGAGCTTCTGCATGACGGGCAGGCTGGATTGCGCACCGGCTTCCTTGCCGAGCAGGTCGCCAACCAGCAGCAAGTTATAGCCGGGCAGATCGTGCAACAGAGCTTCAAATTCGCGGGTGGCGGCAGCGGTGTTGCCGAGCCGGGTATCGAGGACCGCCTCGAGCTGGCGCGCATCGGTATTTTTCGGGTCGAGCTCCAGCCAGTGACGGCTGAGCGACAACGCCAGCGCATCGTCGCCCGAGCGGAACGCCATCACCGCGGCATGTTCAGCGAGCTTCGGATTGCTGCTCAGGCGTGCAGCCTGTGCATATTGCTGCACCGCGATCCGGCGCTCGCCGCGCTGCCAGGCGAGCTCGCCCATGAATACGTGGTAGGTGAGAGACTCGGCCGGGCCGCTTGCCGGATTACCGGGCGCGGGTATCGCCAGGCGCGGCGCAGGCGCAGTCGCGCAGCCCGCGAAAGCCAAGGTTAAAATTCCGAGACCGGCAAGAAAAACCGCTTTCATGCAATGCCACTGACTCCTGCTGATGCCACTATACTCTGCCGCCCGCTGCCGCCCCAGAGAGTGCCGGTCGCAAGTGCTTGTTAGAACGCAAAAATTCGCCCAAAATCTGCATCCCTGCCCGATTCGAACGCCATGCCACTCTTCGCCCTCGGTATCAGTCACGCCACCGCACCGGTCGCCCTGCGCGAACGCCTGAGTTTCGACGCCGAGCAAATCCCCGCGGCCTTGCATGGCGCCGCGGCGCTTGCCGGAGTCCACGAAACCGCGATCCTGTCCACCTGCAACCGCACTGAGATTTATGCCTACCTCGAAGATGGCGCCGGCACTCGCCTGACCGACTGGCTGACACAGGTGCGCAGCGCCGACGATCCGGATGTGCGCGCCCGCTTCTACGTTCATCAGGGCGAAGCCGTGGCGCGTCACCTGTTCCGCGTGGCCTGCGGCCTGGATTCGGTGATCCTGGGAGAGCCGCAGATTCTCGGCCAGATCAAGCAGGCCTACGAGTTGGCGCAGCACGGCGGTGTCGCCGGCCAGCACCTGCACCGCCTGTTCCAATTCGCCTTTACAGTCGCCAAGCTGGTGCGCACCGACACCGCCATCGGCGAGAACCCGCTGTCCGTGGCCTACGCCACCGTGCACCTGGCGCGTCGCATCTTCGCGGATTTCCGCGAACTCACACCGCTGTTGATCGGCGCCGGCGAAACCAGCGAACTCGTAGCCCATCATCTGCGCGAACAGGGGGCGCGCCGGCTGATTGTCGCCAACCGCACGCTCAGCCGCGCGCACGCGCTCGCCATGCGCTTCGGCGGCTATGCCATCGGCCTGCACGAAATCCCCGCGCATCTGGACGAGGCCGACATCGTGATTGCCTCCACCAGCAGCCCCGAGCCCATCCTCACGCACACTGCCGTAGTCACGGCGTTCAAGAGCCGCAAACACCGGCCGCTGCTGATACTCGACATCGCCGTGCCGCGCGACGTGGAACCGGCGGTGGCCAAGCTGCCGGACGTCTACCTGTTCACCATCGACGATCTGCACGGCACCGTGGAAAACAACCTGCGCTCGCGCCAGGCCGCGGCGCACGAAGCCGAAGGCATCATCGAGACCCAGGTTGCGCAATTCATGGAGCAGCTGCGCGGGCTGGATGCGGTGCCGACCATCCGCGCCTTGCGTGACAATGCCGCAAGCCTGCGCGACCACACGCTGGAGCAGGCGCAGCATCTACTGGCCGGCGGCGCCACCTCCGAGGCTGCCCTCAAGTTTCTGGCGGAAACCCTCACCAACCGCCTGCTGCACGCCCCCACGGCGTATCTGCGCAAGGCGGCGCACGAAGGCCGCGACCACATCATCCGCGAAGCCCACGAGCTGTTCGGCCTCAAAGAGGATGGTGCGGATGACGATTCAGACGAGCACCGCTGAACATCCATGAAGGATTCCCTCCGTCTGAAACTCGAGAAGCTGCAAGCTCGTCATGTAGAACTGGCGGCGTTACTGGCCAGCCCGGCGGTCATCCGCGACCAAAAGCAATTCCGCGAACTGTCGCAGGAATACGCCCGGCTGGAGCCGCTGGCGGCCAATTTCCGCGCTTGGCAGGCGGCCGAAGGCGATCTGCGCAGCGCGGAAACCATGGTGCAGGATCGCGACGTGGCACTGCGTACGCTGGCGGCCGAGGAACAGCACGCGGCTCGGGCGCGGCTGGCGGTGCTGGAGCCGCAATTGCTGGCGCTGCTGCTGCCGAGCGATCCGCACGACAGCGGCAATCTGTTCCTGGAGATCCGCGCAGGCACCGGCGGCGGTGAGGCCGCGTTGTTCGCCGGCGACCTGTTCCGCATGTACGCCCGCTACAGTGAGGCGCGCGGCTGGCGTCTGGAAGTGCTGAGTGAAAATTCCGGCGAGCACGGCGGCTACAAGGAGATCATCACCCGCGTCATCGGACAGGGCGCGTATTCACGCCTGAAATTCGAATCCGGAGTCCACCGGGTGCAGCGCGTGCCGCAAACCGAAGCCCAGGGGCGCATCCATACCTCCGCCTGCACCGTGGCCATCCTGCCGGAAGTCGAAGCCGTGGACGATGTCGAAATCAACACCGCCGATCTCAAGGTGGACACCTATCGTTCCTCGGGGGCCGGCGGCCAGCACGTCAACAAGACCGATTCCGCCATACGTTTGACGCATATCCCCAGCGGCATCGTGGTGGAATGCCAGGACGAGCGCTCCCAGCACAAAAACCGTGCGCGCGCCATGTCCTTGTTGAAAGCCAAACTGCTGAACGCCGAGCGCGAGAAGCAGCGTAGCGCCCAGGCGCAATCACGCAAGCTGCAGGTCGGCAGCGGCGACCGCTCCGAACGCATCCGCACCTACAATTTCCCGCAAGGCCGGGTCACCGATCATCGCATCAACCTCACGCTCTACAAGCTGGATGACGTTTTGCAGGGCAAGCTGGACGAGCTGATCGTGCCGCTCATGAACGAATACCAGACGGAACAACTCGCGGAGATGGCGGCCAGTTGATGCATGCTGAAAAATCCGTGACTGGATTTTTCAGATTCGGGCGCGGGCTTTGAGATTGCGGTATTGCACGTAGACGACGGCGAGCACGTAACACCAGACCAAAGCACCGACCACGGGCATCAATCCCAAGTCGTACCATAAATTCACCGGTGACGCCGCGGGCGACAGGTTTCCGGAACTCAGCTGCCGTACCGCGCTCATGATGTCGGGCCAGCCGGCAATCACGTCGTAGACCAGCAGCACGATCGCGGGCGCCGACAGCACCGCCGAACTCCGCCACCATTGCGGCCGGGCGAGCCGGTGGCTGTAACCGATCACCTCCACGATGTTTTTGCGATCCAACACCGCGGCACAGGCGAAGAACGCCAGCGTGGTGCCCAGAATCACCCCCGGCAGGATCAAAAGAAAAAAACCGACCCAAGTGGCGAGGTTGTATAACAAATCTCCGACCAGGATGGTCAGCGCCGCACCTGCGCCGGCTCGCAAGCTATCCGCATAAGACCGCGTGACTCCGGCGGCGCACGCGTCCATGCGCAGGATGGCCGCGCCGTACAGCCCGCTCTCCACGAGCCAGCAAAGAACCGTGATCAGAATGACGTTGCGCGTAAGCTGGAAATTCAGCAGGCCACCGCCGCCGAAGACTCCCGGCAGCGCATCCACAAGACAGGCAGCCCATAGCGGCAGAAAAACCGCCGGCAGTGACTTGAGAAACAGGCGCCAGCCTTCCTCAAGCGCTGCGCCGATCGGAAGTTGCAATGGCTTGGCCGTTGCGCCCAAGGGCACTCAGGCTTGCAAGCTCGCCGTCGGCGCCACCGGCGGTGTGTGCCGCAGCCTGAGATCACGATACAGGACGTACAGAATCGCGATTATGAAAGGCATGAATACCGCGGTAGCCACCAGCCGCAGCACGCCTTTTATCAGCAGCGAGCGGCCGGTATCCGCGTCGGCCAACGTATGCCACCACGATGCCAGCGGCAACGACAACAGCAGCATCACTACCGCGGCGCATACCGCGACCGCTGCCACCGTGATCAAGAGCACCAAGAACGTGCGCCACCAGTTGCGCCAGACCAGGGCGCTGCTGTGGTTCAGCGCCGCGACCGGACCCTTGCTGTCAAGCACGATGGCAAACGGGAAGAACATCAGATTGACCATGATGAACAGCATGGCCGCGAGCACACAGATTTGTGCAATCCCCACCGCTGCCGCGCGGCCCAAGGCACTGGTCGCGAGCGCGCCGAGAATACCGCCCACCACTGCCGCAATCAGCATGCCTATCAACAAGGTGAGGGTCGCGAGGATTCCGGCCAGTATCAGTGCGGGCAGCTTGCCCGTGACAAAACGCAGATCGCGTGCCGCGGCGGCGCGGCTCGCCGTGCGCTCGACTCTGCGGATGATGAGGGCGTTCACAAACGAACCGCACACCAGCACCAGCAACTCCAGCAGCAGAAAATTCATGACGAAATGCGGTGCGCGCAGCAGTTGCAGCAGGCTGTCGCGTGTGAGCGTGGTATCGCCCAGGCGCCCGGCGATGTAAAACGTCGGCAACAGGCCTATCAGGCCGAACAGCGCCGCCAGCCCGAACAAGCGTCCGAATGCCAGCCAGCCGAGCTCCAGGCCCCGTAACCAGACACTGGTGGGCCGTAGTGGCGCGGAATCCAGTTGAAACATGGCGAACTCTCTAGGACGCGTGCTTGCCAAGTCAGTGTGCCCGAGGACCGATGCGCCTTCAAGCGCGGCTGCGCAGCCAGCCGCTCAAGCTCAAACGTGCACGCCGCGCCGTCCGCACTTCGTGGTGCGTATCGGCGCTTGCGAATATCGCGAGTGTGCCGCCGCGCGGCAGTACCCTGACGGCAGTTGCCGCAGTCGCTTGCAGTGGCCCGGACGGATACAAACACAACTCGCCACCGTCGCCGGCTTGCCAGTCAGCGTTCAGATACAAAACCACGGAGACGCGGCGCGCCTCGCTGCCGCCCGGCTGATCGAGATGGCGCGCATAGCGGGCATCCGCGGGATACCTGGCGAAATGCCCTTCAAACTCGAACAGGCCCAGATAGGCGGCAGCATTCAGCGTGCTGCGCAGCGCTTCCAGTTCGCGCGCCACAAACCCGGTGGCAGCCGAAGTCCGCTGCGCGTCCAGCCACAGGGTGTAATCACCGCGAATTCCGGCGTCCACGTGCTGTGCCGCCACGCGGCCGATGCCCGCTTTGCGAAATGCACCCTGCTCCCAAAGCTGCTCGGCCTCGGCGGCGAGCGCCTGCCAGCGCGCAAGCTCCAGAAAATTTTCGCGTACGGCCCATCCCTGTCTGACGAAATCACCGGCCATGGCCTGAACGAGTGTGGTTACGTGCACATCTCCAGCGACCTGTGCTGCAGTCATCGCGGGCAGATTGAGCACTTGCGCGGGCATGGTCGCCTCGAAATCGAACGCAGAATGTAACCCAATGATTCTAATAATAAAATAAATATATGCGATGCTAATCCGGGATTTTCAGCGGGGATTCGCTAAAATTTGCGCCCGATCGCACGGTTTGCATTCAAATCGTCGAGTAGTATCATGAACTTACGTCTTCCCCGTACATTCTGGTGGTGAACTAACATGAAGAAGTATCTTATTGTCCTTTCCGCTGCAGTTCTGGTCTGTGGCTTGGCTGCCTGCAGCAAGCCTGAAAATACCGCTGCTCCGGCGGCTTCCACGGCTGCGGCTCCCGCTGCTTCCACGAAGGCTGCGCCTGCGGCCTCCACGGCAGCTGCGCCTTCAACCAAGGCGATGGCGCCGGCAGCCACTACAAAACACTGATCACGGATGACAGCGGATCCGGTCGCGGAGGCCGGAGTCGCTTGTTGACCGCCCTTGGGCGGCAAGAGTGTTTATGCACAGGGCAGGCTGGTAAAACAGCCTGCCCTTTTCATTGGTACCGCGATCAAGAGGCCAGCGCCTGCTCCAGATCGGCGCGCAAATCATTCACGTCTTCCACGCCCACCGACAAGCGCACCAGCGTATCGCTCACGCCCAGCTTGGCGCGAGTCTCAGCCGGTACCGAAGCGTGCGTCATGATGCCTGGATGTTCGATCAGGCTTTCCACGCCGCCGAGACTCTCGGCCAGCGTGAATAATTCGCAGCACTCCAGAAAGCGCCGCGCTTCGGCCTCGCCGCCCTTGAGGAAAATCGTGAGCATGCCGCTGCCGCTGCGCATCTGCTTTTTTGCCAGCGCATGCTGCGGATGACTGGCCAGCCCCGGATAAATCACGCGTTCAATTTTCGGATGCTTTTCCAGCCAGCCGGCGAGTTCCAGCGCATTGGCAGCGTGACGCTCCATGCGCAACGCCAGCGTCTTCAGGCCGCGCAACGCCAGGAAGCTGTCGAACGGCCCCGCCACCGCACCCACCGAGTTCTGCAGGAACGCCAGCTGTTCCGCCAATTCGGTGCGTGCGCCCGCTACCAGCATGCCGCCCACCATGTCGGAATGGCCGTTGAGGTACTTGGTGGCCGAATGCATCACCACGTCGAAGCCGTGCTCGACGGGCCGCTGATTGTAGGGTGAGGCAAAGGTGTTATCGCACACCGTCAGCAATTGGTGCCGGCGTGCGACTTCCGCAACCATGTCCAGATCCACCAGTTTCAGCAGCGGATTGGTCGGGGTTTCCACCCAGATCAGGCGGGTTTCCGGACGGATGGCAGCTTCCAGGGCCTGGCGTTCACGCAGATCCACGAAGCTGAACTTCAGCCCGGCCGAGCGCTTGCGCACGCGTTCGAACAGCCGGTAGGTGCCGCCGTACATGTCGTCCATGGCGATGACGTGACTACCGGAATCCAGCAAATCCAGCACTGTTGCGGTCGCCGCCATACCGGAGGCGAAGGCGAATCCGCGTGTGCCGCCTTCCAGGTCGGCGACGCAACGCTCGTAGGCCATGCGTGTGGGATTCTGGGTGCGCGAGTACTCGTAGCCCTTGTGCTTGCCGGGGCTTTCCTGCGCATACGTGGAAGTCGCATAAATCGGCTGCATGACTGCGCCGGTCGTGGGATCCGGCGACTGGCCGGCGTGGATGGCGCGCGTGCCGAAGCCGGGTTTTCTGCTTGATGTCTGCATGGTGTTCAGCCTATCTATGGTGGGAGCGGCTTGAGCCGCGATTTTAATGTCTAATGCTGCAAGCGCAGGCGGTTCAGCAAGTCACTGCGCGTAACCAGGCCGAGAAACTCCTCGTCGTGCATGATGGCGACTGAGGTTTTCTGCTCCAGCAGCGCAAACAAGGCGTCCGGCTTCGCTTTCGCGGCAATACGCGGAAAATCCGCATCCAGCGCCACGCGCACTTCCAGGGCGAAGCCGCGTTTATCCCCACGTACCGCGTGAATCAAATCGTTCTCGGTGACTGCGCCCAGAAACTTGCGGCCTTCGATAACCGGCAACTGCGAAATGCCATTGTTGCGCATGCGCGTATGCGCGGTCTCCAGCGTATCCGCCGGACCCACGTACACGGTGGCACGCTCCCAATAGGGCCGGCCTACGTAATCGCCGAGGTCGCCGCGCCGCGGGCGCTCCATGAAACCCTGCTCGATCATCCAGAAATCATTGTAGAGCTTGGACAGGTACTTGTTGCCGGTATCCGCGCCGAGTGTGACCACGCGTTTGGCGGTCTTCTGCGCTCGGCAATATCGCAGCGCCGCGGCGATCAGCGTGCCGGACGAAGAGCCGAGCAGCAGCCCCTCTTTCTTCAGCACCTCGCGTGCCACCGCAAAGGCCTCGCTGTCGGGAATGCTGTAGGCCTGCTTGACCACCGACAGGTCGCAGATGTCGGGAATGAAATCCTCGCCGATACCCTCCACCAGCCAGGAACCCTTGGGACCGAGCTTGCCGGTATGGAGGTAATCGGCGAGCACCGAACCCTGCGGATCGGCGAGCACCATTTCCACCTGCGGCGCCACCTTGCGGAAATAATGGCCGAGGCCGGTGAGCGTGCCGCTCGAGCCCACGCCCACGACCACCGCGTCCAAGCGGTGCTCCATCTGCTCCCAGATTTCCGGCGCGGTGGTGGTTTCGTGCGCCTTGACGTTGTCGGGATTGCCGAACTGGTTGATGAAGAACGCGCCCTGCTCCGCAGCCATGCGCCGCGCGAGGTCCTGGTAGTACTCGGGATGGCCCTTGCCGACGTCGGAGCGCGTCAGCACCACTTCCGCACCCATGGCGCGCAGGTTGAAGATTTTTTCCTGACTCATCTTGTCGGGGATCACCAGTACCAGCCGGTAGCCTTTCTGCGCCGCCACCAGCGCCAGCCCCAGGCCGGTATTGCCGGCAGTGGCTTCGATGATGGTGCCACCCGGCTTGAGATCGCCGCGTTTCTCGGCCTCCGCAATCATGCTGAGGCCGATGCGATCCTTGATGGAGCCGCCGGGGTTCATGAGTTCGAGCTTGAGGAACAGCCGACAAGGGCCCACATCCAAGCGTTTGAGTTCCAGCATTGGCGTACGGCCGACCATCTCGAGCACGTTCGAATAAATTTTCATGCGGTCTCCGTCGCTGCCGCCAAATGCAGGCGCTATTGTACGGAAGCGCTTAAAATAAGCCCAATCACCGGGGGAATTCGTGGACGTTACCGTAGCCACCCTGTTGCGCATGGCCGGCACCCGGCTGGCCGATGCCAGCAGCACACCGCGACTGGATGCGGAAATTCTGCTCGCACACGTGCTGCAGATTTCCCGCAGCCAGCTGTTCGCGCATCCCGAGCAGCGCGTCGCGGACAAGCAGCTGCGCTTGTTCGCGCTGCTCGTGGTGGCGCGCCACAAGGGCCGGCCGGTGGCGTATCTCACCGGGCAACGCGATTTCTGGTCGCTGAGTCTCAAGGTGACTCCGGCGACCCTGATTCCGCGGCCGGAAACCGAAGTGCTGGTGGAACAGGCTCTGCGCCACGTGCCCGTGGGCGCGCGCTGGTACCTGCTGGACCTTGGCACCGGCAGCGGTGCGATCGCGCTGGCGCTCGCCAAGGAGCGGCCCCACTGCATGGTGACTGCCGTTGACGTGAGCAATCCCGCGCTGGAGGCGGCGCGCGAGAATGCCAAAAGCCTCGGCCTGCAGAACGTAGAATTTCTGCAGGGCGACTGGTTCGCGCCCGTCGCCGGACGGCGCTACAGCCTGATCGCCTCGAACCCGCCCTACGTGCCGGATACGGACCCGCATCTCAACGCCGGTGACCTGCGCTTCGAACCGCGGCGGGCTCTCACCGGCGGGCCCGACGGCCTGGCTGCCATTCGTAAAATCGCGCTGCGCGCGCCTGCGCATCTGGAGCCGGGCGGCGTGTTGGCCCTCGAACATGGCTACGATCAGGCAGCCGGGGTGCGCGGGCTGCTGGCGGCGGCCGGATTCGGCGAGCTGCAGACTTTTCGCGATTTGGCCGGCATCGAACGCGTCACCACCGGCCGGTTTGCAGATTGAACCCCTTCAGCATGCACCTGGGAGTTTTACCATGATTCACATGACCACCAGTCTCGGCGATCTCACGCTGGAACTTTATCCTGACAAGGCGCCCCTCAGCGTGGAAAATTTCCTCGCCTACGTCGACGAAGGTTTCTACAATGGCACGGTTTTTCATCGGGTCATCCCGAAATTCATGATTCAAGGCGGCGGCTTCGAGCCAGACATGCACCAGAAAAAACCGCATGCGCCCATCCGCAACGAGGCTGCCAACGGGCTGCTGAACACGCGCTACAGCATCGCCTTGGCGCGCACCTCCGACATCCACAGCGCCACCAGCCAGTTCTTCATCAATCTGACGGACAACGCCTTCCTCGACCACGGCCAGCGCGATTACGGTTACGCGGTATTCGGCAAGATAGTCAAAGGCACCGAGATCGTGGACCGGATCGCGGGCGTGAAAACCGGGCGGCACGGTGCGCACGGCGACGTGCCGCTGGAGCCGGTGGTGCTGCTGTCGGCGAAACGCTTGTCGGCCGCGCAGTAAAATGCATTCGGCAACCATGATGCCATTTCCGTGAACGCCAAAGACTACCAACTGCGCTACAGCCGCCACTTGGCGCTGCCGGAGTTCGGCGCGGCCGGCCAGGAAAAACTCAGACAGGCACGGGTGCTGATCGTGGGACTGGGCGGACTGGGTTCGCCCGCCGCGCTGTATCTCGCCGCGAGCGGCGTGGGCACGCTCGTGCTCAACGAATTTGATCGTGTGGATTTGTCCAACCTGCAGCGCCAGATTCTGTACTCCAGCGCCGACCTCGGCCGCGCCAAGACCACGGCCGCGGCCGCCACGCTCACGGCGCTCAACCCGGACTGTCAATTGGAGTTACTGGACCGGAGGCTCCAGGGCGCTGAACTCGAAGCGGTCGTCGACCGCGCCGATATCGTGCTCGACGGCAGCGACAACTTCGGCACGCGCTTTGCGGTGAATGCGGCCTGCGTCAAGACCCGGACGCCGCTGGTATCCGGGGCGGCGATCCGTCTGGAAGGTCAGGTCACGGTGTTCGATGCGCGCGATGCCGCGAGTCCCTGTTACGCCTGCGTGTACCCGCAAGCCGGCGAGGAGCTGGAAAACTGTCGCAGCAACGGCATTCTTGCGCCCGTAGTGGGAGTGATCGGCAGTTTCATGGCACTGGAGGCCGTAAAACTCATCGCCGGCGTGGGCGCGCCGCTCACCGGCCGCTTGCTGCGGCTGGACGCCATCCGTGGCACGCTATCCATGACCCATATAAAGAAGGATCCAGCATGTCCGGTATGCCGCTCACGCTAGATGCGGCCGCCGGCCAGCGGCTCGAAGTTTATCTGCACGCACACATACCATTGGTGCAGCACATGCATGCGCGAGTGGATACCTGCAATGCGGCCGGCCTGACGCTGAGTGCGCCGCTGGCCGCTAACCTCAACCACGAGGGCACCGCCTTCGGCGGCAGCCTCGACAGTCTCGCCATGCTTGCCTGCTGGGGACTGGTATGGCTGCTGCTGGAACCCGGGCCGGCCGCGCACATCGTAGTGGCTGAATCGCGCATGCAATTCCTGCGTCCGGTCACGGATATATTGATCGCCCGTTGTGCAATGCCGGAGGCGACTGCACGCCAGACTTTTTTGGACACCCTGCAGCGCCGCAACAAGGCGCGCCTCAAATTGCAGGCCGAGATAACGCAATCACACGCCGTGTGCGCGAAATTTGCAGGTCAGTTTGTCGCCTACGGGAACTCGGCTCGTGGCAGATGACACGCTGCGGCTGCCGCGCACGCTGGTGAATCAACTGCTGCGTCAGGCGCAGCGGACCGCCGGGCTGGCGCAAGGCTTCGTGATCCGCGACCGTCAAGATCGCTACCGATGTGTGCCGATCCCAACCGATGCCGATTTGAACAAAGTCGCGCTGCGCGCCCGTACACAGGCGCCCCTGGCGTTCTACCGCAGTTCCAATATGCCCCTGCCGCCGCTGGCCGCCGCACAAACGGCAGCGCTCGCGGATTGCACCGGACTGTTTCTGGATATCGCGCTCGATACCAAGGGTGTGCTGCAGTTGCGCGGTTGGCGGCTGGCCGACGGTCACGCGACACCGCTCGAAGTCGCGATCACTGAATCGGCGCAGCCCGACCTTGCATAGCAAGCAGCGCGGCTGACGCAGGCCCGGGTGAACCGGAATCTGCCGCAGCCTGCGGCATCGCCGCGCTATGCGTATCAGTGCAGCTGCGCGGGTGTCGTGGCCATGGGCGCAGACGCAAACAGGCCTTCCACGTCCACCTTGTCGAAGTCATAACCCCGCCCGCAGAATTCGCAATCCACGTGCACCTTGCCGAGTTCGCTCACGATGCCGCGAACTTCGGCTGCGCCCAAGCCGCGCAAGGTGGCTTCGATGCGCGCGCGCGAGCACTGGCAACGGAACGCCACCGGTGCGGCGCCGAACAGGCGCACATCGTCTTCGTGGTACAGGCGGTGCAGCAGCGCTTGCGCCGGCAAACCGCCGAGTTCCGCGGGCTTGAGTGTATCCGCCAGCACCGTCACATGTTGCCAGGCATCGGCATTATTTTCATGATCCGGCATGGCCTGCAGCAAAAACCCCGCCGCAGAGTCGCGATCGGCGTTCAGCCATAGGCGCGTCGGCAATTGTTCGGAACGCTGGAAATAGCTTTCCAGACATGCGGACAGGGTCGCGCCCTCCAAGGGCACGATGCCCTGGTAACGTTCGACCTTCTGGTTCTGCTCGATGGTGATGGCGAGCTGACCGTCACCGACCAGTGACTTGAGCCCCGCGGCTTGGTCCGCGTCACCGCGCCAATGCGCCAATCCGCGCAGATTGAAGCCGCTGGTGCATTGCACGACCAGGAGCGGCACCGAAGCTCCGCCGCGGATCTGCAGCGTCAGCATGCCGTCGAACTTGAGTGTGGCCGCAAGCAAGGCGCTGGCGGTACAGGCCTCGCCCAAAAGATTGCGCACCGCCGCGGGATAGTCCTGGTGTTCCAGGACCGCACGCCAGCTCGCATCCAGGTGCACGTGCCGGCCTTGTACCGGCAGCTGCTCGAAGATGAAACGCCGCAGGCTGTCGCGCTCCACCGCGAAGTTTGATTCTGACTGAAGGGACATGACTGGCATGCGCCGATTTATGGGGCCGGGACCAGGCTGTTTCAATACCTGAGGCGGCTCAGCCCGCGAGCTTGCGTTTCAGCAGCTCATTGACTTGCTGCGGGTTGGCCTTGCCCTTGCTGGCCTTCATCACCTGCCCCACGAAGAATGCGAACAGCTTGTCTTTGCCGCCGCGGTAGCCGGTCAGCTGTTCGGGATTCACGGCCATGACCTCGTCAATGATTTTCTCGATGGCGGAGCTGTCGGTGATTTGCTTAAGGCCGCGCTTGCCGATGACCGCGTCGGCATCGCCCTCGCCTGCCCACATGGCTTCGAACACGTCCTTGGCGAGTTTGCCGGACACGGTATTGTCCAACACGCGCTTGATGAGCCCGGCAAGCACCGCGGCGCTCACCGGACTTTCGGTGATTTCCTTGTTGTCGCGGTTGAGCGCGGCAGCCAGTTCGCCCATCACCCAGTTGGCGCAAAGCTTCGGCTCGCCGCCCACGGCCTTGACCACGGCTTCGTAGTAATCCGCCAGAGCGCGGCTTGCCGTAAGCAGACTCGCGTCGTAGCTCGACAGGCAGTAGTGCTCGGCAAACCGCTGTTTCTTGGCGTCCGGCAGTTCCGGCAGCGTCTTGCGCACCGCTTCGATGAACGCCGGCTCGATGACCAGCGGCAGCAGGTCGGGATCGGGGAAATAGCGGTAGTCGTTGGCTTCTTCCTTGCTGCGCATGGAGCGGGTTTCATTCTTTTTCGAGTCATACAGGCGGGTCTCCTGCACCACTTTGCCGCCGCCTTCGAGCAGCTCGATCTGCCGCGCAATCTCGTACTCGATGGCCTTCTCGACGAAATGGAAGGAATTGATGTTCTTGAGTTCCGCACGCGTGCCGTACTTGGCTTCACCCTTGCGGCGAACCGATACGTTGGCGTCGCAACGGAACGAACCTTCCTGCATGTTGCCGTCGCAAATGTCGAGGTAACGCACCAGCGAATGGATTTTCTTCATGTAGGCCACGGCTTCCCTGGCCGAGCGCATGTCGGGTTCCGAAACGATCTCCAGGAGCGGTGTGCCCGCGCGGTTCAGGTCTATGCCCGAGACCCCCTCGAAGCCCTCGTGCAGCGACTTGCCGGCGTCCTCTTCCAGATGCGCGCGGGTAATCCCGATGCGCTTGCTGGTGCCATCCTCGAGTTCGATTTCCACGCTGCCTTTGCTGACCACCGGCAGCTCGTACTGGCTGATCTGGTAGCCCTTGGGCAGGTCCGGGTAGAAATAATTCTTGCGCGCGAATACCGAGCGCTCCGCCACCTGCGCGCCGATGGCTACGCCGAACTTCACCGCCATGCGCACCGCCTCGTGATTGAGCACCGGCAGCACACCCGGATAACCCAGATCCACCAGGCAGGCCTGGGTATTGGGCGGCGCGCCGAACGCCGTGGACGCGCCCGAGAAGATCTTGCTCTTCGTCAAAAGCTGCGTATGGATTTCAAGTCCGATGACGGTTTCCCATTCCATGGCGGCTACTCGAAGCCCTTGGGGACTTGACGGTGCCAGTCGGTTTCGCGCTGATATTGATGCGCCACGCCGAGCATGCGGGCTTCGTCGAAATAATTGCCGATGATCTGCAGGCCGACCGGCAGGCCGTCCACGAAACCCATGGGAATGGACAGGCCCGGCAATCCGGCGAGATTCACGCCGTTGGCGTAGATATCGTTCAGGTACATGGTCACCGGATCGTCGGTCTTCTCGCCGAGCCTGAAGGCCGGCGTGGGCGTGGTCGGCCCCATGATGACGTCCACGTGCGTGAAGGCTTCGAGAAAATCCCGGCGGATCAGCGCGCGGGTTTTCTGCGCCTTCAGATAATAGGCATCGTAGTAACCGGCGGACAGCACATAAGTGCCGGTCATGATGCGGCGTTTGACTTCCGCACCGAAACCTTCGCCGCGGCTGCGGGTGTAGAGGTCCATCAAGTCCACGGGATTTCCGCAGCGATGGCCGAAGCGCACGCCGTCGAAACGCGACAGGTTGGAGGAGGCCTCGGCGGGCGCCACCACGTAATAGGTCGGCACCGACAGGCCGAAATTCGGCAGGCTGATGTCCTGCACCCGGGCGCCGAGCTTCTTATATATAGAGAGTGCCGTCTGCACGGCCTCGGCGACCCGCCGGTCCAGGCCCGGATCGAAAAACTCCCTGGGCACGCCGATGCGCAGGCCGCGGATGGGTTGCTCGAGCGTCGCGGCGTAATCCGGCACCGGGCGGTCCACGCTGGTGGAGTCGCGCGGATCGAAACCGGCGATCACCGAGAGCAGCAGCGCGGCATCTTCCGCGGTGTAGGCAATCACGCCGGCCTGATCCAAGCTGGACGCAAACGCAATCATGCCGTAGCGCGACACCCGCCCGTAGGTGGGTTTGACGCCGGTCAAACCCACGAGTGCCGCCGGCTGGCGGATGGAACCGCCGGTGTCGGTGCCGGTGGCCGCGCAAGCGAGACGTGCCGCCACCACCGCCGCCGAACCGCCGGAGGAACCGCCGGGCACGCGCGTCGAATCCCAAGGATTTTTCACCGGGCCGTAGAAACTGGTTTCGTTGGAGGAGCCCATGGCAAACTCGTCCATGTTGGTTTTGCCGAGCAGCACGCTGCCCGCCTGCTTCAGGCGTGTCACGATATGTGCATCGTAAGGCGCGACGAAATTGTCGAGCATCTTCGATCCGCAGCTGGTTTTGACGCCGGCGGTGCAAAAGATGTCCTTGTGCGCGATCGGCACGCCCGTGAGCAAGTGCGCGTCGCCCTTAGCAATGCGGGCATCGGCGGCACGGGCTTCGGCCAGCGCCTGCTCCTGCAGCACGGTGATGAAGGCGTTGATTTGCGGATTGAAACGCTGGATGCGCGCCAGATAAGCGCTCGTCACTTCGGCGCTGGAGACTTTCCGCGCCTTGAGATCACGCGACAGTTCGGCAAGTGTCTGGGTGAGCATTTTGCGAATTAGACTGCTTGAAAAATTGCACTATATAAATTGTGGGAGCGGCGGTCTCCGCCGCGATTCCATACCGGTTATTCGATGACCTTGGGCACGATATACAGGCCGGCCTGCACTTGCGGGGCGTTCTGCTGGAACAAGTCGCGTTGGTCGGTCTCGCTGACCACATCGCTGCGCAGCCGCTGCGCCATGTCCAGCGGATGCGCCATGGGGACGACGTCGCGGGTGTCGGCCTGGTCGAGCTGCGCCACGAATTCCAGGATGCGCGACAGGTTGCGGGCGTACTGCTGGATGTCCTGCTCGCCGATGGCGAGGCGCGCCAGGCGTGCGATGGTCTTAACCTCGTCCGGGGTCAGCGACATGCTCATGCTCCGGTGAGCCACTCGGGGAAAATCCGGTGATTTCCCGCAAATTATGCCATGAACCGGCTTGCCGCCGCGGGTGGCGGTTGCTAGAGTAATGCGCCTTTAACCGGGACCGTGGTCCCGAGCTACTCAAACTCAAAAATAGCCATGTTCAAAAGCCTGCGTGGATTCTTCTCCACGGACCTGTCCATAGACCTCGGCACCGCCAACACGCTGATTTACATGCGTGGCAAGGGCGTGATCCTCAACGAGCCCTCGGTGGTCGCCATCCGCGAGGAGCCGGGCCGCGGCAACAAGATCATCGAGGCCTACGGCGCCGATGCCAAGCGCATGCTGGGCCGCACCCCGGGCAACATCGTCGCCATCCGCCCCATGAAGGACGGTGTGATCGCGGACTTTACCGTCACCGAACAGATGCTCAAACACTTCATCAAGAAGGCGCACGGCAACCGTTACTTCCGTCCCACGCCGCGGGTGCTGGTGTGCGTGCCTTACGGCGCGACCCAGGTGGAACGCCGCGCCATCCGTGAATCCGCCGCTGGCGCCGGCGCGCGCCGTGTGTACCTGATCGAGGAACCCATGGCCGCGGCCATCGGCGCGGGCCTGCCGGTGCACGAAGCCAAGGGTTCGATGGTGCTCGATATCGGCGGCGGCACCTCGGAAGTCGCGGTGATCTCCCTGAACGGTATCGTGTACGCGGCCTCGGTACGCATCGGCGGCGACAAATGTGATGAAGCCATCATCAGCTACATCCGCCGCAATTACGGCACACTCATCGGCGAAGCCACCGCCGAACGCATCAAGCACGAGATCGGCTCGGCCTACCCCGGCAAGGAATTGCGCGAGCTCGAGGTCAAGGGCCGCAATCTCTCCGAAGGCGTACCGCGCAGCTTCGTGCTCAACAGCAACGAGATTCTCGAAGCCCTGCAGGAGCCGCTCGCGGGCATCGTGGGCGCGGTCAAGACCGCGCTCGAACAAACGCCGCCGGAACTCGGTTCGGACGTGGCCACCAACGGCATCGTGCTTACCGGCGGCGGCGCGCTGCTGCGCGACATCGACCGGCTGCTGCGCGAGGAAACCGGCCTGCCGGTGATCCTGGCCGACGACCCGCTCACCTGCGTGGCCCGCGGCGGCGGCAAGGTGCTGGAACTGATCGACGAATTCGGCCCGGAGACTTTTGCCGTCGAATGACGGCGCCCGCCGCTTCCGGCATCCATCGGCGGCGGTTGCAGCCGCGGCCCGCTCCCCGGAAAATCAGCAGCCTTGAAACGGCGCACGCGCGGCGCCCGGAGAGCGGTTTGCCACTTGCACTGTTTTGCCTGCACGTACGCCGGCGCGCCAGCCGCGGCGCACAATGACGCGCATGTTCACCTTCCATCCCTTGCAGCGCTCACCGCGCTTGTTCACGCGCAATCCCGCGGGCGCCTTGCGCACGCTGCTGCTGATCGCCGCCTGCATCGTGCTGATGTTCTACGATCATCAGCGCGGTCACCTGGAAAAAGTGCACGCGGCCTTGTCCACCGTGGTCTACCCCATCCAGGCCGCAGTCAACGCACCTTATGCCTTGGCCGGCTGGGCCGAGCAGAAACTCGCGACCCACAGCGCGCTGGTGCGCGAAAATGCCTCCCTGCAAAAGCAGTTACTCACTGACTCCGCGCAGTTGCAGCAATTCCAGGCGCTCGAACAGGAAAACGCCAGCCTGCGCGATTTGCTGCAGGCCGGCCAGCGGCTGGACGGGCAGGTGATGGCGGCGACGCTGCTGGCGGTGGACATGGATCCTTTCCGTCACGTGATCACCATCGACAAGGGCACGCGCGCCGGGGTGTTCGACGGCCAGACGCTGCTCGATGCGCACGGCATCATCGGCCAGATCATCCGCGCGGACCCCTTGTCCTCGGAAGCCGCGTTGATCACCGATCCGACTCAGGCGGTGCCGGTGCAGATCAACCGCACCGGCTTGCGCACGCTGGCCATCGGCACCGCGGACCCCGGCCTGTTGTCGCTGCCGTATCTCGCCAACAATGCCGACGTGCGGGTGGGCGATCTGCTGGTCACCTCGGGCCTGGCCGGGCGCTACCCCGCCGGTTATCCGGTGGCGGTGATTACCCAGGTGCAACGCAATCCCGCTGATCCGTTTGCGCGGGTGAGCGCGCGGCCGGTGGCCGAACTCAACCGCGGCCACGCGGTGTTGCTGTTTTTTCCTGCCGTGGCGCCGCCGCTCCCGTCGCCGCCGCAGACCCACAGCGTGAAGAAGCCGCCCAAGGGCAAGCCGCGATGAACTTCGTGCTCCGCCGCCGCGCCAACTGGGTCATCGTGGTCACTTATCTGGTGGCGCTGCTGCTCAGCATCTGGCCGCTGCCGGACTGGGCCGAAGCCTTCCGCCCGGCGTGGCTGTTGCTGGCCACCATCTACTGGTGTCTGTTTCTACCGCACCGCGTGGGCTTGCTGGTGACCTTTGGCGTCGGCATTCTCCTCGACGCGCTCACCGGTTCGCTCTTGGGCGAGCACGCGCTGGCGCTGCTGCTGATCGCCTGGGTGACGCTCAAGCTGCACCTGCAGATCCGCGTGTTCCCGTGGTGGCAGCAGATGCTGGTGGTATTCCTGCTGAGCTTGCTCTACAGCTTCGTGCTGTACTGGGTCGACGGCATGCTCGGCTATACCCAGGGCGCGTTGCTGCGCTGGATGCCGGTGCTCATCACCAGCCTGTTGTGGCCTTGGAGCATGCAGCTCCTCGGCATGTTGCAGCAGCGCTTCCAGGTCAATTGACGTGGCGCGCATCCGCATCCGCAATGAATGGCTGGAGCGCCATCAATTTACATTGCGCGTCATCGTGGTGGGCAGTATCGGCCTGATACTGCTGCTGGCGGTGGTCACGCGGCTGTTTTACCTGCAGATCGTAAGCCACGAACACTACGTGACGCTCGCCGAAGGCAACCGCTTGCGCAACGAGCCGGTGATGCCGCCGCGCGGGCTGATCTACGATCGCAACGGCGTGTTGCTGGCGGAAAACCGTCCCAGTTACGAGCTCGACATCATCCCCGAACAGGTGCCGGACCTCGACGCCACGCTCAAGGCGCTCGCCAAGGTCATCGACATCCGTCCGCAGGATCTGAAGCAATTCGACGACCTGCTCAAGACCAAAAAACCCTTCCAACCCTTGCCGATACGCAGCAATTTATCCGACGCCGAGGTGGCACACTTTGCCGTGGACCGCCAGGATTTTCCGGGCGTGGACATCCGCGCCACGCTGGCGCGCTATTACCCGCTCGGCCCGGTGACCGCGCACGTGATCGGTTATACGGGGATCATCAGTCAGGATGAACTCGCGCGCCTGGATCCCAACCAGTACACCAGCACCTCGCAGGTCGGCAAGATCGGTATCGAGGGCGCCTATGAAAGCCTGCTGCACGGATCGACGGGCGTGCGCCAGGTGGAAGCCGACGCTCAGGGACGCACGGTGCGCGTGGTGTCCTACACGCCGCCGGTGCCGGGAAAAAACCTGTATCTCAGCATTGATGTGCGCCTGCAGGAAGCCGCCGAGAAGGCGCTGGGTAGCAACAGCGGCGCGGTGGTCGCCATCGACCCGCGCGATGGCGGGGTGCTGGCGCTGGTGAGCACGCCGTCGTTCGATCCCAACCTGTTCATCGGCGGCATCAGCCCCGCGGATTTTTCCAAGCTCAATACCGATCCGCTGCAGCCGCTGTTCAATCGCGCCTTGCGCGGCCAGTATCCGCCGGGTTCCACCATCAAGCCGTTTCTGGCGCTGGCGGCGCTCAATTACAAAGTGGTGGATCCGTTCAAGAACCTGATGTGCCCGGGCTATCTGTACGTGCCACCCAATCCGCATCCCTACCGCGACTGGAAAGCCGGCGGCCACGGCGAGATCGACCTGCCCAACGCCATCACCCAGTCCTGCGACGTGTATTTTTATACCGTGGCCCTGAAGCTCGGCATTGACCGCATTCACGATTACCTGACCACGCAGCTGGGTTTCGGCGAGCCCAGCGGCATCGATCTCATGGGCGAACGCGACGGCGTGGTGCCCTCGCCGCTGTGGAAACGCCAGACGCTGCACCAGCCGTGGTATCTGGGTGACCTGGTGATCGTCGGCATCGGCCAAGGCTATCTTTTGGTGACGCCGCTTCAGCTCGCCGACGGCGTGGCGGCGATAGCCATGCACGGCGAGCGCTTCGTGCCGCAACTGCTGCACGCTATCGGCGACCCGCTCTCCGGCAAAATCACCGACACCCAAGCGCACGCGCTGCCGCCGGTGCAGGAATCCTACGCTAGCGCCTGGAACATCGTGGTGCAGGCCATGAAGAACGTGGTGGCCACCTGGGAAGGCACGGCGCACAACATCGGCATCGGCGCCAAGTACAGCATTGCCGGCAAAACCGGCACCGCGCAGGTGTATCGCAAGCGCCTCGGCGTGTTCGGCGAGGAGTCCGAGGCGGACATTCCCAAGGCGCTGCGCGACAACGCACTGTTCATTGCGTTCGCGCCGGTCAACGATCCCAGGATCGCGGTGGCAGTGGAGGTGGACCACGGCGGCGGCGGCGGCGGCACGGCCGCGCCCATAGCGCGCGCCGTCATGGACGAGTATCTTTTGCACGAAATCAACCCGGCACCGAAGCAGCCCTGATGCTCAACGTCTTCGCCTCCGCTCCGCCCCGCGGCGACGCCAGTCTCGGCGAACAGCTGTTGCAGCGCCTGCATCTCGACGGCCAGCTGCTGCTGGCGCTGATCGTGCTGTCGCTCGCCGGGCTCGCCATCCTCTATGGCGCCAGCAACCAGGACACCGGCATGGTGTACCGTCAGGCCGTACGCGTGGCGCTGTCCTTCGTGGTGCTGCTGGCGGTCGCGCAGATTTCACCGCAGTTTCTGCGCCAGTGGTCACCGTGGCTGTTCGCGCTGGGGCTCATGCTGCTGCTGTTCACCCTGCATTCCGGGCATATCGGCCGCGGCGCACAGCGCTGGCTGAGCCTCGGCGTGGTGCGTTTCCAGCCCTCGGAAATCATGAAGATTGCGGTGCCCATGATGGTCGCCTGGTACCTGCACGACCGGCCCTTGCCGCCCAACTGGAAACAACTGTTGCCGCTGGCCGCCATGATCTTCATTCCGGTGCTGCTGGTGGCCATCGAGCCGGATCTGGGCACGGCCCTGCTGATTCTGAGCGCCGGCGCCTTCGCGGTGTTTCTCGCCGGGCTGCGCTTGCGCGTGATTCTGCTGATCGCAGTGGCGCTGGCGATCGCCACGCCCATCGTCTGGCACTTCATGCACGTCTACCAGCGCGAGCGCCTCCTGACCTTCCTCGACCCGCAACGCGATCCGCTGGGCGCGGGTTATCACATCATCCAGTCGCAGATCGCCATCGGCTCGGGCGGCATGTTCGGCAAGGGCTGGCTGCACGGAAGCCAGTCGCAACTGGATTTTCTGCCGGAAAGCTCCACGGATTTCATTTATGCGGTACTCGGCGAGCAATTCGGCTTCATCGGCGCCATCGTACTGCTGGCACTCTACGGTTTCATCATCGCGCGCTCGCTGCTGATCGCGCTGCGCGCCCAGGATACCTACTCGCGGCTGCTGGCCGGCGCCATCACCATGGCGCTGTTCACCTACGTGTTCATCAACAGCGGCATGGTCTCCGGCATCCTGCCGGTGGTGGGCGTGCCCTTGCCGCTCGTGAGTTACGGCGGCAGTTCGCTGGTGACGCTGATGGCGGGTTTCGGCATGCTCATGAGCATCCATTCGCATCGCAAGCTGCTGGCCACGTGACGTTTTCGCAAGCGCGGACCAAGGCGATATTGCCGCTCGCCCTGGGTGCGTTGCTGGCCGGCTGCGCACACCTGGTCAAACCCGGGCGGCCGGCGCCGCCGCATCGCGCGCCTGCGTCAGCCGCCCCCACCGCACCTGCAGGCTACACCGCACGTGCCGACGTGCAGGCGTTCATAAACAAATTGGTGCAGCAGGACGGCTTCGAGCGCAGCTGGCTGGAAAAAATCCTGGGTGCGGCGCAAAAGCGCGACAGCATCCTCACCACCATCGCCAAGCCCTACGAAGCCAAACCCTGGTATCAGTACCAGCCGCTGTTCGTGAACGACGCGCGCGTGCAGGCCGGCGTGGCCTTCTGGAATGCGCACGCGGCGCTGCTCGCCGAGGCGCAACAGCGGTATCGCGTGTCGCCCGCCATCGTGGTCGCGATTCTGGGCGTGGAGAGTTTCTACGGCCGCCAGAAAGGCGGGTATTCGGTGCTCGATGCGCTCGCCACCCTGAGCTTCGATTACCCGTCACGCTCGGAGTTTTTCCAGGGCGAACTCGAGCAATACCTGCTCATGTGCCGCGAGCAGCATCTGGACCCGCTGAGCCTGAGCGGTTCTTACGCCGGCGCCATGGGCGTGCCGCAATTCATGCCGGACAGCTACCGCAAGTACGCCGTGGCCTTCGGCGGCCACAAGCCTCCCGACATCTGGAACGACTGGGCCGACATCGTCGGCAGCGTGGCCAATTACTTCCACGTACACGGCTGGCAACCGGACGGTCTGGTGGCGGTACCCGCGGCGCTGCCTGCGGTAATCGCCCGGCCGCCCGCGACTTTCGCCCCCACCACCGTCGGTGCGCTGCGCGCTGACGGCGTGGTCACGAGCCAAGGATTGGCAGACGATACGCCGGCGATGCTGGTGGCGCTGCAGTTGCAGGACGGCACGCAATACTGGCTGGGGCTGAATAATTTCCGCGTGATCCTGCAGTACAACAAGAGCCCCTTGTACGCCATGGCCGTTTATGACCTGGCGGCACGCATCAGCGAAGCACGCGCACTAGCGGGACCCAATGCGCCGTCCTGAAGTATCGGCGTCACTGGCGCTGGGCGCGGCCGTGCTGCTGGCTGCGTGTGCGCAGTTTCCCGTGCAGGATCACGCTCCGGCCACCCCGGTGGACTTGTCGCAGGTGCCGAACGCGGTCCCGCAATACGTCACACCGAGCCGCTACGGCAACACCTCGCCGTACACCGTGAACGGCGAGACCTACAGCCTGCTGCCCTCCTGCAGCGGCTATGACGAACGCGGCATCGCGTCTTGGTACGGGACCAAATTCCACGGCGGCCGCACCTCGGATGGCGAGACTTACGATATGTTCGCCATGACCGCGGCCAGCAAGGTGCTGCCGCTGCCCTGTTACGTGCGCGTCACCAATCTGCAAAACGGGCAGAGCGTGATCGTCAAGGTCAACGACCGCGGGCCCTTCGTGCCCAACCGCATCATTGACCTGTCCTACGCGGCCGCGGCGCGCATCGGCATGCTCGGCACCGGCACCGCGCTGGTGGACGTGACAGCGGTCACGCCCGGCGAACCGCAGCCGCCGGTGGGGCCCGGCAGCAACCTGCCGGTGCCCGGCGCTACGTCCGCCGTGCCGGCCGGCACCGGCACGAGCAGCACGCCGCAATTGTTCGTGCAGGTCGGCGCGTTTGCCACGGAAAGCAACGCCACCCGCGTGCTCGCGCGCTTGCGCGCCGCGTCCCTGGGCCGGGCGTTCATTCTTGCCGAGCTGCAAAACGGCATCACCTTGTACAAAGTGCGTATCGGTCCGATCGCCGACGTCAGTCACGTGGATGCGCTCACCGCGCAACTCGACACGCTGGGTTTTGCCGGCGCGCAAGTCGTCATCCCCTGACCGCAAATCATAGGTTTCCGCGACCGTCCGGGTTAAAATTGCGCGCCCGGCCGGCGCCTGTCGGCCGGCTTCCTCAGCCTGTTTTGACGAGGTGTTGCCTTGATTAGCCAGCCTCATATTGCCTGTCTCCTGGGGCTGCTTGCCCTGTTCACCAGCGCCGCGGTTCAGGCCTTGCCAATTCCCGCGCCACCCCAGTTCCAGGCCAAGAGTTACGTGCTCATGGACGCCAACAGCGGTCAAGTGCTGGCCGCGAGCAACCCGGACCAGCAGTCCGAACCCGCGAGTCTCACCAAGCTGATGACCGCGTACGTGGTGTTCCACGCGCTCAAGGACGGTGTCATCAGCCTCGACACCCCCGTAACCATCAGCGTCAAGGCCTGGCGCATGGGCGGCTCGCGCATGTTCGCCAACGTCGGCAGCCAGGTGAGCGTGGAAAACCTGCTGCAGGGCGTGATCGTGCAATCCGGCAATGACGCGGCGGTGGCGCTTGCGGAGCGCGTCGGCGGCAGCGAAGACAGCTTTGTCGGGCTCATGAACGAGTACGCGCAAAGACTCGGCATGCACAACACCCACTACGTGGATGCCTCGGGCCTGACCAATGATCCGGCTCACCACACTTCGGCGCGCGACCTGGCGCTTCTGTCGCAAGCCATCATCAACCAGTTCCCGGATTATTACCGGCAGTTTTTTTCCGAAAAGAGTTTCACCTGGGACCGCATCACGCAGCCGAACCGCGTGTCGCTGCTGTTCACCGATGCATCGGTGGACGGTCTCAAAACCGGTTTCACTGACAAGGCCGGCTACTGCATGGTGGCCTCGGCGCTGCGCAACGGCATGCGCCTGATCGCCGTGGTCATGGGCACGCCCTCGGAAAAAGCGCGCGCCATCGATGACGAGGCCCTGCTGAATTATGGCTTCAATTTCTACGACACCCATAAACTTTATACCGCGGGTTCCGCGATCACCGAACTCAAGGCCTGGAAAGGCGCGGATAGCCGCGTGCCGGTGGGCGTGGTGCACGACTTGTACGTCACCATTCCCAAAGGCACCTACGCCGAGCTCAGTGCCGGCCTGCAGACGCCGGCCGGGCTGGTGGCGCCGATTGCCGCAGGCGCAGCCGCCGGCCAGGTCCAAGTGAGCTACGACGGCAAGACGCTGCTGGACGCGCCGCTGTACACCTTGCGCGCGGTACCCGAGGGCAACATTTTCAGGCGCATCATCGACAGCGTGCGCCTGTGGTTCACGAAAAAATAATGGCCGAACCGCTGCCGCTCGCGTACTTCAATGGCGCTTACTTGCCGCTGGCCGAGGTGCGGATTTCACCGCTGGACCGCGGGTTCCTGTTCGGCGACGGCGTCTATGAGGTCATCCCGGCGTACGGCGGCAGGCTGTTTCACCTGACGGCGCACCTGCAACGCCTGCAATACAGTTTCGACGGCATCCGTTTGACTAATCCCTACGGCGTGGATCAATGGACCACGCTGCTGAACGGCCTGGTGCAAAAGAACGGCGCCGGCGACCAGGCCCTGTATCTGCAAGTCACCCGCGGCGCCGACCGCGGCCGCGATCACGGTTTCCCGCGCAATGTGCCGGCCACGGTGTTTGCGATGTGCACGCCGCTCGCCAAGGTGCCAGCGGAGCTGCTCGCGGCCGGCGCCCGCGCCATTACCCTCGAAGACCTGCGTTGGCGGCGCTGTGACATCAAATCCACGGCGCTGCTCGGCAACGTGCTGCTGCGGCAATCGGCCGCAGACCAGAATTGCCATGAGGCGGTGCTGCTGCGCGACGGCTATGCCACCGAAGGCACGGCCAGCAGTTTGTTCATCGTTGCCGGTGGCGCAATCATCACCCCGCCCAAGAGCCGCGATCTGCTGCCCAGCATTACCCGCGACGTGATCCTGGAACTGGCGGCCGAACAGCGCCTGGCGCACCGCGAAGCGCGCATTCCGGCGGCACAACTGCGCGCGGCGGAGGAGATCTGGTTGGCGAGCTCCACGCGCGAGCTGTACGCGGTGAGCGAACTGGACGGCCGCAAGCTGGGCCGCGGCGCACCGGGCCCGATATGGCGCCAGGTGTACGACCTGTTTCAGCGGCACAAGCGGGAACTGGCCGCTGCCTGAAGCCGTGAACGACGCCTCGCCGCTCAAGTTTCCAACCGAGTTCCCGGTGAAAATCATGGGCCGTGACACCGAGGAATTTCACAGTGCCGTGGCGGCCATCGTGGCTGCCCACGTGGCCCCGATGGAAACGCTCAAGATCACGCGCCAGGCGAGCAGCGCCGGGCGCTTTATATCCATAACTGTCAGCTTCACCGCCGAGAGCCGCGAACAACTGGACGCGCTGTACCGGGCCTTGAGCGGCAACCCGCACGTGCTCGTGGCCTTGTGATGCGCGCCATCGAACCGCCGCTGCTGCGTGATCTCGACCTTGCGGACTATGAATCCACCTGGCGCGTCATGCAGCAGTTCACCGCCGACCGCGATTCCGGCACACGCGATGAGATCTGGTTCCTGGAGCATCCGCCGGTGTTCACCCTCGGAGTGGCCGGCAAGCTGGAGCACGTGCTCGCAGCGGGTGCCATCCCCGTGATCCACACCGACCGCGGCGGCCAGGTGACGTATCACGGTCCCGGCCAGCTGGTGGTGTACCCGCTCCTGGACCTGAAACGCTTGGGCTTGGGCGTGCGCGCACTGGTCGAAGCCATCGAGCTCGCTGTCATGGACACGCTCGCGGGGTTCGGCATCCGCGCGCTGACCCGGCGCGGAGCGCCGGGCGTGTACACGGGCGACGGCCGCAAACTCGCCTCGCTGGGTTTACGCGTGCGCCGGAGTTGCAGCTATCATGGCTTGGCATTCAACGTGGCCATGGATCTTGAGCCGTTCACGCGCATCAACCCCTGCGGTTACGCCGGGCTGCAAATGACGCAGGTGCAAGACCTGGGCGGACCGGCAAGCGTCGGCGCGGTGGCCGCGGCCCTGAAACCCAGACTGCTCGAACGGCTGGGGTACAATACCCGCGCCCCGATCCGTCAGATGACATCCGCCATCCGCCAGCCCGAGGAATTCTTGTGATCGAGTCTTCCGCCGCTCGCGCCCGGCTTGAGCCAGGCCAGAAGCTCAGCGCTGCTGAAAAAATGGCGCGCATCCCGGTCAAGATCGAACCTACGGTGACACCGCTGCGCAAGCCGGCGTGGATCCGGGTGCGCTCCTGGGCCACCCCCGAAGTTGCGCGCCTCAAACAAATCCTGCGCGCCAATCGGCTGCACACGGTCTGCGAAGAGGCATCCTGCCCCAACATCGGCGAATGTTTCGGCAAGGGCACCGCCACCTTCATGATCATGGGCGACATCTGCACGCGCCGCTGCACCTTCTGCGACGTGGCCCACGGCCGACCAGTGGCACTGGATACAGATGAGCCGCGGAACCTCGCGCGCACCATCCAGGCCATGGGCCTGAAATACGTGGTGGTCACCTCCGTGGATCGCGATGACCTGCGCGACGGCGGCGCCGGCCATTTCGTCGCCTGCATCCGCGCGATCCGCGAGCTCTGCCCGCAAACCCGCATCGAGGTGCTGGTGCCGGATTTCCGCGGACGCATGGACGTGGCGCTGGCATTGATGGCCGCCGCGCCCCCGGACGTGTTCAACCACAATCTGGAAACCGTGCCGCGTCTGTACCGCGAGGTGCGCCCGGGTTCCGATTATCAACACTCGCTCGCGCTGCTCGCGCACTTCAAGCAGGCGCATCCGCAACTGCCCACCAAGTCCGGCGTGATGCTGGGACTGGGCGAAACCCTGGACGAAATCCGCGCGGTGATGCGCGACCTGCGCGCGCACCAAGTGGACATGCTGACAGTCGGCCAATATCTGCAGCCGAGCCGCTTCCACCATCCGATTGTGCGCTACGTGACACCGGATGAGTTCAAGGATATCGAGACTTATGGTTACCAGATCGGTTTCCGGCACGTAGCCAGTGGCGCGCTGGTGCGCTCGTCCTATCATGCCGATCACCAAGCCGAGGGCTTGGTCAGCATGGCCTGAGTGCCAGCATATATTTGAATCCATACCGGCAGGCCGCAGGTAAACTTTTGCGGCTGTCGGTCGTGTTGGTATCGCGTATCACGTTGATGGTTTATCGAGGAGCAGACTAACCCATGTTGCGAGCGCCCAGACAACTTTGCCTGCTGATGTTCGCCTTGCTGCTGACAGCCTGCGGCGGCGGCAGCTCCCAGGTAACCCCGCCGACGATCACCTTGGTGACACCGATTCCCACCACGATCGCGGCCGGCAGCCGCCTGCAGCTCAGCGCGGTGGTGGCCAACAGCAGCAATACCACGGTACTTTGGTACGTGAACGCCATCCCCGGCGGCAACAGCGCCGTGGGCACCATTACGCCTCAGGGCTTGTACACCGCGCCGGACATGCCGACTGCCAACGGCACGGTGGTGATCAGCGCCTCCCCCCAGGCTTACCCTGCCGCCGTCACCTCGGTGACCATCGGCATCACTTTCTCCAACGCATCCTTGAACGGCAATTTTGTATTCACATTGAACGGCACCCAATCCGCAAGCCCCTGGGCCGCGGTAGGCAGCTTCACCGCGGGCAACGGCCAGATCGGCAGCGGTGTGGAAGACATCAACGGTCCGTCCGGCGTGTCCACGGCCCTGCCGTTCAGCGGCAGTTATTTCATTGATGCCAGCGGCATCGGCATCGCCACCTTCACCAGCTCCCAGGGCAGCGTCAACCTGAGCTTCACACTCAACACCCAGGGTCAAGCCGTGGTCATGCGCACCGACTCCGGCACCACCGCGAGCGGCAATTTCTACGCACAGCAGTCCACCGCGCTTACGCTCACCAACCTGAACGCAGCCTACGTGTTCAGTTTCAGCGGCAATGCCTCCGGCAAATCCTTGAACGCCATCGGTACCTTCGTGACCAACGGAACGAACACGTTGACCTACGCGGAAGAAGACCTGAACCTCGGCGGCAGCACCGCGAATCAGCCGTTCAGCGGCAGCTACAGCATCGGCAGCGGCGCACGCGGCACTGCCAGCTTCACGGATTCGACCGGCACACGCAGTTACAGCTTCTACTTGGTTTCCCCGAACCAGTTGCAGTTCATCGAAACCGACAGCACCGGCAACCTCAGCGGCACCGCCTTCCAGCAGCAGTCCGTGACCTCGACCAGCACGCTTGCCGGCGGTTATGTCTTCTACGCAGCCGGCAGCAACGGAACTTCCGCCTACGGGATCGCTGGCGGATTCGCCACCAGTACCACGGTCGGCGGCACCATCAATGCCGGCACCTCGGACATTAATCTGGCGGGGACTCTCGCCAGCAACAGCACGCTCACCGGGAGCTTTATCTACGGCACCTCCGGTCGCGGCACCATTACCCTGAACGGCGCCAGCGGCGCCAATAATTACGTGTACTACGAGATCACGCCGACTTCGGCGTTCCTGCTGTCCAGCGATCCCGGCATCAACGCCAGTGGCCTGCTGTTTCTGCAGACCGGTGGTTTCTCCACCGTCGCGCTCAGCGGCAATTACACCCTGTCCCTGGCAAGCCCCGCAGGGGCGACGCCGACGCTATCCATGGGCCTGCTTACGCTGAATGGCATCGGCGCCATCGCCGGGTTCGAAAACACCAACGACAACGGCACGGCATCCGGACAGTTGTCAGTCACCGGCACCTACGCGGTCACCGCGTCAAGCACCAACACTTCGACGCGCGGGCTGATGACGCTGACCACCAACGGCGGCACCAGCACCAATTTCGCGTTTTACCCCATCTCCAGCGGTTCGCTCATCCTGCTGGGTGCCGGCCCCTCCCCGGTAAGCGGCTTGATGGTCAGCCAGTATTAAGCAGGCCGCGCTCTTGTGTGTAAATTGCCTCAGGAAATAATGTAGATACACGGGTACTCCATGTACATGAACCGATCCGCTATCCTGGTAATGCTGCTGGCCGCCGCCGCGCTCGCGGGCTGCGGGAGTTCCAGCAAGTCATCCGCTCCGCCCACGCCCATTCTGGAAGTGGTGCCCGGCCCGTGGGCGGGAACCTACAACCTCAACGGCGGCAGCCAGATTGCGGTCGCTGGCGCCGTATCGGCGGGCGGCTTCGGTTATTTTGCCGACAGCCAGGGCAATATTTTCATGCTGCAATCAGTACCCAACACCGCACCCTTCACTTCGATACTGATCGGAACTCCCGCGCCCGGCACGAACTTCCCGATTGTCAGCGGCGTGGTGCCCTTCATAGTGAAGGGAACTTATGCGTCCTCCGGCACTTCCACTTCGATGCAGGCCACGCTGACGTCCTATGCCCTGGTTGGCAGTCCTCCCACCACCACAGCTACCGGCCTGAACGGCAATTTCACGCTGAACACCAACACACCTTACAGCAGCACGCCGTCGCTGGCCGGGTTGCAAGGCCAATGGGACGGTTACTATCTCGGCAAAACCCCGGCTGCCGTGGCCCTCAACTTCGCAGGCAACGGCAGCTTCACCGGCAACGATGCCAACGGTTGCACGCTCGCCGGCACGCTGGTGCAGCAGGACCCGCAGACCAATCTGTTCTACGTGAACTGGACCGCCAGCGGCAGCGGCTGCCCGGGTGTCATGAATGGGCTGGGATTCCTCAGCTCGGCGTCCATTTCGGGGAATTTCGGCGGCGCCGCCGGCACCTATCTGGAACTCGGGATCTTCGGTCTGAACGCGGCCCACACCGTGGAAGTCAAATTGCAGTAAACCGTATCGTGCGCCCCTGGGTGTAAGATTGCAGCCACGGCTGGCAATCGCATGCACATGTCTTCGCAAACTGGATTTTTTGCCCTGATCGCCGTCACCCTGGCGCTTGCCGCCTGCGGCGGTTCCGGAGGCTCTACCGCTTCCACGGGCGTCGGCGTCTCGCCCTCAGGCATGCAAGTGCTGGCGGGTGCCACCCAACAGATGACGGCCACGGCCAGCGACGGCGGCACGGCGTTTGTGTGGCAGGTGAACGGTGTTGCTGGCGGCAGCAGCAATCTCGGCACCATTTCGTCAACCGGACTTTACACGGCGCCCAACCTGCCTCCTGCCGGCGGCAAAGTAACCATCACCGCGATCGAGCAAGGCAACAGCGGCGCTTCCGGTTCCGCCACGCTCATGATCGCCTATGCGAACGCTTCGCTGGAGGGCGGTTACGTGTTTGCGCTCAGCGGCAACAACCAGGGCGCACCGTGGTTCGCCATAGGAGAATTCACTGCCAACGGCACCGGTCAGATCAGTTCCGGCCTGCAAGACATCAACAACGGAACGGCGATACAAACCAAGGCCGTATTCACTGGCAGCTACAGCATCAATCCCGACGGTAGCGGCAGCCTTGCCCTCGACAATCTGAATTTCGAACTGTCCATGCAGGCAAACGGGCAAGCCTTCCTGTTGAGTACCAGCAATGGCACAACGCTCACCGGGTCACTGTCGGTTCAGGATCCTGCAGCAGGCAATGTTTCAGCGTTCAACGCGCCGCTGATACTCAATACTGGCGGCCAAACCGGTGCCCAGGGCTTCGACCAGCTTGCCCTTATCAGTACCGTGAACGGCACCAGCATTTCCGGTTTTGAAGATGTCAACGGATCCAAGCCGCTGTCCCGCACTTCCTACACCGGCAGCTACGCATTCGATGGCAATAACCATGGCACGCTGACCATCAAGGACAGTAACGGCAATCATGTTTACAGTTTCTATGTGGCATCGGCCTCGGATTTCGCGCTGCTGTCCGATGATCCTGGCGTGACCGCCAACGGCAATCTCTCCGCACAGGCGCCACAAACCTACGCTAATTCATCGCTCAGCGGGCCATACGTATTCCTGATCAATGGCAACAGTACCACCCAATACTACGTGCAGGCCGGCCAGTTCAACCCCAACGGTTTGGGCAGTCTCGGGACCGTCACTACCGACATCAACATGCCGGGTAATGTCCAGAGCGATGCAACTATAACGGGCACCTACAGTGCCGATGCCAATGTCAATGGCCGCGGCACGTTGACGTTGAACAATCCCGGAAATACGACGCCGCAAAACTATGTGTTCTACATGCTGTCGCCGCAGTTGGCCGAGTTCATCACCACCAATTCGGCGATTGCCGCGGGCGGCTACATCGTAATGCAAACCCAGGGCAGTACCTTCAACAACTCCTTCCTCAAAGGTGTTTTCGGTTTCGCTCTTGGCAGCCAGACCAGCGCTGCGAATTTATCCGCTGCCGTGGGCACACTCGGACTCGACGGCAACGGCAATCTCCGTGGCCAAATGCTCCAGAACCTGAGTGGCAACGTATCATCAATGCTATCGCTGGGCGGCAATTACATGCTTAATGGCGGGGCCCGCGGCACGGCTACAATCAACAGCAGCGGCGGCGGTTCGCCGTTTGCGATTTACCCAATCAACTCCAGTGAATTTCTGCTGATCGGCACCAACGCCGCCAGTCCGTATTTCGGGATTGCTACGAATCAGAACTAAGAGCGTTCAAGGCACGCAGACTTTCCGGCGTGCCGATGTCCTGCCAGTCGCCGTCGTACAGCTCCCCGCTCACACGTCCCGCACGCATGGCCCGCTGCCACCAGGGCAGCATCGAAAACCGCCCCGGCGAACATTCGCTGAAAAATTCCGGGCGGTGCATGCCGATGCCGGCGTAAGTGAGACGCGGACGACCGTCGGCATGCAACCGGCCTTGGGCATCCAGAACAAAATCACCCTCGCGATGATGCGACGGATTCGGCACCATTACCAAGTGCGCGAAATCCGCATGGGCCAACGCAGTTTTCAGATTGGCAAGCGGAAAATCCGTGTAGATATCGGCGCTGACGACCAGAAACGGACCGGCGCCCAACAAGGGCAGCGCCTTGAGAATTCCGCCTCCGGTGTCCAACGCGCCTTCCGGCTCTTCGGAATACCGGATACGCACACGATAACGCGAGCCGTCACCCAAATGCTTTTTGATTTTATCCGCCAGCCAGAAGACGTTGATCACGATCTCGTGAAAGCCTGCCACGCTCAGCGCCTGCAAATGCCGCTCGATGAGCGTCTGACCGTGCACCACGATCAAAGGCTTGGGTAACGTGTCGGTCAGCGGCCGCAGGCGCTCGCCTCTGCCGGCCGCAAGGATCATGGCCTTCACGACGCGCAAACCCCAGTCTGTGTGCGGCTCTCCACAACGTCCAGCACCGGCAACAGCGAGGCAAGCGCGTGGTACTGGCGCGCGGTAGTGCGTACGTAATTCAAAAACCGCGGCGTATCTTCGAGATAACCCCGTTTGTCGTCGCGGTAACGCAGGCGTGCGAAAATCCCGAGTACCTTGAAGTGCCGCTGCATGCCCATCCAGTCGCAGGCGCGCTCAAATTCGTCAAAGTCCGGCAGCGGCAATCCAGCCTGCCGCGCCTGCTGCCAATATTGGCGACGCCAGCGCAGAATCTGCCCGGCATCCCAGGAAATGAAGGCGTCCTTGAACAGCGTGGCAATGTCATAAGTGATCGGACCAAAGAGCGCGTCCTGGAAATCCAGCACGCCCGGATTGGGCACGGCCACCATCAGGTTGCGCGGCATGTAATCGCGATGCACATATACCTGAGGCTGAGCCAGGGCGCTGTCCTCCAGCAATTGAAATACGCCTTCCAGCCCGGCCTGCTCGTTCGCGCCGAGCGTCACGCCAAGGTGCCACGCCAGGTACCACTCAGGGAACAGGTTCAATTCGCGGCGCAGCAGCGCGCGGTCGTAAACCGGCAATACCCCGGGGCGGCTGGCGCGCTGCCAACGGATCAGCGCGTCAATGGCATCCGCAAACAATTCGTCGGGATTGCCATTCTTCAAGGCTTCAAGATAGCTTTGCCGCCCGAGATCGCTGAGCAACAGAAACCCGCGCGCCAAATCCTGGGCCAGAATCTCCGGGGCATGCACACCGGCCGTCTTGAGCAGACCGGCTACCTGCACGTACGGCCGGCAATTCTCCTGGGGTGGCGGCGCGTCCATGACAATAAACGAACGCGCACCATCCCGTACCCGGAAATAGCGGCGGAAACTGGCATCCGCCGGCAGCGCCTGCAAATCAACCGCCGCAAGTCGCAACGCCTGCGCTGTCCAGACGCGCAATTCCTGTAAGCGTTCCACCGCCACCGGCGACTCCCGAGTTTGAACCCGCCAATAAAGTGTGCGATTGTACCCCGTGTCAACCATCGCTCCGGGAGTTTGCCGGTGAACGTGAGCCGCGCGCTGCTCATTGCCGCCGCCCTGCTTGCCTGCACGCCGCTGTTCGCCGACAACCCTCCGGGCACTATCGGCTATAACCAGTGGGCCACCTGTCCGATACCCGCATCTGCGGCCGCCACGCACACGCCCGCGCCGGCTGCCGTCAGCGCCAATGCGCCGACGCACGTCAGCGCCGATCATCTCGCCGGCTACGTGCACGGCGAATCCCTGCTCAGCGGCAACGTCCACGCCACCCAGGGCAACAGGCAGATGACCGCCGCGCAAATGCAATACAACAGCGCTAGCGGCGACACCCACGCCAGCGGCAATGTGCACTTTGTCTCACCCAATATGGAGTTGCGCGGGCCGACGGCGGATTACAACTTCAACAACTCCAGCGGCGTGTTCAATGACGCCGAATTCAGCCTGCCGCAGCGCCACGGACGCGGCAGCGCCAAGTTGCTGAAGGCGCTCGACCCGGACCACGACGTGCTGAGCGACGTGCATTACACCACCTGCCCGGTCGGCAGCCGCGACTGGATGCTGAATGCGCCGGACCTGGAGCTCAATCAGGCCACCAACACCGGCGTGGGCCACAACGTCACCATTGATTTCTTCGGCGTGCCGATCTTCTGGACGCCGTACATCAACTTTCCGCTGAACGACGCGCGCAAGTCCGGATTTTTGGATCCGTCGTTCGGCTTTTCCACTTTTACCGGCACCGATCTGAGCACGCCGTATTATTTCAATCTGGCGCCCAATTATGACGCCACCTTCGTACCACGCATCATCACCAAGCGCGGCGTGGACCTGGGCGGCGAATTCCGCTGGCTCACTTTCGGCGGCAGCCAAGGACAGATTGACACTGCCTTCCTGCCGCACGACAAGCTCGCCGACCGTGAACGCGGCTTGTTGAACTTTTCCGACAGCACGCCGCTGGCCACCGGCTGGAATTTCAATACTGCCTACAACTGGGTGTCCGATAATCTGTATTTTCAGGACTTGGGCGACAGCCTCGCGACCATCGCCACCACCACGCAAGAACGGCACTTGGCCGTGAGTTACGGCCAACCGACTTCCGACTGGACTTTTCTCACCCAGTTGCAGGAATGGCAGGTGGTGGACCCCACGGTCCCGCCCGCGAGCTACCCCTACAAGCGCCTGCCACAAGCGCTGCTCAACTGGCAAAGCAGCCCGGATTTGGGAGCCGCGCAATTTTCCCTGAACACGGAATTCGACCAGTTCCAGCAGGATGAACGCATTGGCGCGGCGCGCCTCGACCTCAAACCCAGCGCCAGTTACAGCTTCGGCGCCGCCGCCTGGTACTTCACGCCCACGGCAGCCATGCGCGTCACCGAGTACGACTTCAACCAGAACGTTCCCGCCGGCATGCAGAGCAACTTGTCGCGCGTCACACCCATCCTGAGCCTCGACAGCGGCCTGTTCTTTCAACGCAACATCGGCAGTAGCTACCTGCAAACTCTGGAACCGCGCCTCTTTTACCTGTACGTGCCTTACCGCGACCAGAGCCAGATTCCGCTGTTCGACACCATCCAGCCGCAGTTCAGCTTTCTGCAATTATTCACCGACAACAGTTTCTACGGTGCCGACCGCCAGGCAGACGCCAACCAGTTGAGCTACGCGCTCACCAGCCGCCTGCTGGACGCCAGCGACGGCTCGGAACTGCTGGAAGCCGATCTCGGCCAGATCCGCTATTTCCGCAATCGCGACGTGCAGTTGCCGGGCGTGGCGCCGCAGACCAATCTGTTTTCCGACGTGGTCGGCGACCTGATCCTCAACCTGAACAACAACTGGTCCACCAGCTACGGCCAGCAATGGGATCCGGCCACGCGCCAAACTGACCTGGCCTCGGTGGGCCTGCAGTATCACCCGGCCTTTCATCAGGTGCTCAATCTGGCCTACCGTTACAACCGCGCACTCAACCTGAAGCAAACCGATGTTTCCTTTGCCTGGCCGCTCGGCCGGCACTGGAGTGTGGTGGGCCGCTGGAACTATGACGTGCAGAACAAGCTCACGCTGGAAAGTTTCGCCGGCTTCGAATACGACAGTTGCTGCTGGGCCTTCCAGATCGTGCACCGCCGCTACATCACCCAGACCGGCCAGGCCAACACCGCGATCTTCTTCCAATTGCAGCTCAAGGGACTCACCAGCATCGGCCGGCATCTCGAAGACTTCCTGCAAAATGGTATCCTAGGCTATTCCGACACTACCCCTCCGCAGTAATTCAGGTTTTGTTCCATGCAGAAATCCGCCCGCTTCCTGGCCGTCGCGCTGGCCGCTGCGCTGCTGCTGGCCCAAGGTTGTGCCTCCAACAGGCCCAAGCCCAACCCGGATGTCAGCGCCACCGCAGTGATGAACAAGGCGCCGGCCCAGGCGACTGCCGTGGCCGCGGCCATCGCCAAGGCCGATCACACCGGCGTGCTGCTCGACCGCGTGGTGGCGGTCATCAATGACCAAGTAATCCTCAAGAGCGAACTGGATCAGCGCGTTGCGGATATCACCCGCCAGATCCAGGCGGAAGGCACGGCGCTGCCGCCCGCGGACGTGCTGCGCAAGCAGGTGCTCGACCAGATGGTCATGACGCGCATCGAGCTGCAGATGGCCGACAGCAAGGGCGTCAACGTGAGCGACGACATCGTCAACCAGAATCTGAGCCGCATCGCCGAGCGCAACGGCATCACGCTGGCGCAGTTGCCGAAAAAGCTTGAGGAGCAAGGCCTGAGTTACACGGATTTCCGCAAGGACCTGCGCGACCAATTGATCATCCGCCAGTTGGAACAGCAGGTGGTCAACGACCAGATGCACATCACCCCGCGCGAGGTGCAAGCCCAGATTGAAGCCGACACCGCCAACGGCGATGCTAACAACCAATATCACCTGTCGCAGATCCTGATCACCATTCCTGCCGATCCCACGCCCGAACAGGTGGCGGCGGCGCGCAGCAAGGCCGACGAGGTTTACCAGAAGCTCAAGCACGGTGCGGACTTCGCTGCTACCGCAGTGCAATACTCCCAGGGACAGCAGGCGCTCAAGGGCGGCGATCTCGGCTGGCGCAAGGGCTCCGAGTTACCCACGATCTTCGCGGATGCCGTGCGCCAGATGCACGCAGGCGACATCAGCGAGCCGATTTCCAGCCCCAGCGGCCTCCACATCGTCAAGCTGGATGACGTGAAAATCGCCGCAATCAGCAAGCAGGAAGTCACGCAAACCCACGCGCGCCACATCCTGCTTCGCACCAGCGCCATCATGAGCGACGCCCAGGCCAAGGCCAAACTCGAAGAGCTGCGCAAGGAAATTCTCGCCGGCGCCGACTTCGCCACACTCGCCAAGCAATATTCCGCGGATCCGGGTTCGGGCAGCAATGGCGGCGATCTTGGCTGGCTGGACCCGGGCGCCACCGTGCCGGCCTTCCAGGAGCAAATGGACAAGCTTCAGGTCGGCCAGATCAGCGAGCCGTTCAAGACCCAATTCGGCTGGCACATCGTGCAGGTGCTGGGCCGGCGCACCGTGGACCAAACCGCCGAATACGCGCAGAACAAGGCCTATGACGCCCTCTACTCGCGCAAATCCGAGGAAATCATCCAGCAGTGGCTGAGCCAGCTCAAGGATTCGGCCTTCATCGAATACCATCTGGAAAGCTGAGCGGAGCCGCAGCGCCCACGCCATGCCTGCACCGCTCCCGCGCGTCGCGCTCACCACCGGCGAGCCTGCGGGTATCGGCCCGGACATTTGCATCGCGTTCACGCAAAACGCACATGCCGTCGATATCGTGGCCATCGGCGATCCCGCATTGCTCGCCGCGCGTGCGCACCAATTAAAGCTTGATCTGCATCTGGACGACTACGTTCCCTCGAAGCGCTCTGCACAAGCCGCGCGGCATCTGAAAGTGCTGCCGGCGAAGCTGCGCGCACCGGTTACTGCCGGCAAACCCAATGCGGTCAATGCCCGTTACGTGCTGGACACGCTGGATCGCGCGATCGATGGCTGCCTCAGCAGTGAATTCGACGCGCTGATAACTGCACCGATTCACAAAGGGATTATCAACGACGCCGGCATCGCCTTCACCGGTCATACGGAATATCTGGCTGCACGCTGTCATGCAGCGCCCCCGGTGATGCTGCTCACCGCCGGTACGCTGCGCGTAGCGCTCGCCACCACCCACCTGCCACTCAAAGACGTACCACGTGCAATTACGCGGGATACGGTGACCCACAGCCTGCGCGTGCTGCATGCGGAGCTGCGCGACAAATTCGGCATCGCCGCGCCGCGCATCCTGGTGCTCGGTCTCAATCCACACGCCGGCGAGGGCGGCCATCTTGGCCGCGAGGAAATCGAGATGATCGCTCCGGTGTGTGAAACGCTACGGGCCGAAGGCATGTCCATTACCGGCCCAGTCGCTGCGGACACCGCCTTCAGCCCCGAGCGCCTCAAAAACACGGATGCCGTGCTCGCCATGTATCACGACCAGGGATTACCGGTGCTGAAACACGCCGGCTTTGGCCACGCCGTGAACATCACGCTCGGCCTGCCCATTATCCGCACCTCCGTGGACCACGGCACCGCGCTGGAACTCGCCGGTACCGGCCGCGCCGAGCATTCGAGTCTGGAGGCTGCGGTAGCAATGGCGTTAGCGATCATTCGAAAGTCAAAGGCGAAAAACTAGATATCACCGGCCCGTGTCAATACTCCACTTCCAAATTCCTTATCTCCTCTCCCCCGCGGGGGAGAGGCAAGGGTGAGGGGATTTGCGATGCAACATCATCCCCGCAAACGCTTCGGCCAGCACTTCCTGCACGACCGCAACATCATCAATAAGATCCTGCTGGCCATTAATCCGCAACCCGGTGACTCGCTGGTCGAAATCGGCCCCGGCCGCGGCGCGCTCACGCTGCCGCTGCTGGAACGTCACGGCCAACTCACCGCGGTGGAACTGGATCGCGACGTGATTCCGCAACTGCAAGCCGCTGCGGTGGGCAAGGGCGAACTGCACGTCATCCAGGGCGATGCGCTCAAGACCGACTTCCGCACGCTGGCGCCGCCGGGCGAAAAAATCCGCCTGATCGGCAACCTGCCTTACAACATCTCCACGCCGTTGCTGTTCCACCTGCTGGATCAGGCGCAGACCATCGCCGACATGCACTTCATGCTGCAGAAAGAGGTGGTGCAGCGCATGGCCGCGAAACCGGGCGGCAAAGACTACGGCCGGCTTACCGTGATGCTCGCGGCACGCTGTCGCGTGGAGCCGCTGTTCCACATCGGCTCCGGAGCATTCACGCCGGCTCCCAAGGTAGAGTCGTCCTTCGTGCGCCTCACGCCCCACGCCACGCCTCCCTTCAAGATCGCCGACCAGTCACGCTTTGCAAAAATCGTCAATCAGGCCTTCAGCCAGCGGCGCAAGACGCTGCGCAACGCGCTGCGCGGCCTGGCCGACGAAGCCGCGATCCGCGCGGCCGGCCTCAACCCGTCGGCCCGCCCGGAAACCCTGAGCACGGGCGATTACGCCCGCCTCGCCGCCCTCTGAGCAAGCTGGCATCCAGACCGGACGCCCGTATACTTGACGCTCCAACCGGAGGAGCACCATGAGCGGATACCAACACATTCTCATCGCCGTGGACCTGACGCCGGGTAGCGAGGCTGTAGCCCACCGCGCCCAGGAACTGGCCGGCCGTTACGGCGCCAAGCTGAGCCTGCTGCACGTAGTGGAGTTCATTCCCGTGGATCCGGCCGGCGAAGCACTGTTGCCGCCGCCGGTGGACATCGAAGGCGAGCTCGTGCAGGGCGCACGCCGGCGGCTCGACGCCTTGTGCGACAACCTGGGCCTGCAATCGGCTGCGCGGCGCGTGGAGGTCGGCAACATCAAGGCGGAAATCCTGCGGGTGGTCGCCGAGGAGAAGGCCGATCTGCTGGTGCTCGGCAGTCACGGCCGTCACGGCTTGGCGCTGCTCATGGGCTCAACCGAGAAATCTCTGGTGCACAAGACGCCGTGTGACGTGCTCGTAGTACGCTTGAGTTGATTGGCTTGGCGCCAATTCCGGTAAAATAAGCGCGTACTCCCAGCTCCAGTCGCCATGAACAATCCGACCAGCAACAGCATCCGCGTGGACGTGGAAACCGCGTTTGTGCCGGCGCAATCCGATCCGGCGCAGAACCGCTTCGCGTTCGCCTACACCATCACCATCCGCAACGAAGGCTTGGTGCCGGCCAAACTGCTCACCCGCCACTGGCTGATCACCGATGCCAACGGCAAGGTGCAAGAAGTGCGCGGCGAAGGTGTCGTGGGCGAACAGCCGTATCTCAAACCCGGCGAGGGTTTCCGCTATTCCAGCGGCGCGATCCTGGAAACCCCGGTGGGCGCCATGCAGGGCGCCTACCAAATGATCAACGACCAGGGCGAACACTTCGACGCACCCATCGCGCCTTTCCGCTTGGCAGTCCCCGGCCTGTTGCACTGAATTGACGGCGGTTTTGCAATTCGCGTTTGCAAAATCGCCTTCCTTGTCCTCTCTCCCCGCGGGGGGAGATACCAAAGTGAGGGGAAATAATGTCTATCTTCGCCGTCGGCGACATCCAGGGTTGTTACGACGAGCTCCAGCAGCTGCTAGCGCGCATCAAGTTCAACCCGGCCGAAGACACGCTGTGGTTCACCGGCGACCTGGTGAACCGCGGGCCGAAATCGCTGGATGCGCTACGTTTCGTGAAAAGCCTGGACGCACGCGCCATCTCTGTGCTCGGCAATCACGACTTGCATCTGCTGGCGCTGGCGGCCGGCGTCGACAAACACCGGTCTGCGGACACGCTGAATGCCGTACTGGCCGCGCCGGACCGCGACGAATTGCTGCGCTGGCTGCGCCACCGGCCGCTGCTGCATCACGACGCGACGCTGGGCTTCACGTTGGTGCATGCCGGTCTCCCGCCGCAGTGGGATCTCGCCACCGCCAGCGCCTGCGCGCAGGAATTGGAACAGGTGCTGCGCAGCGCCGATCACGCGGAATTCTTCCGCCACATGTACGGCAACCAGCCGGCGCGCTGGTCGCCGGAGTTGAATGGCATCGAACGCTTGCGCTTCATCGTCAACTGCTTCACACGCCTGCGCTACGTTAACGCAGACGGCGACCTGGATCTGGCCAGCAAGGGCGCGCCCGGAAGCCAGCCTGCGGGCTTCATGCCGTGGTACACGGTGCCAAACCGCGCCAGCGCCAATCTGCACATCCTCTTCGGCCACTGGTCCACGGTCGGCGAAGTCAAAGGCCACAATGTTTATCCGCTGGATACCGGCTGTGTCTGGGGCGGGCGGCTCTCGGCGCTGCGCCTCGACGGCTCTGACAGCGGCGGTTGGTGCTGCGTGGACTGCCCCCGCGCGCAGCGGCCAGGGGTAAATTGAGGATGCTCAACGCGGGAAATCAGGCATAATCCCGCGCCGGAGGGCAGCGTGGACCGTAACGAAAACAACAACCCGCCGGGTATCTTCACTCGCCTCAAGCAGCACCATATCTACCGCGTCGCAGCGTGGTATGGCGCGTCCATCGCGGTGCTGATTCAGATTGTAGCGCGTGCCTTTCCGTATTTCGGCTGGTCGGCGGCAGTGCCGGCGATCATCATCATTCTGATTGCGGGCTTTCCGGTAGCGCTGGCGCTGTCTTGGCTGCTGGTCAAGCCTGCGGCGCTCGACAACCAAACCACTTGGCAGCGGCGGCACTGGAAGCTCGGCGCCGTCGTCGTGCCCCTGATCATCTCGGCGGTGGTGGTCTCCGGTATTTTCGCCTTCCGCTTTTCCGAACAACGCGTAGCGGCGGAACAGACGGCCGCCCAAACCGAGGCCAAACCGGCAGCGCCTATCTTCAATCCGCCCTCCGCTTCCATTGTGGTGTTGCCATTCACCAACCTCTCCGGTGATCCCGAACAGGCGTATTTCAGCAACGGCATTACCGAGGAACTCACCGATGCCCTGGGCCAGAACACCGGCCTCACCGTGATCGCATGGGGCACGGCTTCCAGATATTCAACCGGCAAACAATCACCCGCCGAGATCGGCAAGGCGCTGAACGTGGCGCACATCGTGGATGGCAGCATCCAGCGCGACGGCGATCAGGTGCGGGTATCGGTGGAATTGGTCAGCACGGTCACCGGCCGGCAACTGTGGTCGGAGCACTACGACGACAGTTTCAAGAACATCTTCGCAGTGCAGGACAAGATCACCGTCGCGGTCGCGGATGCGCTCAAGGTGAAGTTTGCTGCGATGCAAGGCGCACCGACGCAGAATCCGGAGGCGCACCAACTCTATCTCAAGGGTCTCGCGGCCATGGATCGCTTCACCGCGGCTGATATGCAAGCGGCAGAGGATTATTTCCAGCAGGCCGTGAAACTCGATCCCAGCTATGCCGACGCCTGGGCCGGGCTGGCAGAAACTTACGTAAAGTTGTCGGAAATCTCGACGCTGCCGCTGAAGGAAGTCCTACCGAAAATCCGCTCGGCGGCGCAGAAGGCGCTGGCGCTCGACCCACACAACGTCAACGCATTGGTGGCACTGGGCAATGCGGATGTCAACGACAACCGCATCGCCGAGGCCAAGGCGGAATTGAAGCAGGCACTGGCGCTCGATCCCAGCAATGCGGCCGCTCATGACGTTTACAGCGACGTGCTGCCGATCCAGCAAGCGCTGGCCCAGTCACAGGAAGCCGCGCGACTCGATCCGGACAGCGCAGAAGTGCAGGTTAGTCTCGCCTCGTATTACCAGGATCTGTCCAACTGGCCGCAGATGGTCGCGGCATCGCTGGCGCTGAACAGGCTCTCGCCGCACGGCATCGATGCTGCGTTCTATCTCGCCTTTGCGTACGCCGAGATGCAGCGCGGCGAGGACGCGGTCAAAGCGTTCGATCTCGCACAACCAAGTACAGCCTTGGACAGGAAGTTGATCGAGGCGGGCCGGCTCACGTATCAGACGCGGCTCGAACCCACGCTGCGTCCCAAGGCGCTGGCCGCGCTGGCTAGTCTGAGCCACGCCAAGCTCAGTCCGTTCTCGCAATCCGGCCTGATACAGCTCTATCTGGCGCTGGGCGAGAAGGAAACCGCGATGTCAATGTTGCCAGGCCTCTGCGCCGCCGCTCCGATCGCCTGCAATGATCTTGCCATCAATCCCGAGTTCATCACGCCGCTGCACGACGACCCACACTTCGAGAAACTGGCGAAGCAGTACACCACTATCACGCGCGATCCCGCGCCCGCTTCCACATCGCCCCATTGACGCCTTCTGCTTGCCCCCCTTCGGAACGAAGGGGGCCGATGCGCAGCATCGGGGGATGCTGTCACGCGTACATGAAGAGACATCTCCTTCAATCCCCCTTCGCAAGCGAAGGGGAAGTAAAACACCCCTTCCTTCGGAAGGGGAAGACAAGCCGGGGACAGGAATCGCGGCAAAATGCCGCCTTTAAAGAAAGCACGGTGACGCAGCCTGCCCATCAAGCCGGGCCACACTGGTAAAATCCATAGCCACTGCATGGCCAGACCCACAAGATGCAAACGATCTCCAACTATATAGACGGACAACTGGTACCCGCCGTCTCCGGCGGCTGGCTCGAGGACTTCGAGCCGGCCGCGGGACAGGCTTACGCACGCATCCCCGACTCCCACAAGACTGACATAGACAACGCCGTGGCCGCGGCCCGGCGCACCTTTCCCCAATGGTCAGCCACGCCCGCCGCGGAGCGCGGCGAGTGGCTGCACCGGCTCGCAACGCTGGTGGAACGCGATCTTGAAATACTGGCGCGCGCCGAAAGCCTGGACTCCGGCAAACCGCTCGCGGTTGCGCGCAGCGTGGACATCCCGCGCGCCGCCGCCAATCTGCGCTTCTTTGCCGCCGCCGCCAGTCAATTCGCGAGCGAATCGCACGCCATGGAATCCGGCGCCATCAACTACACATTGCGTTCGCCGCTTGGCGTGGTGGGCTGCATCTCGCCCTGGAATCTGCCGCTGTACCTCTTCACCTGGAAGCTCGCGCCGGCGCTCGCCGCCGGCAACTGCGTGGTGGCCAAGCCCTCCGAATTGACGCCGATGACGGCTTATCTGTTTTCCAAACTGTGCATTGAAGCGGGTTTGCCGGCGGGCGTACTCAACGTGGTGCACGGTCTCGGCCCCAAGGCCGGCGCGCTGCTGGTCGAGCATCCCGAAGTGAAGGCGATCTCCTTCACCGGCGGCACCAAAACCGGCGCCAACATCGCCAGCCACGCTGCGCCCAAATTCAAGAAACTCTCGCTGGAGTTGGGCGGCAAGAATCCCACGCTGGTATTCGCGGATTGTGACTTCGAGCGCACCGTGGCGGAAAGCCTGCGCGCGGCCTTCTCCAACCAGGGCGAAATTTGCCTGTGCGGCTCACGCATATTTATCGAGCGCAGTCTGTACGCACGTTTCCGCGACGAGTTCGTGAAGCGCGCCCAGGCGCTCAGGCTCGGTGATCCGCTGGACGAACAGACCGAACAAGGCGCGCTGGTCTCCGAGCCACACCTGCAAAAAGTGCTGGGTTATCTGGACTTGGCGCGCAAGGAAGGTGGCAAAGTCCTGTGCGGCGGGCGACGCGCGAACCTCAATGGCCGCTGCGCCAAGGGTTGGTTTGTGGAACCTACGGTCATCGAGAACCTGCCTCCAGACTGTCGCACCAATCAGGAAGAAATTTTCGGTCCCGTGGTCACGCTGATTCCCTTCGACAGCGAAGAACAGGCCATCGCCTGGGCCAACGGCACGCCCTACGGACTCGCCGCCTCGCTGTGGAGCCGCGATGTCTCACGCTGCCACCGTATCGCCGCGCGCCTCGAAGCCGGCCTCATCTGGGTAAATTGCTGGATGCTGCGCGACTTGCGCGTGCCCATGGGCGGCGTCAAACAATCCGGCACCGGCCGCGAAGGCGGTTGGGAAGCCATGCGGTTTTTCACCGAAGCGCGCAACGTCTGTATCAAATATGAATAAGTCCGAAAAGATCGACTCGGCGCAAGGGCCGGAACCCGTCGGAGCCTATCCGCACGCACGCCGCGTCGGCAATCTGCTGTTTCTGTCCGGCGTCGGGCCGCGCAAGCGCGGAAGCAAGGACATTCCCGGCGTGACACTCGACGCCAGCGGCAAGGTCATCAGCCACGACATCGAGGCGCAATGCCGTTCGGTATTCGAGAACGTGCGCTTGATTCTCGAAGATGCCGGCTCGAGCTGGGAGAAGTTGGTGGACGTCACGGTGTTTCTCACCGACATGCAGCGTGACTTCGCTATTTACAACCGGGTGTACGCGGAATACTTCAAGGATAATCAACCCTGCCGCACAACTGTTCAAGTCACCGCGTTACCAACGCCGATTGCAATCGAACTGAAGTGTATCGCGACCGTATAATTGGGTTCGCACCTAGTCCTCTCTCCCCCTTCCGGGGGAGAGATTAGAGTGAGGGGGTTCTTCCTCTCGCCGGCTCGAGGAGAAAACGCTCATGTGGGACCTGACCCCCATCAACTTCAAAAAATGGATTGACGATCACCGCGAGCTGCTCAAGCCGCCGGTCGGCAACAAGCGCATCTACACCGACACCGGCTTCGTGGTGCAGGTGGTGGGCGGACCCAACGCGCGCAAGGATTTCCACGACGACCCCGGCGAAGAATTCTTTTACATGGTGGAAGGCGATATGGTCTTGAAAACCATGCAGCACGGCAAGCCGGTGGATATATCCATCCGCGAAGGCGAAATCCTGCTGATCCCGCCACATCTGCCACATTCGCCGCAGCGTAAAGCCGATACGGTGGGCTTGGTGATCGAGCGCCCGCGTTTGCCGGAAGAACAAGACGGCCTGCTGTGGTTCTGTGAGCAATGCCACCACAAACTCTACGAGGAATACTTCCACCTGGAAAACATCGAAACTCAGTTCCCGCCGGTGTTTGACCGATTTTTCGGGAGCTTGGAGAACCGTACCTGCAAGAAATGCGGGGTAATTATGGATCCTCCGAAGAAATGTTAACGGAGGATCACATTATGCAACCACTATTGCAATCAACAATCATACTGATTGGCCTTTCCTGCGGTGTTGTGTTGGCAGCAACACCTAATTTCTATGATGGATTCCATGGTCTGCCGATCTCAGTCAGCCTGTATCACTACAAAGTGCCAAACAAGATACTACAAGCACAACTATTGACGGAGATGCAGAAAAGCATTCAGGAGGCGTCGACAAAAGAAGCGAAAGCCATGAAAGAGGGTAAACACGGCACGGTTAGCGCCACCGTGTTTGTCTTGCCACAGCTCTATGTTTTCGACAAGGCCGGTAACGAAATATTCTCGCGTACCGCCGAATCCAGCGATCTTGATGCGCAGTTGGATCGCGTATTCTCATCTCCTGCCCCGCTACAAAATGGCAAACCCTTACATACATGGCTTGGGTCTCTGATCCCCGATGAGAAATCGCCTATCATTGAACCAGACATCACCGGCAAATTTACCGTGCTCGAATATTGGGCACCGTGGTGCTCATACTGCTTTGTCAAGCGTGACCAATTATTGATGTATTTCAAAAAACGTCCGAATCTTCACGTCAATTGGATAACGGTGGACGCCGATATCACCAAAATCACCGGGACAAATCCCCCAAGTAATGGGTGATTTCCTTGTCTCCTCGAGCCAATCTTTTGAGGCACTGCATGTCACAGCCAAGCGATTCCCCTTACACCACCAACCTGAACATCTTGTTTCCCGCGCTCAGCCTCGTGGACGTTCGCAGTGTGGTCTCGCAGGTCGAGGCCAAGTGGTTTAATCAGACCTTATGCAAGGTCAATGACTCTGCGATCCGGCTGGGTGTAATGCAGGGTGAGTACCACTGGCACAAGCATGCCAACGACGACGAGTTTTTCTTTGTCCTCGAGGGCCGTTTCATCATCGACCTCGAAGACCAGTCCATTGAACTTCAGGCACAGCAGGGCTATGTCATACCAAAAGGAATTGTGCATCGCACTCGCGCTCCCGAGCGGGCGATCATTTTGATGGTTGAGACTGCAGCTATCGTACCAACGGGAGACGCTTAATAATTCTTTTAGATGGACGCACTTCTGCGTACCACTTAACTCAGACATGAGCCCGCTTATGCTCTCCCCTGAAGAGGGAGAGAGGAAAAGGTAATGACATTCAAGATTGACATCCACACCCACATCTTGCCGGAGAATTGGCCGAACCTGAAGGAGCGCTACGGCTACGGCGGCTTCATCCAGTTGGAGCATCACGGCCCCGGTTGCGCGCGCATGCTGCGCGATGGAGAATTTTTCCGCGAGATCGAAGCCAATTGCTGGGATCCGCCAACCCGCATCAAGGAATGCGACACACACGGCGTGGCTGTGCAGGTGCTGTCCACCGTGCCGGTGATGTTCAGTTACTGGGCCAAGCCGAAAGATACTCTGGACTTGGCCAGGATACTCAACGACCACATTGCCGGCGTAGTTGCCAAGCATCCCAAGCGCTTTGCCGGTCTCGGCACCCTGCCCATGCAGTC
>JAGXAL010000040.1 GCA_018971605.1 Natronospirales bacterium | reverse complement strand
TGGTACAGCCGGATGTGGCGCTCTTCGGCGAGAAGGATTATCAGCAGCTCCTGGTGGTGCGGCGCATGGTGGCGGATTTGTCGCTGCCGGTGGAAATCGTGCCTGTGCCCACGGTGCGCGAGCCGGATGGGCTGGCCATGAGTTCGCGCAACCAGTATTTGACGCCGGAAGAACGCCGGCTGGCGCCGCTTTTGTATCGGACGCTCGGCGAGACCGCAACAGCCTTGCGTTCCGGCCGCCATGATTTTGAACGACTGGAAACCGAAGCGGTGAGCAAGCTATCAACGCACCTGCGTCCCGATTACGTTGCCATCCGCGATGCGCACACGCTCATGGTGCCGCAGGCACAGACCGCGGCGCTGATCGTGCTGGCGGCCGCATGGCTCGGCAAGGCGCGTTTGATTGACAACATCCAGGTTACTGCGGGGCGGCCATAGTGTGGGAGCGGTCAGGACGACCGCGATTCGTTCCCACATATCGTTTGAGCCGGAACGCATCCAGAAGTAAAATGGAGCTTGTAATCATTCCGGTTCGGGATTCCCATGCAATTGACCCTGCTCAAAGCCAAGCTGCACCGCGCGCGCGTCACCCGCGTGGAAGTCGACTATGAAGGCTCCTGCGCCATTGACGCCAATCTGCTGGACACTGCCGGCATCCTGCCCTACGAGCAGATCCAGATATATAACGTCAGCAACGGTTCGCGTTTGACCACCTATGCGATCCGCGCTGAGGCCGGTTCCGGCACCATCTCGGTGAACGGCTCGGCCGCACACCACGCCAATCCCGGCGACATCGTGATTATCTGCGCCTACGCGCAGATGCACAGCGCCGAAGCCGTGAACCACAAACCGCGGCTCGTGTATCTCGACGCGCACAACCGGATTAGCCGCACTTCCAACGCCATCCCCGTGCAAGCGGCCTGAAAGCGGATCTTTTGGCCGAATAACTGCGTTGTGGCGCTTTCAGCTTCCGCAGGTTGGGATGCGTACAGCGAATCCAAACATCCCAGTTGACTGAAACAACCAAACGATTAAGCTGACCCGAACCGAGTCACCGGCAAACGCCATGAGCGTTCCCGTGTCCCCAACACCCGCGGCTGCCCCAGCAGCAGAGCAATTCCGCCGCAGCGGCTACACGGTATTGCGTGCGGTAATCAGCGCCGAATCGGCCGCGCTGGCCACGCGCTACGCGCTGCTGCAGCAAGGCTGGCCCGGCTACTACGAGCGTGAGGACATGTTTCGCGCCGCCCTTGGCCGGTATGCCGATGCCTACAGCGAAACGCTGTTGCTGGAGCTGCAGCCCGCGATGGAACAGGGTACCGGGCTGAAACTGTTGCCGTGTTATTCCTTTTTGCGCATCTACGGGCCGGATGCGGTGCTGCCGCGGCACGTGGATCGTCCGTCCTGCGAGATCAGCGCCTCGTTGACGCTGGGTTTCAAGGCGGAAAAACCCTGGCCGCTGTGCGTGCAAGCCGACGGCGCCGACAAGCCGCTGGCACTCGCGCCCGGCGACATGCTCATCTATCGCGGCGCGGACGTGCCGCACTGGCGCGAACCGTTCACCGGCGAATGGTGGGTGCAGACTTTCCTGCACTACGTGGATGCCAATGGCCAATATACGGATTTCAAGTTCGACGGCCGCGAGCGCATCGGCCCCTTCGACAAGCTCACCATGCAGCGGCATTTCCAGCGGCCTGCGAGCGTCGGCCGCAACGACGAAATGGTGGTACCTGCACCCGACGGTCCCTGTCCCTGCGGCAGCGGCCTGCGGTTCCGCGACTGCCACGGCCGGCATTAGCTCGGTTTGCACATCCTTTTGCAGGAGCGGCCTATGGCTGCGATGGTTTGAATCGCGGCTGAAAGCCGCTGCCGCAATCTGGGCAGGATGGATTCATGCACCATTCATGTTTCGGTGCGCAAACCTGTCCTACACTCGAGATTCGTGCTGTGTCAATGCCCAGCCCACATGTTCACGCACCAGCGCCGATGGATGCTCGGCGCGGGCTTTGAGTGCAGCAATGATTGTTGGTGAACTCGGTGCGTTGCCGAGCGCCACGGCCAGGTTCCGTAGCCAGCATTCGTAGCCGGCACGGCGGAGGGCGCTGCCCTCCGTGCGTAGCAGGAATTCTTCTTCGCTCCAGTTGAGTAAATCCACCAGTTGGGCGTCGTCGAGGCCGTGGCGCGGCTGGAAGTCCTTTTCCTGTGTGGGTTGTGCAAATTTGTTCCAGGGGCAGACGAGTTGGCAATCGTCGCAGCCGAACACGCGGTTGCCCATGGGTTTGCGCAGTTCCACCGGAATCGAGCCCTTGTATTCAATGGCGAGATAGGAAATACAGCGGCGCGCATCCACCTCGTAGGGAGCGACGATGGCCTGCGTTGGGCACACATCCATGCAGGCGTGACAGCTACCGCAGTGATTCTCCGCGGGCTGGTCCACCGGCAGCGGCAGATCGGTGAACAGCTCGCCGAGGAAAAACCAGGAACCCGCGTGTTTATTGATGAGCACGCTGTGCTTGCCGATCCAGCCCAAGCCCGCATTGCGTGCCAGTGCTTTCTCGAGCACCGGGGCGCTGTCGGTGAAAGCGCGGTAACCGAAGGGCCCGATCTCATTCTGGATGCGTGCGGCCAGTTGCTGCAGGCGCTTGCGCATCAGCTTGTGATAATCGCGCCCCAGCGCGTAGCGCGAGATGTACGCGCGGTCTTTTAGATTCAGCAAAGCGCTGGCGCCGCGGACGTCGTCCTGCCCGTAATCCATGCGTACCGAGATTACCCGCAAGGTACCAGGCAGCAGTTCAGCCGGGCGGCTGCGGCGCGTGCCGTGGCGCTGCATGTAGTGCATTTCGCCGTGGCGTTGCTTGACGAGCCAGTCAAGCAAATGGCGTTCGTCTTCCGGCAGTTCCACGCCGGTAATGCCGGTTTGCTGGAAACCAAGTTCGCACGCCCACGCGCGTATTTTGCCGGCGAGGCTCTCGAAATCCGGCGCGTCCATTGAACGGTCGCTACTCGGCTCCCTGAAACGGGTAGCCGACAGCGGTCGGCGGCACGAAATTTTCCTTGATGACGCGCGGTGAAGTCCAGCGCACCAGGTTCAGGAACGAACCGGCCTTGTCGTTGGTGCCGGACGCGCGGCTGCCGCCGAAGGGCTGCTGCCCGACGACGGCACCGGTGGGCTTGTCGTTGATGTAGAAGTTGCCGGCCGCGTGTCTGAGCAGCTGGGATGCAGTCGCGATGGCACTGCGCTCGCGTGCGAAGATCGAGCCGGTCAACGCATAAGGCGTGGATTGATCGCAGAGGCGCAGCGTATCCTCGTAAGCCGCGTCCGGGTAAACGTGCACGGTAATCACCGGGCCGAAGATTTCCTCACACATCAGCCGGTTCTTCGGGTCCTCGCTCTGGATCACCGTGGGCTCGATGAACCAGCCGCGTTTGCCGTCGGCCTTGCCGCCCGTGAGGATTTTCACGCCCGCCGCGTTTTTCGCGTACTCGAGGTAGCCGCTGATTTTTTTGAAAGCCGCTTCGTGGATGACCGCACCCATGAAATTGCGGAAATCCTGCACATCGCCCATCTTGAGTGTGCCGGTCAGGGCCACGACACGCTCGCGCAGCTTCGGCCAGAGCGAGGCAGGGATGAAGGCGCGCGAGGGTGCAGAGCATTTCTGCCCCTGGTACTCGAAGGCGCCGCGCACCATGGCCACAGCGAGCGCTTCCAACTCCTCGCCCGCGGAGGCGTGTGCGAAGATGAAATCCTTGCCGCCGGTCTCACCTACCAGACGCGGATACTGGTGATACTTCGCCATGTTTTCGCCGACCGTACGCCAGATGGACTTGAATACCGCGGTCGAACCTGTGAAATGCACGCCGCCCAGGTCCGGATGCGAAAGCACCTGCGCAGTAATCATCGCGGGATCGCCCTGCACCAGGTTGATGACGCCGGACGGCAGGCCGGCTTCGCGCAGCAGTTCCACGAAGTACCAGTTGCTGAACATCGCAGAGGGCGAGGGCTTGAACACCACGGTATTGCCCATGAGCGCCGGAGAGGTCGGCAGATTCCCGGCGATCGAGGTGAAATTGAAGGGCGTTGCGGCATACACGAAGCCATCGAGCGCGCGGTAATCGAGCTGGTTCCAGGTGAGGGCTGCGCTGTTCGGCTGCTCGGCCAGCAGGCGCTCGGCGAAGGCCACGTTGAAACGCAGGAAATCGATGAGTTCACAGGCGGCATCGATTTCCGCCTGATGCACGGTCTTGGATTGCCCCAGCATGGTGGAGGCATTGAGAATCGGGCGGTAGCGCGTGGCGAGGAGGTCCGCCGCGCGCAGGAAGATGGCGGCGCGTTCGGTGAAATCCAGCGCTTCCCATGCCGGCTTGGCGGCGAGCGCGGCCTCAATCGCCGCCTGCAGTTGCGGCGCTTCGGCCTGGTGGAAGCTCGCGAGTACCTGCCCGTGGTCATGCGGCATGCGCACCTCGGCAAGCTTGCCGGTGTGCAGGGGTTGGCCGCCGATGATGAGCGGAATCTCGATACGCTCCGCAGCCATGCGCGCGAGCGTCTTTTTCAGCTCCGTACGCTCCGGGCTTCCGGGGGCATAGGCCAGCACCGGCTCGTTGGCGGGCATGGGAACTCGGGCGCTTGCATGGCTCATGGCGGTGCCTCTGGCAGGGGTAATTGCTTGATGGATGCCTATATATAATGATGCTTCCATGCTGCAACTTCCAGACGCGCTGTATTCCATCGCCCAGATGCGCGAGCTGGACCGGCGTGCGATTGAAAAAAACAAGATTGCCGCGCGCGAACTCATGGCGCGTGCCGGTGCGGCCGCTTGGCAAAGTCTGCGCCAGCGCTGGCCCAAGGCGAAGCACATCGTGGTGTTTGCGGGCGCCGGCAACAATGCGGGCGACGGCTATGTGCTGGCGGCGCTCGCACAACGTGCGAAATGCCGCGTCACGGTGGTGACGCCCGGCGCCGGCGCAAGACTTTCCGGAATCGCCGGCGCCGCGCGCAAGCGTTATCTGGCGCTCAAGGGCAAGGAACAAAAATTCAGCGGGACTTTGCCGGCTGATGCCGATGTGATCGTGGACGCGCTTTTCGGCATCGGCCTGGACCGGCCGTTGCAGGATCGCTGGCTGGAGGCGGTGCAAGTCATGAACGCCGCCGGCCGGCCCGTCGTGTCGCTGGACATCCCCTCCGGCCTGCACGCCGGCAGCGGTGCGGCCCTCGGTGCGGCGGTGCACGCGAGCTTGACCGTAACCTTCATCGCTCTCAAACCCGGTATGTTCACCGGCGATGGCCCGGCTTGCTGTGGCGAGGTCGAACTCGCCGGGCTGAAAGTACCGGCGAAAGCCTTTGCGGACATCGCACCCGCCGCGCGGCTCATCGCGGACGGCGAGGCGCGCCTGCCGCGGCGTCAGCGCAGCGCGCACAAGGGGAACTTCGGGCATGTGCTGGTGATCGGTGGCGATCACGGCATGGCCGGTGCCGTGCGTTTGACCGCCGAAGCCGCGCTGCGGACCGGCGCGGGCTTGGTGAGCGTGATCACCCGGCCTTTGCACGTCAGCGGATTGCTTGCCGGGCTTCCGGAAGCCATGGTGCTTGGCACCGACGATCCCGCGGACATTATGACCTTGCTGGCGCGTGCCACGGTGGTCGCCATCGGGCCAGGCCTCGGCCAAAGCGATTGGGCGCGGATTCTGCTGGCGCGCGTGCTGGATACGCCCTTGCCGCTGGTGGTAGATGCCGATGCGCTCAATCTGCTGGCCGCGCATCCGCTTACGCGCGGGCAATGGATCCTTACGCCGCATCCCGGCGAGGCGGGGCGTCTGCTGCAGCAGCCGGCCGCGCAAGTGCAAAAGGATCGCCTGCAGGCGGCTTGGCAAATCGCCGAAAAGTACCGTGCCGTGGCGGTATTGAAGGGCGCGGGCAGCATCGTGGCGGAAGCGCCGGACACGCCGGCCATCTGTCGCCACGGCAATCCGGGCATGGCGGCGCCGGGCATGGGCGATGCGCTCACCGGCGTGATTGCCGCGCTTGTGGCGCAAGGCTTGCCGCTGGCTGAAGCCGCGCGTGCCGGCGTCGAGTTGCATGCGTTGGCCGGCGACCAAGCGGCCCAATCCGGTGAACGCGGCCTCCTGGCGCGTGATTTGATTGGCGCGCTGCGTGTACTGGTGAACCGGTGACGGAACTGGACGTGGCGGGTGCAGCCGTCATGGATTCCCTGGGAGCTGATCTGGGACGCGCGCTGACCGGCGGCGCGGTGGTGTATCTGCAAGGCGAACTCGGCGCCGGCAAGACCACGCTGGTGCGCGGCGTATTGCACGGCCTGGGCTTCGCTGGGCACGTGCGCAGTCCGACTTACACCCTGGTCGAAGGCTATGAATTCGGCGCGCGCCGGCTTTACCACCTCGATCTGTATCGCATCCGCGGCGCCGAGGAGATGGAGTATCTCGGCGCGCGTGATCTTGATGACTCCAAGCTCTGGGTGTTCGCCGAATGGCCGGAGCGCGGTGCGGGCCGGCTGCCGGCGCCCGATCTGCTCCTGAATTTCGAGCTGCGGGAACCGAGCCGGCGCATTCGGGCCGAGGCTCATACGGCGCGCGGGCGGGAGCTGCTGCAGGCCTGGCTGACCGGGGAGGGGCGAGGCAAGGGTAGCCGTCAAGCCAAGAAGGCCAAATCCTGATATCTGACTCTAAGAGACAGATGTATCCCCATAAATCTATTAGAAAAACTTGAAATCTGGCTGGGATTGTGTATAACTTAGCCCATGACTTCCAGCGGGCGCGTGGGCATGCGGGTATTGCTGATTTTGCTGCTATTGCTGCCGGCGGCGGCGCTGGCCGCGCCGGTGCAGGTGTTGAACCTGCACTTTGCGCCGGCGGCCAACCCCACGCGCCTGATTTTTGACCTGACGGCGCCAGCGGAATACCGGATTTTCACCCTCGGTCATCCCGACCGCGTGGTCATTGATCTCGACAACGCCGTGTTGCAGAGCACGCTGCCTGCGGGGCAAGGCGTGATCAAGGATCTGCGCAGCGGCGTGCGTACTGCCAACGGTTTGCGGGTGGTGCTGGATGCGAGCGCGCAGGTCACGCCGCGCAGCCTGCTGCGCAACGGCAGTGCCGGCACGCAATTGCTCGTGGACCTCTATTCGCATGGACCGCAGTCCGCTCGCCAGCCGGTGCTGACTGTGGCCAAGGCCGTGCCGCAAACCGGACGCGACATCGTGGTGGCGATCGATGCCGGCCACGGCGGCATTGACTCCGGGGCGCGCGGGCCGCACGGCGTCATGGAAAAGACCATCACCCTGCAGATCGCCCGGCGTTTGGCAGCGCTCGTGGCCAAACTGCCCGGCTTCAAGCCGTTCCTGACGCGCGACGGCGACTATTACCTGACCTTGCGCCAGCGCATCGAACACGCGCGCGCCGCACACGCCGACATCTTTATCTCCATCCACTGCGACTCGGCCCATGACCACTATGCCGACGGCGCCACCGTATATGCCTTGTCGCTGCACGGCGCCACCAGCGAGCACGCGCGCCTGCTGGCGCAGCGTGAGAACGACTCGGACCTGCTGGGCGGCGTGAATCTTTCCGACAAGAGCCCGATGCTGGCTTCGGTGCTGCTGGACCTGTCGCAGACCGCCACCATCAGCGCGAGCCTCGACGTGGGCGGGCTGGTGGCGCGGCAATTAGCGCAGCTTGGATCCATGCATCGTGATCAGGTGCAGCAGGCCGCCTTCGTGGTGCTCAAATCTCCGGATATTCCCTCGATCCTGGTGGAAACCGACTACATCAGCAATCCGCGTGAGGCCCATCGGCTGCAAAGCTCCGCATATCAGGAACAGATCGCCGATGCGATTCTCGCCGGCGTGCACCGTTATTTCGATCAATATCCACCGCCGGGCACCGAGCTCGCCATGGAAAAAGTCCAACGCCGGCAGCGCAATGTTCCAGCGCTAGCGGCGGACAGTTACGACGTCGCCAGCCGCAACCGCGGCCAGTAGTTCCCGTCCTTCCTCCGGCCCGGGCCAGCCGTTAAGCTAGGCACCGGTGCAACATGCCTATACGCTCCCTGCCTCAGCAGCTTGTCAACCAGATCGCCGCCGGCGAGGTCATCGAGCGCCCGGCGTCGGTGGTCAAGGAACTGCTGGAGAACAGTCTGGATGCCGGCGCCACGCGCATTGACGTGGAACTCGAGGCGGGCGGCGTGCGCCTGATCCGCGTGCGCGACGACGGCAGCGGCATTCCCAAAGACGAACTGGCGCTGGCTCTCGCGCGCCATGCCACCAGCAAGATCGCGAGCCTCGACGATCTGGAGCGCGTGGCCACGCTGGGCTTCCGCGGCGAAGCGCTGCCGAGCATCGGTGCGGTGGCGCGCTTGAGTCTCGCCTCGCGCACCGCCGACGAAGAACACGGCTGGCGCATCGAGGGCGACGGTCACGGCCACTACAGCGCGCCCGCGCCGCTGCCGCATCCGGTCGGCACCACGGTCGAAATGCGCGAACTTTTTTTCAACACGCCGGCGCGGCGCAAATTCCTGCGCAGCGAAGCCACGGAGTTCGGACACGTGGATACGGTGCTGCGGCGCCTGGCGCTGGCGCGCATGGACGTAGCGCTGCACGCACGCCACAACGGCCGCGGCCTGTATGCGCTGAATGCGGCCGGTGAAGCGCGCGAGCGCGAACAGCGCGTGGCGGTGCTCCTGGGGGCGGAATTCGCCCGGGAATCGCTGTATCTCACGCAAACCATGACCGGCCTGATCCTGCGCGGCTGGATCGCGCGCCCCACGTTTTCCCGCAGCCAGCCGGATCTGCAGTATTTCTACGTCAACGGCCGCATGGTGCGCGACAAGTTGCTGGCGCACGCCGTGCGCCTCGCCTATCAGGATGTGCTGTTCCACGGGCGTCACCCGGCCTACGTGTTGTATCTGGAACTCGATCCCGCGCGCGTGGACGTGAACGCGCATCCCGCCAAGTACGAAGTGCGTTTCCGCGACGGACGCCTGGTGCACGATTACGTGTTCCGCACCGTGGAAGCCGCGCTCAAGGACACCACGCCGCATGTCGTTGCCCCCGCGCCGGCAGCCGGTGCGCACAATGCGGCAACCGTGAATGCCGTGCACAGCCAGCAACCCATGCACTTGCACGTGGCGGAACAGCTGGCGGCCTATGCGCAGTTGCAGGGCGCCGCCGCTGTTCCCCTCGAAGCAGCGGACAGCGGCGGGGCGGTGCCGCCGCTCGGCTATGCGCTCGCGCAACTGCACGGCGTATACATCCTCGCCGCCGCCGCCGACGGCCTGGTGCTCGTCGATATGCACGCCGCACACGAGCGCATCACCTACGAGCGCATGAAAGCCGCGCTCGCCTCCGGCAAGGTCACGTCGCAACCGTTGCTGTTGCCGCAGAACGTCATGGTGTCGCGCGCCGAGGCGGATTGCGCCGAAAGCCACGCGCTGGAACTGGCGCAGGCCGGATTCGTGGTCGAGCGTCGCGGCCCCGAAAGCCTGTCGATCCGCGAGATTCCGGCGCTGCTCAAGGACGAGGATTCCGCTCAGATGCTGCGCGACGTGCTCGCCGACCTGGTCGAGCACGGCAAGAGCCGGCGCATCGAGGCGGCACTCGATCACGTGCTGGCCACGCGCGCCTGCCACACTTCGTTGCGCGCGCATCGTGAATTGAACATCGCCGAAATGAATGCGCTGCTGCGCGAGATGGAACGCACATCACGTGCCGATCAGTGCAACCACGGCCGCCCCACCTGGACGCGCCTCGGCATGGCCGACCTCGATAAATTGTTTCTCCGTGGCCGGTAAACATGGCTCCCGTTCCGCCACGCCCTCTCCCGTCGGGAGGGGGAGGGGTGAGGGCAGGGACAGGTAATCGTGCCTCGCATGAATTCATACAAGTCTTTGCCTCCCGCAATTCTTCTCATGGGCCCCACCGCCGCGGGCAAGACGGCGCTGGCGCTGGAACTCGTCCGGCGTTTTCCCTGCGACATCATCAGCGTGGATTCCGCGATGGTTTACCGCGGCATGGACATCGGCACCGCCAAGCCCGACGCCGCCACGCTGCGCAGCGCGCCGCACCGCTTGATCGACATTCTTGATCCCGCGGAAAGCTATTCCGCCGGACGTTTCCGCCAGGATGCGCTCGCCGCCATGGCGGAAATCACCGCGGCCGGCCGCGTGCCGCTGCTCGTGGGCGGCACCATGCTGTATTTCCGCGCGCTGCAGCAGGGGCTCGCGCAACTGCCAACCGCCGAAGCTCATCTGCGTGCGGAACTCGATGCGCGCGCCGCGCGCCTCGGCTGGCCGGCGCTGCACGCAGAACTTGCGCGCGTGGACCCGGCGGCGGCCGCGCGCATCCACGTGCACGACCCGCAGCGCATCCAGCGGGCCCTGGAAGTTTTTTATCTCACCGGCCGGCCGGTTTCGGAACTGCACGCCGCGGCTGAGGTCCAAGACAGCATGTATCGCTACGTTAGATTGGCCGTCGCTCCCGCAAGCCGCGCACAATTGCATGAACGCATCGTGTCGCGTTTTCAGGCCATGATGGCCGCGGGCTTTCTCGCCGAAGTCGCAGGCTTGCGCAAGCGCGGGGATCTCAGCCGCGTGCACACCTCGATGCGCGCGGTGGGTTATCGCCAGCTTTGGGAACACCTCGACGGCGAATGCGATTTGCCGACCGCAGTGCAGCGCGGCATCGTGGCCACGCGGCGCTATGCCAAGCGCCAGTTCACCTGGCTGCGTGCCGAGACGGGCGTGCAGTGGTTCGAGAGCGACGCGCCCGCTGGTGCCGCTGCCGTATGCGCCGCACTGGCCGGCGCTTTGCAAGGACGAGCTTGAAGCTTGCTGTGTTACAATGTTGCCGTATTCAACAGAGCCGCATACGCATGCCAATCGACGGACAGCGGCCGACATAATTAGAACGAGGAGAAGAGTCATGGCCAAAGGTCAGTCTCTGCAAGAACCCTTCCTGAACAGCCTGCGCCGCGAAAAAATCCCGGTGTCGATCTATCTCATCAACGGCATTAAGCTGCAGGGCCAGATCGAGTCCTTCGATCAGTTCGTGATCCTGCTCAGGAACAGCGTGAGCCAGATGGTGTACAAGCACGCCGTATCCACCGTGGTGCCCAGCCGGCACGTCAACGTGACCTCCGAGACTGACAGCGGAGAAACCGGCGGCGAAGCGGCCGCCTGACGCATGCCGAGGCGACGCATTGTTTGAGCGTCCCAAGGGCGGTGAACGCGCCGTTCTGGTTCACCTCAACCTCGATCCCGCCACCGGCAAGGAACTGCTCCAGGAATTCACCGAACTCGCGCAAGCCGCGGGCGCTGAAGTGCAGGCCGTGGTGACCGGCAACCGGCGCGTGCCCGAGCCGCATTTCTTCATCGGTCCGGGCAAAGCCGAGGAAGTGCGCGCCAGGGTGCAGGAAACGCATGCGGATCTGGTGTTGGTGAATCACGCGCTCTCGCCCAGCCAGGAGCGCAACCTGGAAAAATTCCTCAGTTGCCGCGTGCTGGATCGCGTGGGACTGATCCTCGACATCTTCGCGCAGCGCGCGCGCAGCTTCGAAGGCAAGCTGCAGGTGGAACTCGCCCAGCACCGGCATTTGGCTACGCGCCTGGTGCGTGGCTGGACGCACCTGGAACGCCAGCGTGGCGGCAGCATCGGCCTGCGCGGTCCCGGCGAAACTCAGCTGGAAACCGACCGCCGCCTGATCGGCAAGCGCATCCAGCAGCTGGCACGGCGCCTGCAACGTACGCGCGCGCAACATCAGCAGAACCGCCGCACCCGCCAGCGGCGCGCGATACCCACGGTCTCGCTCGTCGGTTACACCAACGCCGGCAAGTCCACGCTCTTCAACGCGCTTACCGGCGCCGACACTTGGGTCGCCGACCAGCTGTTCGCGACCTTGGACACCACTTTGCGGCGCCTGCCGCTACCTTCCGGACGGGAGGCGGTGCTCGCCGACACCGTGGGCTTCATCCGCGAGCTGCCGCACGACCTGGTGGCGGCGTTCCGTTCCACGCTGCAGGAGACCGCGGATGCGGCGCTGTTGCTGCACGTGGTGGATGCCAGCGACCCGCAGCGCGACATATATATAGAGACGGTCAACCAGGTGCTGGCGGAAATCGGCGCGCGCCAGGTGCCACAGCTCGAGGTATTCAATAAGATAGACATCACCGGCCAACCGCCAGCGGTCGAAAACGGCCCCGACGGCAAGCCGCGGCGCATCTGGGTATCGGCCGCGAGCGGCGCAGGCATCGAAGCCTTGCGAGTTGCCATCGGCGAGTGCCTGCGCAATGACACGGTGCGCGGCTGGCTGGAGCTCGCGCCCACGCACGCGCGCACACGCGCGGCCTTGTTCCGCGCCGGCGCGGTGCGCGAAGAGAAACCGGGAGATGGTGGCGGCTACCTGCTGCAGGTGGAGTTGCCGCGCAGCGAGTATCAGCAGTTGTGCCAGCGCGAAGGACTGGATCCCTCGCTGCTGGGTGTGTGACGGGTAACACGGGGTAGGGTTTTATGGTGTGGAAAGAGCCGGGGAAGGATCAGGACCCCTGGAACAGCGCGCAGCGTCCGCCGGATCTCGAGCGCATGCTCAAGAACCTGCAGCAGAAGCTCGGCCGCCTGTTCGGCGGTCGGCGCAACGGGCGTCCGCGCCAGTTCCACGCCGCCGTCCTGTGGTGGGTGGTGCCGGTCATCATTATTGCCTGGATGCTCTCGGGCTTTTACCGCGTGGCGCCCGGCGACCGCGGCGTGAATTTCTTTTTCGGACGCTTCGAGAACGTCACCGCGCCCGGCGTGCACTGGCAGCTTCCCTGGCCGGTGGGGCGCGTGCTGCTGGTGAGCGGCGTGGCCGGCCGCAATTACACCCACACCTATTCGCGCCTGCTGACCGCCGACGGCAACGTGGTGGTGGTGGACACGCTGGTGCGCTACCACGTGACGAATCTCGAAGATTTCCTGTTCAACACGGCAGTCGTGAGCGCGCCTCCGCAGGAGCCGGGGGCCGGCGCCAAGCTGTTACTCGGTGACCTGACCGACAGCGCGGTGCGCACCGCCGTGGCGCGCACCACGCTCGCCGGCATCCTCGGCGGGCAGCGCGATGCGGTGGAATCCGACGCGCGCACGCGCCTCACTCAGGCGCTGCAGGCTTATGCGCCCGGCATCGCGGTGACGCAATTGCAGTTCCAGCGCGTCAGCCTGCCGGATGCGGTCGCCAGCAGCGATACCGACTTGCAGACCGCCAAGCAGGATGCCGATCAGGCGCAAGCCGCCGCGCGCAGCTATGCCGCCAATCTTGTGCCGCAGGCGCAGGCCGCGGCCGATGCCAAGATACAGGCCGCCGAAACCTTCCGCACCACTGTCGTCGGTCAGGCGCAGGCGGACACTGCAGGCTTTGACGCGGTGCTTGCGGCTTATCGCAAAGCACCGGCGCTCACGCGCGAGGAGCTCTATACCAGCACCATGCAGGGCATCCTCGCGAACGCCAACAAGGTGATCGTGGACACGCGCAACGGCAACGTCACGGTGCAATTCGGCCAGCCGTTCAAGCCAGCACCGGTTACGCCAACGGCGCCCGCCAAGACGCCGGCGGCGAGCGCCGTGAGCGCGCCGTCCGCGGCCACCGGCAAGGGAGGTGCGTGATGGCGCTGCACCGCTCGCTCATCAGTCTCATCATCGCCGTCATCGTGTTGGTGCTCATCAGCCAGAGCGTCGGCCTGGTTAGCGAAGGCCAAACCGGCGTGCGCCTGAATACCGGCGAGGTCGAGGCCACCGGCCTCGCGCCCGGGTTGCATCTGCGCGTGCCGTTCTTCGGTCGCATCATCGGACTCGACAGACACACGATCCTGCTGAACAGCGAGCAGTTGAACGGCGGCCGCGTGAAGCTCGCGGCCAAGGACGGCAAGGCGTTGGAAGCCGATTACATGGCAGTGTGGCGCATCAGTGATACCGCGGCGTTTTGCCGTGCCACCGGTTGCGACGAGAGCGCCGGGGCGCGCCGCATCAATGACGCGCTCACGCCGCTCTTGCAGCGTGCAGTCGCCAGGCAAATTTCGACCGACCTTTTGGCCGGCGCCGATCCCACACTCCTGGCCGCTCTGCCCGATCAGCTTAACGCCAGCCTGCAAAAGCTCGGCGTGAGCGTGCAAGCCGTGCATTTGACGCAACTCGCCTTGCC
>JAGXAL010000159.1 GCA_018971605.1 Natronospirales bacterium | reverse complement strand
CCGCGCTTGATTTCGCGCAAGCAGGCTTCCTGCACCAGCGCATTCTGCCATTCGCTCACAAAGGTCTTGACCGCCAGGCGCTCTTCAGGCGGTGTGGCAATGATGGACAGGTCGCGCAGACCGGCGAGCGACATGTTGAGGGTGCGCGGAATGGGGGTGGCGGTGAGTGTCAGCAGGTCTACCTCGGCGCGCAGCTTCTTGAGCTTTTCCTTGTGCTGCACGCCGAAGCGGTGTTCCTCGTCGACGATTACCAGGCCCAGATCCTTGAATTGCAATTCGTCGCGCAACAGTGCATGCGTACCGATGACGATATCTACCTTGCCGCTGGCGAGATCGTGAACCACCGTGTTCTGCTGTTTGCCGGTGCGAAAGCGCGACAGCGTCTCGATGCGTACCGGCCAGTCGGCAAAGCGGTCGCGGAATGTTTGATAATGCTGCTGTGCCAGCAGGGTGGTGGGCACCAGCAGTGCCACTTGTTTGCCGCTCTGTACAGCGACGAACGCCGCGCGTAACGCCACTTCGGTCTTGCCGAAACCCACGTCGCCGCATACCACCCGGTCCATGGGCTGGCCGGTGCGCATGTCGTCGAGCACCGAGTCGATAGCCTGCAACTGGTCGGGAGTTTCGTCGAAGGGAAAGTTTTCCGCGAAAGCCTGGTAATCCATTTCGCTGAACTTGAAGGCATACCCCTGACGTGCAGCGCGCTGCGCGTAAATATCCAAGAGTTCCGCGGCCACGTCACGCACCTGTTCGGCGGCGCGACGACGTGCTTTCTCCCACTCGCCGCTGCCCAGCCGGTGCAGGGGCGCGGTTTCCGGTGCGCCGCCGCTGTAGCGGGTGATGAGATGCAACGAGGATACCGGCACGTAGAGTTTGGCGCCTTCGGCATACTCCAGCGCCAGGAATTCAGTCTGCACGGAATCGAGTTGCAACGTTTGCAGGCCAAGGTAACGGCCCACGCCATGTTCTTCGTGTACCACGGGGGCGCCCGGCGCAAGTGCGGTCAAATCGCGGATGATGGCGGCAGGATCACGCGGACGTATACGCCGAGCCGGAGAGTACACGCGCTCACCGAACAACTGTTCTTCGGCGACCACGGCAACACCGGCCTCGGGCAGGTACAAGCCGCGTTCCAACGGTGCGACGCACAGCGCGATACGCGCGTCGCTCGTCAAAAACCCTGGCCAGCCGCCCACGCTTGCCGGTTTCAGCTCCCGGCGTGCCAGCAGCTCCAGTAGGTATTCGCGCCGTCCCGCGGATTCCGCTGCAAACAGTACCCGGCCGGAATATTTCTCCAGGAATTGCAGCAATTTTGCCATCGGTTCCTGAGCACGGCTTTCCACCCGCAGCGGTGGCGGCATGACGCTGCCAAAATTCACCGCCTCGGCATCGGTGGATTCAAAACTTTGCAGCAGGACACACGCCCGCCCATTCAATGCCGCCTGTACCTCATCGGGTGACAGCCACAGCTCTTCCGGCAGCAACAGCGGCCGTTCAAGATCGTGACGCCGTTGCTCGTGCCGCTCCGTATTTTGCTGCCAAGCTTGGCGCAGCGCATTCGGGGTGTCTTCCTGCAACACCAGCGTCGTCTGCGGCGGCAGGTAATCAAAGAATGTTGCGCTGCCGTCGAAAAACAGCGGCGCGTAATATTCCACGCCACCGGGAGCCAAGCCATTGGATACATCGCAATACACGGGGTTCTTTTGTGGATCGCCCTCAAAGCGCGCGCGATAACGCTGGCGAAAACCGCGGATGCCGTTTTCGTCGAGCGGAAACTCGCGTGCCGGCAGCAGTTTTATTTCTTCGAGCTTGTCACCTGAAAGCTGGGTTTCGGGATCGAAGCGGCGGATGGATTCGATTTCCTCGTCGAACAGGTCGATGCGCAAGGGCGTGGCGCTGCCCATCGGGAAAATGTCCAGCAAGGCGCCGCGTATCGCGAACTCGCCGTGCTCCATGACCTGACTGACCGCGGCATAGCCGGCGGCGATGAATCGCTGACGCATGGCTTCGAGATCCAGCCGCTCTCCGGTTTTGAGTTGCAGGTTGTTGGCGAGGAGGTAAGCGGGAGGCGGCAGACGCTGCATGAGCGTAGCTGCGGCAATCACCACGACGCCATGAGTCAGTTCCGGTACTTGCGCCAAGGTGGCCAGGCGTTCGGAAACTATATCCGGATGTGGTGAGAACAGGTCGTAAGGCAGGGTTTCCCAGTCCGGGAACCGCGTCACCGGAAGCCTGCTGTCGCCGAGATAGAAACGCAGCTCGTCCGCGAGGCGTTCAGCCTCGCGTGTATCGGTGGGAACCAACAGTAGCGGCGTGGCTGCCGATTGTGCGGCCTCGGCCAGTGCCAGTGCGGCGCTGCTGCCACACAACTGGCCCCAATGCACTAATGTGTGCTTGGTGTCAGGCAAGCGTGGTTTGAGAAGAGTTCTATTCATATGTCAGAAGCACAAATACGTACACCCCGCAGCGCGGGGTGAGGGTTAACCAAATATCACGGCATTCCTTCGCCGATTTAGACCAGCTTATCCAATCGTCATACCGGCGAAAACCAGTACCCAGTCTTGGATTCCTGCTCTCGCAGGAATGACAGAATCAAACCCGCATATTCCAACCTAGTCGCGAAAGCGTTTCAACAAATCGCCATAGGCATCAATCCGCCGGTCGCGCAGATACGGCCAGATGCGGCGCACGGCTTCGGAACGACCGAGATCTATTTCGGCCGTGAGCACTTGGGGTTTATCGGTGCCGGCTTGCGCGAGGATTTCACCCTGCGGCCCGGCGATGAAACTCGAGCCCCA
>JAGXAL010000158.1 GCA_018971605.1 Natronospirales bacterium | reverse complement strand
CGACACAGCTCCTTGGTCTTCGCTCCCGCCTCTGCTTCCTTCAATACCCCGATGATCTGCTCTTCACTAAATCGCTTGCCTTTCATGGTCTGCTCCTCGTGCAGCAGACTCTAACCCTATCCCGGACTATTTATGGGGGTCACGTCGCCCCCCCTCTGTAAAGAAGAAGCTCATAATTCTTAGCAAGTGTTGTAAGTATTTTTTCCAGGTCCCAGCGTATAGGTTGAGAGCCGGTCTTTTTAATAATGATGTCCGTATCCTGAAAAAAGAACAAAACCTCATCAACGCCAAATTCAACTTTAGAATTACGGCTTGCCAGTTTTTCATAAGCATGTAGCAGGGGATGCAGAACCAAAGATGAAGTACCGCTTTTCAAAAGATCGTATGCAACACCGCCCAAGATAAGATTCGCAAGGTCGCGGAGCGTAATACTCGACGTTATTTGAATAACAAATTGATACCATCCTCCTCCACGTACACCGGGATGGCCTCTAACTAGCGAAACATATGCATCTTCTAGCTCAACACGAAAATCCTCCATTCCAACGGGTATTGGATCGAAACTTCCTTCTTGCGGAGCAGCCACATAATCAATTTTGATTGCCATACGTTCCATGTTCTCTCCAGCATCGTACATTAAGCAGCTCACGCTTGTTGCTGTTGGCTACTGAAAATCCAATCAACGTTAACTATTCAACCGAACGGATGCTTCAGCACGATCGTCTGCGCGCGGTCCGGGCCGGTGGAGATGATGTCGAGCGGCACGCCCATGAGTTCTTCGATGCGCTTGAGGTACTTGCGGGCGTTTTCGGGCAGTTCCTGGTATTGCGTGATGCCCACGGTGGAGGCTTTCCAGCCGGGCATTTCCTCGTACACCGGCTCGGATTCCGCGAAGCTCTCGGCGCCCATGGGCGCGACCGTGACTTTGCCGTGGGCATTCTTGTACGCCACGCAGATGCGGATGGTGTCGAGGCCGTCGAGCACGTCGAGCTTGGTGATGCACAGGCTCGAGACGCTGTTGTTGATGACGGAGCGGCGCAGCGAGACCACGTCGAACCAGCCGCAGCGGCGCGGGCGGCCGGTGACCGAGCCGAACTCGTGACCACGGCGCGCCAGGTGCTCGCCCATGGCGTCGAACAATTCGGTCGGCATCGGCCCCTCGCCGACGCGCGTGGCGTAGGCCTTGACGATGCCGAGCACTTGATCGAAGTACAGCGGCCCCAAGCCCGTGCCGGTGGCGGCGCCGCCCGCGGTGGTGTTGCTCGAAGTGACATAGGGATAAGTGCCGTGGTCCACGTCGAGCAACGCGCCCTGCGCGCCTTCGAAGAGCATGTTCTCGCCCTGCTCGTGCAATTCATACAGGAGCGGCGTGATGTCCGCGACCATGGGTTCGAGCTGCGGCACCAGCGCCAGATAATCTTCCAGAGTTTTCTGGAAACTGATCGGATCGGCGTGGAAATAATTCTTCAGGATGAAGTTGTGGTAATCAAGGACTTCGCCCAATTTGGCGGCAAAGCGTTCGCGATGGAACAAATCCGCGAGGCGCAGCGCACGGCGCGCGATCTTGTCTTCGTACGCCGGGCCGATGCCGCGGCCAGTGGTGCCGATCTTGGCCGCACCCTTGGCCTGTTCGCGCGCCTTGTCGAGCGCCACGTGCGAGGGCAGGATCAGCGGACAGGCGGGGGAAATTTTCAGGCGCTCGCGCGCCGGCACGCCCTTGCCTTCGAGCATGGCGAGTTCTTCGAAGAGCGCCGTGGGCGACAGCACCACGCCGTTGCCGATGAGGCAGCGCACGTTGCCGCGCAGCACGCCCGCGGGAATCAGCTTGAGCACGGTCTTTTCGCCGTTGATGACCAGCGTGTGGCCGGCATTGTGGCCGCCCTGGAAACGCACCACCGCCGCCACGCGGTCGGTGAGCCAGTCCACGATCTTGCCTTTGCCCTCGTCGCCCCACTGGGTGCCGATGACGATGAGATTCTTGCCCATGCTGTTCTATCCGTTCACAGAAACAGGCGCGCGACGTAGAGCAGCACGATGCCGACGATCATGCTCGCGAGGCCGGCGATGCGCAGCACGCGGTCGTTGGCCTGGGTTACGGCGCTCAGGGTCTGCTTGAAGCCGCGCGGGTTGATGAACGGCATGATGCCTTCGAGCACCAGCATCAAACCCACGGCGGTCACCAATGCGATCCACATGCTGCTCACCATTTGGGGAACAAGCGCAAGCTTACCGTGCAAAAAATCACGGCCGGAAGACCGCTCCTGCAAGCGCGCAGGTAAATGACTGGGACCATCACGGATGTGCGCCCGGCGGGGTCTTGAGGCCGTCGAAATATTTCAGGAAGCCGCTGTCCGGGCCGAGCACGATCACGCTGTTGTGGCTCTGGATGGCGAGCTTGTAGGCCTGCAGACTGCGGTAGAAGCGGAAGAATTCCGGGTCCTGGTTGTAGGCGCGCGCATAAATGGCCGCGGCCTCGGCCTGCGCCTGCCCGCGGAGGGTCTCGGCCTGCACCTCGGCCTTGGCGAGAATCGCAGCTTTCTGCTGGTCGGCTTGGGCGCGGATGCTGTCGGCGTTCTGCACGCCCCGGGCATGCACCTGCGCGGCCTGCGCGGTTTGCGCATCGCGCATGCGGGCGTACACCGCATCCAGCTGATCCGACGGCAAGGCGAGTTGCGTCAAATGCACGGCTTGCACGCTCACGCCGAGCTTTTGCAGGCTGGCGTTAAGCTGATCGGGCAGAGCGGCCAGGAGTGTGGGATCGGCGCCGGCCAAAAGGTCGGTCGAAATTTGCCTGGCGACTGCACGCTG
>JAGXAL010000157.1 GCA_018971605.1 Natronospirales bacterium | reverse complement strand
TGCGGTCCTTCGCCCGTCCAGCTCTCGGCACTGCCAAGAAGCGCGCGCCGGGGATTTACCGAGCCGTCCTCCCAGTCGTAGAGCGTGGCGGGGTCGTCCAGATTCGTGACGTAGCGCGGTTCGCCGGGATTCGACACGTCCAGCACCTGGATGCCGGGATGCAGAAGCGGCGGCACTCCCTTTTGCCCGGCTTCAAAGCCTTCGGTGGTGACGTAGGCACAGTGCCCATACCACATGAGCTGGTGACCGGCCCCCTGGCCCTGGTATTCGCCGACGACGGCCAGATTGCAGTTGTAGGCTTTGGTGGATGCGCCGCTGGAGCGCGCGGCCTCGGTGAGCTGGCCATCCACGCCGGTTTCAGTGCGGTCGCCCGGTTGGCAGACCGGCACGGGCACCGGGCCGAGGAAGGGCGTCTGCGCCATCGCCGTCACCGGCCGGATAGAGAGTGCCAGTGCGCTGACAACGAATGCGGCTGAAAGCATCTGACCCGTTCGACATGCGTTACTCATGGCGGACCTCGCGATATATCAAGGATCGTGATTGGGCGAGCCCGGAAGCGGCTCGTGGCAGGCGGATTATTGCGCGTAGTCTGCTGAAACGAAAGAACCGCAGATGCCGATTCACCCAGGCTTGTGTCCCGGCTCCGCGATCAGTGGTTGCTGACGGCTAGCAGTTCTGAATAATCGCGTCCCTGGCCCGCTAATGATTTCAGCAGCGGAATTGCTGCCGTGGCGGCGAGTGCGCAGATCAGCGCCGCGAGTCCCAGCCCGCCGAAGAGGTGCATGTAAACCGGCAGGGATTCCGTCGGCAGGGTCATGCCCGCATGAAAATGCGCAATACCGGCAATGGCACCGCCGGCATAGTTGCTCACGCCCATCCCCAGGAACCACGCGCCCATGACGATGCCGCGCACGCGCTCCGGCACCAGCTGCGACACCATGGAGAAGCCGAGTGCGCTGATCAGCAACTCACCGAGCGATTGTGCGGCGTAGCCGGCGACCAGCCACCACGGCGACACTACGCCGGCGCGCGCGCTGAAGCCGCTCGCGGCGTACAGCAAAAAGGCCAAAGCCAGCAGGTACAGACCGAAGGCATATTTGGTCGCGATCGAAAAATCTCCGCGCGCACTGCGGTGCATGCGTTGATAGAACCAGGCGAGCGGTCCCGCCAGCACCACCAGCCAGAACTGGTTGAGGTCCTGAAATTGTGCCGGCGCCACGTGCATCCCCAGCAATTCATGGTTGACGTTGCGCAGGGCGAACAGCGTGAGTGAGGTGTAGATCTGCTGGTTGTAGATGGCCCAAATGGCAGCCATGAAGGTGAACACCATGCAGGCGATCACGCGCCGCCGCTGGCTTTGGTCGCCGCTGGTCAGCAGTCGCGCGAAGATCAAGATCGTGAGCAACAGCAGCAAACCAACGACTGCCAGTGCCGCGGCGCGGTAGCGGATGATTTCGGCCAGCATGAATGCAATCAGCAGCGATACCGCAATGACCGCTGCGAGTTTGCGCCAATGCAGTTTCCGGAAATCCGGCGCGGTGCCGTAAGGGCGCAGATAGTGCTGGAAAACGCCGTAATTAAGCAGGCCGAGCGTCAGGCCGATGGCACTCAGGCCAAACGCCAGGTGCCAGCTGTCAAAATGCAGCCCACCGATATCGATGCTCCAGGCTGGATGGTCCTTGATCCAGGGTGTCAGCAGGATCGAGACGAACGAGCCGATATTGAGCGAGGTGTAATAAAGAGTGAAAAGAATGTCGAGGCGGGAATGGTCACCTTCGTAAAGGCGCGATGCCAGATTATTGGGATTTACCTTGAACAGACCGTTGCCCAAGGCGATCAGGCCCATGGCTGGAAAGAATGTGGCGGTCAAAGGTACCGAGAGCAGCAAATAGCCGAGCCCCAGGGTGATGGCGCCCAGCACCAACGTGCGGCGCGCACCCAGGACGCGGTCGCCCACGTAACCGCCCAACATCGGCATGGAGTAAACCAGCGCGGAAAATGCGCCCCAGATGAGGTCCGCCTGGGCATCACCCAGGTCGAGGCGCTCGACCATGTAGAGCACCATGAGCGAGGCCATGCCGTAGTAGCCGAAGCGTTCCCAGACTTCGACGAAGAACAAAACCAGAAAGGCTTTACGCGGCTGTGGGCGAGGTATGGCGTCAGTGTGCGTCATCTATAATCACCCAATCAGAACCCCGGGTTGTATTCGAACTTGCCGCCTGAATTCCGGGCGTGCAGCGGAGCGGAGAACCTGCCGTGAAAATCAGCGATTTGAACTGGAAGCAGGTGGAAGAGTATCTGAAAAAAGACGATCGCGCAGTGCTGCCGGTCGGCAGCACGGAACAGCATGCCCAGTTGAGCCTGTGCGTGGACCATATCCTGTCCGAGCGCGTGGCCGTGGAAGCCGCGGAACCTCTGAACGTGGCGGTATTCCCCGGAGTGCCATACGGGATTACGCCGTATTTCATGGGTTATCCCGGTACGATCAGCCTGACGGCAGGCACCTATGCGCACGTGATCCGCGACATTCTGGACAGCCTGTTCACCCACGGATTCAGGCGCATCGTGATCGTGAACGGCCACGGCGGGAATGCGCCCGTTCAAACGCTGCTTGACGAATGGTCAGGCACGCATTCCGGTGCGACGGTGAAATTTCACAACTGGTGGAAAGCGCCGGCCACCTGGCAAAAGGTCATGGCGATCGATCCGGTGGCGTCGCATGCATCGTGGATGGAGAACTTTCCGTGGACGCGCGTTGCCGGCGCGCAGTATCCGTCCATGCAAAAGCCGATGCTGGACAGCGCACGCATCCGCGCGCTGGGTCCGGCGGAGGTGCGGCGTTATCTGGGCGATGGAAACTATGGCGGGCGCTACCGGCG
>JAGXAL010000039.1 GCA_018971605.1 Natronospirales bacterium | reverse complement strand
TCGGCGCCCAGGCCGTGCAGCCAGATGACACTGGCCACCGGCGCCGTATCGGTCTCCACTTCCACGCATTCGAGCAAATCCGCCATCGCACTCTCCGTTAGAATGAGCGGGGATTGTAACCGAGACGGCGCAGCGTCTTGTTTTTCTTAATCGCCTCGTCGAGAAGAAGGTCACCTGTTTCTGTCATTCCCGCGAAAGCGGGAATCCAGGTTCAAGAACTGGATACCTGCTTCCGCAGGTATGACGAACAGAAGATGAGGCCTTGCTTTGAAACTTGGCAATAGGGGCAGCTATGGATTTTTCGGGCAAGGTTATTCTTATCACCGGCGCCGCACGCGGCATCGGCCGCGCCACCGCCGAAGCCTTCGCACGACTCGGCGGCACTGTGGCCGTGCATTACCACACCAGCCGCAAACAGGCGGAACAGCTAGTCCAGGCATTGCCCGGCAAAAATCATCGCGCGTTTGCCGCTGATCTCACTAACCCCGTGGCCTGCGAATCATTGATTAACGAAGTAACGAAACACTACGGCCGGCTGGACGTGCTGGTGAATAACGCTGGTATCTACGAAGTGAAACCGCTCAAAGACTTGAACTATGCCGACTGGCAGCAAACTTGGAAAAACACGCTGGGCGCCGATCTCACCGCACCCGCGAATCTGTGCTTCCTAGCCGCGCAAGTCATGATGAAGCAGAAAAGTGGCCACATCATCAATATCTCCTCGCGCGGCGCGTTCCGCGGCGAACCCGACGCGCTTCCCTATGGCGCATCCAAGGCAGGCCTGAACCAGTTATCGCAATCGCTTGCTCAAGCTCTCGCGCCCTACAACATTTTTGTGGGCGTGGTGGCACCCGGCTTCGTGCGCACCGATATGGCGTCGGCGCTGCTGGACGGACCTCAGGGCGAGGCCATCCGCAAACAAAGCCCGCTCAATCGCGTTGCGACACCCGAGGAAATCGCCGAAGCGGTAGTGCGTCTGGCCGCCGATGGCATGCTCTCCGCCACCGGCTGCATTCTGGATATAAACGGCGCGTCATATCTGAGAAGCTGACGGATGCCATCAAAAATACCCGTGATTGTTTCCTGGAGCGGCGAATTCGCTGGCCGCGAGTATGATGAAGTATTGTTACGCGAACTCCCAACAGGTGTGGACCCTTGCGGCGAGCACGGTGAGTTCCACACCTTCGTTTACGACGGTCCGGTATTCCAGTGGCCGATTGCTTTCACTCACGGCGAATGCGTGCTGCACGACAATCGTTTTCGCTTTTGCGAACTGATTCCGATGGAGGATGAACATGCGTATCTGGCGGCAAGCACTCACGGTTGACGACCTTAATCAATACCAGCAGCAGACGCTGGTTACGCACCTCGGCATCCATTACACCGAAGTCGGCGACGATTACCTGAAGGCCGCGATGCCGGTGGATGCACGCACCAAGCAGCCGGCCGGCATCCTGCACGGCGGCGCTTCAGCCGCACTGGCTGAAACCTTGGGTTCCACCGGCGCCAATCTGGTGGTGGACCGCGCGACAACCTTATGCGTGGGGCTGGAACTAAACTGCAACCACATCCGCGCCATGCGTGACGGTCAGGTCACCGGCACCGCGCGGCCGCTGCACGTCGGCAGAACTACCCAAGTCTGGGAGATCAAAATCACCGACGATCAGGATCGTCTGGTGTGTGTGTCGCGGATCACGATGGCCGTGCTGCAGCGCTCGAAGATCAGCGCTCGCCCGTAACTCAGGAATTGCGCCACATCCAGCCGCGCAGCCAGGTCTTCAACCGCGCCCACAGCCCCACACGATCAAAGCGACGCACCGGCTGATTGCCAGTAGCGGTCACGTCCAGATCCGGCACCAGCGACAGCACGTCGTTTTTCTTTTCATAGGTACGGAAATACACCACCACCGGTGTGTTCTGGGTGTCGTAGGTAGATTTGCCGCTGCGGTGTGTAAGCAGCGCACGCGGCGAAATCTCGCTGTCTTCCGCGATACGCGCCACTTCCTCGTCGGAAGCCACCACGAAGTCCAGCGTGACCACGCGGCCGTTGGTGCGGAATGTCTTGACTGCGGTGATTTCCACCACGCGTTCGCGCGGCGTGCGATCAAAGACGGTCTTTTCGTCCCAGGCGACTACGCGGTCACCGACCTTGACATCGGCGCCGTAGGGGCAAAACAGGCACTGTGCCGAATTCACGTTGCGCACGTAGCTGGGCAGGCGTGCGGGGCCTTTGACGCGAGGCGTGGGTTTGTTACGCAGGCGCATTACTCTCCTCCTTTGCCTGTGACCGCAGTGCGGTCTCCGTTACATGCACCGCGATTCCAATTCCGTGCGGCGCACCCTGAATGCATGGGCATGATACGGCTGGCTGATAGCCTTAGATTTTACATAAAGTTTTATGTATAAGTCCAGCCCGCAAGCGGAATGCCTGTCACCAATGCTCCACCGCTTGCTGCGCCGCGGCATTCGTCGGCCGCGCCAGCAGGCCGGTCTGGCTCAGGCTCACGCGGTAGTCAGCCCCGTTGGCCATCGGCAGATAGGTGGCGCTGCCGTAACTCGCGTCCACCCACGGCAGCCAGGCGTGCGTGCGTGCGAAACTCCACAGGTCCAGCCCGCCGCCGCCCGCCAGGTCCGCCGCAGTGTGGTAATCGTGCTGTTCCTGTTCAAGATTCCGATAGCGGCCTTCGAGGCGATCAAGGTGATAAAGCGCATTGAACCCCAGCAGATTGCCCGGACCGGTCCACTTGAGCACCCGCGCCGACAGCTCCCACTCGTCGCCGCGCAGCACGGTGGTGATCACACGGCCGCGCGCATCCGTCAAGCTGGCGCGAAACTGCTGCGGCGCGAGTTGCGTGAAGGCCAGACTTGCCACCGGCCGCTCGTACACCAGGCGATGATAGCTGCGCAGATTGACGGCCACGGCCACCGCCAGCACCACCGCCGTCAGCAGAATCGCGCCGATGATCACGCGGCTGGAACCGTTGGCGAATTTACCGTGGAAAAAGCGCTTCCAGCCGCCGAAAAACAAGGCCAATCCGATGAGTGCCGCCAACAACAGCACCAGTCCGGCAATCCACAGCGCTACAGGCACCTGAAATGACATGACATGCCCTCCGCCGAGACCAAAACTCTAGCACGCAGGCATGCGACGGCGGTTATACTTTCGCCATGCGATTGCGCTTCTCGCCTTATGTCCTGTTCCTGCTGCTCGCGGGGCTGGCCGGTTGCGGCCAAAAGGGCCCGCTGTACCTGCCGGTGACACCGCCGCGCACCATTCCGCCGATGCCGCAGGCCACGACGCACGCATCGACCGCCGCAACTCACGCTGCGCCCGCCACCGCCACGCATCCTGCGCCGGCGGCTTCCAAACCACGCTGACCGGCGCCGCCTTGGCACCGGCATCCGCGTTCCAATACCGCGACGGCGTGCTGCACGCCGAAGACATGGCCTTGCCGGAACTCGCGGCCGAATACGGCACGCCTGTATATGTGTATTCGCGCCGCACGCTCACGGATTCCTGGCGGCAGTTCGCACGAGTGTTCGAGGGCACAGCACATCAGGTTTGTTACGCGGTCAAAGCCAACGGCAGGCTCGCGCTGCTGCAAGAGCTGGCGAAATTCGGCGCCGGTTTCGACATCGTCTCCGGCGGCGAACTTGCGCGCGTATTGCGCGCCGGCGGCGATCCCAAGCGCGTGGTGTTCTCTGGGGTGGGCAAACGCGAAGATGAAATGCAACACGCACTCGATGCCGGCATCGGCTGCTTCAACGTGGAATCGGAAGCCGAACTGCGCCGCCTCGACGAACTGGCGCTGGCGCGAAAACTGCGCGCGCCGGTGGCGTTGCGCGTCAATCCCGATGTCGAGGCCAACACCCATCCGCACATCGCCACCGGCCATGGCAGCGCGAAATTCGGCATCGAGCTTGCCCAAGCGGAAACCGTGGCACTCAAAGCCGCACTACTTCGCGGCGTGCAACTGCAAGGCCTCGCCTGTCACATCGGTTCGCAGATCACCAAGATCGAGCCGTTCCGCCAAACTGCACGGCGGCTTGCCGATTTGGCTGACCGTTTGCGCGCGCGCGGCCTTGTCCTGAAACATCTGGATTTCGGCGGCGGTTACCCGGTGCGTTACCGCAACGAGGTGTTGCCGGACTTGCAGGCGTTGCTTGGCGAATTGCGGACGCTGGCCGAAGCACGCGGGCTTGCGTTGCGCATTGAACCAGGACGCGCCGTGATGGCGCCTGCGGGCCTGCTGCTCACGCGCGTCGAATACGTAAAAGCCTCTGCCCATGGCCGCTTTTTAATCGTGGATACCGGCATGACCGAACTGATCCGCCCCGCGCTTTACGATGCCTGGCACGATATCCGCGAAGTTGCGCCACAGCCCGGGGCTGTCACCGGGCCCTGCGACGTGGTCGGCCCCGTGTGCGAATCGGCCGATATCCTCGGCCGCGAACGGCAGCTTGCGGCCGGGCCGGGCGATTTGCTGGCGGTCATGGACACAGGCGCCTACGGCGCCAGCATGGCCTCGAATTACAACGCCCGGCCGCGTGCCGCGGAAGTGCTGGTGGACGGCGCACACGCTGCAGTCATCCGCCGCCGCGAAACCCTTGACGATTTGATGGCACCCGAGGATCTACTGTAGCGCCATTATCTTGTAGGAGCGGCCTTCAGCCGCGATTCAAATCATCGCGGCCAGGAGGCCGCTCCTACAATACAACACATGCTCTCTTAAGCTCGTCGTGGATCTGCCATGCACGAACCCCTCTATCATCCTTTACACTTGGCCCATGACAGAAAACACAAAGACCACACCAAACACTCAGCAGAAGCCCCTGGTCCTCGTGGACGGGTCGTCCTATTTGTACCGCGCGTTTTACGCGCTGCCGCCACTCAGCAATTCCAAGGGCGAGCCCACCGGCGCGGTGCGCGGCGTCGCGGCCATGCTCAAGAAACTCTTGGCGGACTATGCGCCCGAGCACGTGGCGGTGGTATTCGATGCGCGCGGCAAGACCTTCCGCGATGAGCTGTTCGCGGAATACAAGGCCAAACGCCCGCCCATGCCGGACGACATGAGTGCGCAGATTGAACCGCTGCATGCGCTAGTCAAGGCGCTCGGCTTCCCGGTGCTGCAGATCCCCGGCGTCGAGGCCGACGACGTGATCGGCACGCTTGCCAAACAGGCGACAGAAGCCGGCCTGCCGGTGCTGATATCCACCGGCGACAAAGACATGGGCCAACTGGTGAACGCGCAGGTGACGCTGGTGAATACCATGACCGGCACCGTGCTTGACCGCGAGGGCGTGCAGCAGAAATTCGGCGTGTGGCCGGAGCAGATCATCGATTATCTGGCGCTGGTCGGCGACAGCTCCGACAACATTCCCGGCGTGTCCGGCATCGGTCCCAAGACCGCAGCACCGTTGCTCGCGCATTTCGGCAAGCTCGAAAACCTCTATGCGCGGCTCGACGAAGTTCCGCAAGTGGCAGTCCGTGGCGCCAAACAGTTACCCGAAAAACTGCGTACCCAGAAAGATCAGGCGATGCTCTCACGCCAGCTCGCCGTGATCCGCTGCGATGTCCTGCTGCCGCAAAAACCAACCGAGCTCAAGATGCACGCTCCCGACGACGCAATGCTGCGCGAGCTCTATTCCCACCTCGAATTCAAAACCTGGCTGCGCGAACTCGACGGCGCTCCGGTCAAGGACGCTGCGGTGACCGCCGCCGGTACTTCGAGCATAGCCCCGGCTTCGCCCGCGTCGCCTGCTGCTGCGCACTACGAGTCCGTGCTGGACGAAGCCACACTGGCCAAATGGATCAAGCGGCTGGAAGCCGCGGAACTCTTCGCCTTCGACACCGAAACTACCAGTCTCGACTACATGCAGGCGCGCATCGTCGGCGTGTCATTCGCGGTGAAAAGTGGCGAGGCGGCGTATGTGCCGCTTGCGCATCATTATGCGGATGCGCCCAAACAACTGGATCGCGATCAGACCTTGCAACACCTGAAGCCCCTGCTGGAAAGTGCTGAGCACAAAAAGCTCGGTCACCACATCAAATACGACGCCCACGTGCTCGCCAATCACGGCATCACGCTTGCCGGCATCCAGTACGACTCCATGCTCGAGTCCTACGTGCTCGACAGCGTGGCGAGCCAACACGGCATGGATGCGCTCGCCGAGAAATACCTGGACTACCAGACCATCCACTACGAGGACGTGGCCGGCAAGGGCGCAAAACAGATCGGCTTCGACCAGGTGCGCATCGAGGATGCCACGCGCTACTCCGCCGAGGACGCGGACGTCACGCTGCGCCTGCACCAGATGCTGTGGCCGCGGCTGCGCGCCGTGCCGGCTTTGAAGCGTGTGTTCGAAGACATCGAAATGCCGCTGGTGCCGGTGCTGCTTGCCATGGAACAGAACGGCGTGCTGCTGGACACCGCCATGCTCGAGCGGCAGAGCGCGGAAATTACCGCGAGCCTCCGCAAGCTGGAACTGCGCGCCCAGGAACTCGCGGGCCAACCGTTCAACCTCGATTCGCCCAAGCAGTTGCAGACTGTGCTGTTCGAGAAAATGCAGCTACCGGTGACCCGCAAGACGCCGGGTGGCCAGCCGTCCACAGCCGAGGACGTGCTGGAGGAGCTCGCGGCAAGTTACGAGCTGCCAAAAGTGATTCTCGACTACCGCTCGTTGAGCAAGCTCAAGTCCACCTACACCGACAAACTCCCGCAGCAGGTGGATCCCGCGACCGGCCGTGTACACACCTCCTATCACCAGGCCGTCGCCGCCACCGGCCGCCTGTCGTCCATGGATCCGAATCTGCAGAACATCCCGGTGCGCACCGCCGAAGGCCGGCGCATCCGCCAAGCCTTCGTCGCCCCGCCGGGAAGCAGCATCGTGTCGGCGGATTACTCGCAGATCGAGCTGCGCATCATGGCGCACCTCTCCGGAGATGCCGGCCTGCTGGCGGCCTTCGAGAAGGGCATGGACATCCACCGCGCCACCGCGGCGGAAGTCTTCAACCTCAGACCTGAAGAAGTCAGCGACGAGCGCCGCCGCGCCGCCAAGGCTATCAACTTCGGACTCATATATGGAATGTCAGCATTCGGTCTGGCCAAGCAGCTCGGCATCGAACGCAGCGCGGCGCAAGACTATGTGGACTTGTACTTCGCGCGCTATCCCTTTGTGAAACAGTTCATGGACAAGACACGCGCGCTGGCGCGCGAGCAGGGCTACGTGGAAACCGTGTTCGGCCGGCGCTTGTATCTCCCGGACATCCGCGCGCGCAATGCGCAACTGCGCCAGTACGCCGAACGCTCCGCCATCAATGCGCCCATGCAGGGCACTGCCGCCGACATCATCAAGCGTGCCATGATTGGCGTACATCGCTGGCTGGGCGAAAGCCGCACGCCCGCGAAGATGATCATGCAGGTACACGACGAACTGGTATTCGAAGTGGAAAACAACGCACTCGACGCCATTAAACATGAGGTGCCGAAGTTAATGAGCGGTGCGGCGCAACTCAGGGTGCCGCTGGTGGTGGATCTGGGCGTCGGGGGAAATTGGGACAAGGCTCACTAATAGACTGATTTGCAAGGCTTTAAGTGGCTTTGAATTATTGCCTGCCTGCCCGTGGAACTTTCACGGGATCCGTTGCTCCAACTCCATGAGCGCCGCAATGGTGCTCACTCCCGCTCACCTCCCTGGGCGGGAAAAGCCATCCGGTCTCCCCAAGCCGGGTGAAGCGTTTAACCCCGGTGTTTTACCCCTTTGGCACCGGGGTTTTCTTTTGCCCGCGCTGTGCCATCGTCCGCACGAACTCGTTGAACTTGCTTGTTGGAGCAGGTTTCCGGGCATGGTGTAAAATCGCGCCCTCCTTGCGGTGCATTGTCCGCGGACTCCCGGCCCGCAAGGCTGCCTTGGCCGTCGTGCCGCCCACTGCTTTGCTGTCAGGAGCCTCGCGAATGAACAAGATCGTAGTGATGCTGACCGGTGCCGCCCTCATGGCCCTGGCCATGAACGCCGGCGCTGCCGGCGATCAGAGCGCAGCCGTCGGCAATGCCGCGGCCGGTCAGACCAAAGCTGCCACCTGTGCCGCCTGCCACGGTGCCGACGGCAACAGTGTGAGTCCACAATTCCCCAAGCTCGCCGGCCAGAACGCCGATTACATCGTGCGTGAGCTGCAGCGTTTCAAGTCCGGGGAACGTAAGAACGCCATCATGTCCGGCATGGCCGCGCCCTTGAGTGAACAGGACATGCTGGATGTTGCGGCTTGGTTCTCCAGTCAGACCGTCAAGCCGGGTGAGGCCGACCCGAACCTGGTGAAGACCGGCGAAGCGATTTACCGCGGCGGCGATGCCGCAACCGGTGTGCCCGCCTGCCTCGCCTGTCACGGCCCAGACGGGGCCGGTAACGGCCCGATGCTTATCCCGGCGCTCGCTGGCCAGCATGCCGACTATGTAGTGACCCAGTTGCAGGCTTTTGCAAATGCCAGCCGCAAGTCTCCGATGATGGACCCCATTGCCGCCCGGCTCACCCCGGCGCAGATGCAGGCTGTGGCCTCCTACATCCAGGGTCTGCATTACGCTCCCATCCAACCGTGAACTTGCAGCGCGGTCCACGCTCTGAGAATTTGCGCGTTTTATTGATCGGCAAGACATTACGGAGAAGGTCATAAACAAGCTGCTGCTCCCCGGCCTGCTGGCGCTCAGCCTCGTGAGCGTGACGGCGTTTGCGGCGGATGCGCCCGCCCCCTACAAGGAAGGCATCAACTACATCCCGGTGATGCCGGCGCAACCCATCAGCGTGAATCCCGGTCAGGTCGAGGTGCTGGAGTTCTTCTGGTACGGCAATCCGCAGTGTTTCGCCCTGGAGCCATACCTGACCGCGTGGCAAAAGAACCAGCCGGCCAACGTGGTGCTGACGCGCGTGCCGGCGGCGCTGAATCCGCAGTGGGACGTGGCGGCGCGCGCCTACTACACCGCAGTGCAGTTGGGTGTAGCGGACAAGGCCAATGCGCTCATCTATGCCGCCATTCATGCGCAGCACCTGAGTCTCACCACGTCGAGCGATTACCAACGGCTGTTTATCAGCCAGTTGGGCGTGAGCACACAGCAATTCACCAGCACCTGGAATTCATTGCAAGTGGACGCGCGCCTCGCCCAGGCCAAGGTGCTGGCGCAACGCTACGGCGTCACCAACGTGCCGACGCTCACTGTGGACGGCAAATGGCTGACCGGCGTGGGTTACCATTTGAGCACGGCGCAGATCATGCCGGAGGTGAGCTGGCTGGTGCAGCAGGATCAGGGGGCGATGGCGGCAGCTGCACAGTAAGACAGGATTCGGCTTCCGGGACACGATGCAAATTCAGAGGAGAGTGACGATGCAAACCTTGAAACACCTCACGGCAAGCCTGCTGGCGGCCGGTCTGCTGGTTTTCAGCGGCAGCACCTTGGCAGCCACGAATTTCCAGGAAGGCGTGAACTACGTGCCGGTGGCGCCGGCGCAGCCGACCACGGTCGGCCCGGGCCAGATTGAGGTCATCGAATTCTTTTGGTACGGCTGCCCGCACTGCTTCGCCTACGAGCCCTACGTGGACGCCTGGCTCAAACACAAACCCGCGAACGTGGTGTTCAAGCTGATTCCGGCCGCCTGGACCGGCGGCGAACACATGGACATCGACGCGCGTGCCTACTACACCGCGCTGGCGCTGGGACTCGAGCCCAAGATCCACAACCCGCTGTTCAACGCCATCCACGTGGACAACCGCTACGACCTCACCCAGAGCCAATCCGCCTTGCAGGGCTTTTTCGCCAAGTACGGTGTGAGCAAGCAGCAGTTCGACTCCACCTGGAACTCCTTTGGCGTAAATCTCAAGATGAACCAGGCCTTGCAGACCCTGACGCGCTACGGCATCCAGGGCGTGCCCACCTTCGTGGTCAACGGCAAATGGCTGACCGGTGCGGGCTACCAGATGCCGCCGCAACAGACCATGGATTGCATCGCGTTTCTGGTGCGGCAGGAAGAAGCCGCACTGAAAAAATAAGCTTGACGATTGAATGAAATCAAAGCGGGGCCGGGCGGTCCCGTTTTGATCTGCGGTCAACCCCATCCTGCAAGCCACGTTCTTCATGACACCCCCGGTGGATGTTGCTGAAACGGTGATATATATGTCATCTGCACGGCGAATCCGCAGGGGGGTGAAAGACACCAGCCCTTGCTTTACACTTCCGCGCCCCGGCTAGGGATCCAGCCAACCCATGTCGCCCTTCGACGCTATGCCTCAGCTGAGCAACACCAAGTCCCTGGCCCAGCACAACCTGCATCTCATGCCCTGGGACGGGTTGTACCGCGCCGCAATTCTGCTGGGGCTGGCGGTCACGCTGTATGTGAGCTTCCGCTGGGCGCTGTTCCAGCCGCTGCTGCGCAGCGCCGAGGAGCACCACTGGACGCGCTTCATCGTGCACCCCAGCATCCTGTGGATGCTCATGGGCGTGCTGATGCTGGTGTTTCGCACGCTGCTCTGGTTCCGCTATCGCACGCCGGAGAGCGCGGTTTACGCCGAAGCCCCGCCGCTGACCGTGGTGATTCCCGCCTACAACGAGGGCCCGATGGTGGCGCAGAGCATCGACTCGGTAGCCGCCGCCTTTTACCCGCACGGCCGGCTGGAAATTTTCGTGGTGGACGATGGCAGTCGCGACGATACCTGGGAGCACATCGAAGCGGCGGCGCGCCGTCACCCGGGACTGGTGACCACGCTGCGTTTCGAGAAAAACCGCGGCAAGCGTGCGGCGCTGGAAGCCGGGTTCCGTCACGCGCGCGGTGACATCGTGGTGACCATCGATTCCGACAGCGTCATCGAGCGCGGCACGCTGCTCGCCATGGCCGGGCCCTTCCGCGACCCCAAGGTCGGCGCGGTCGCTGGCAAGGTCACCGTCTATAACCGCGGCGACGGCCTGATTCCGCGGATGCTGAAAGTCCGCTACGCCTTGTCCTTCGATTACCTGCGCGCGGTGCAGTCCACTTACGGCACGGTCTATTGCTGCCCCGGCGCGCTCGCCGGCTACCGCGCGAGTGTGGTGCGCGCGGTACTCGATGATTGGGTGCAACAGAGGTTCTTCGGCGTAGCCTGTACCTACGGCGAGGATCGCTCCATGACCAATTACATCCTGGCCCAGGGCTACGACACCGTGTATCAGCGCGCCGCGGTGGTGCACACCGTGGTGCCGCACAGCTACATGAAACTCTGCAAGATGTTCCTGCGCTGGGATCGCAGCTACATCCGCGAGGAAATCCGTTTTGCCGGAATCGTGTGGAAACGCCCGCTGACGGCGCGCGCCATCGCCGTGGCCGATGCCTTTGTCACCAACCTGCGCTATCCGATCAGCTGGGCGGCGCTGGCGCTGCTGGTCGCCATCATCGTGTGGCATCCCGCGACACTGCTGCGGTTCCTGTGCGCCATCGGCATCATGGCCTGCCTCAACATGCTCTACTACCTGCGCAGCGAGCGCTCCTGGGATTTCGTGTACGGGATTTTCTATTCCTATTATTCCGCGTTCGCGCTGTTCTGGGTGTTCCCCTACGCCGTACTCACGGTGCGTGCCAAGTCCTGGCTGACGCGTTAAGAATTCAGCCTGTGCTGAAGGCACACTTTGTCCCCTCGCCCTTTAAAGGGAAAGGGAAGGGTGAGGGTAGAATTCTGTTCGGGCTGATCCCGGCTCTCTCTACATCGCGGCAGGAATGCCGCTCCTACAATCAAAATGCTTTCTGCACTTCGATGAACATCTCGCGCCCATCGCCGGGGAAGTAGCGGTAATTGCCGAAGCTGTAGTCGGCGCGCTCGGCGTAGGCCTGGTTGGCGAGATTGGTCACACGCAGCGCCAGCGACCAGCCACGCGGCAACTGCTGCTGCACGCGCAAATTCCATAAATCCTGGCCGCCGTAGCGATGCTGGTTGGATTCGTCGAGGAAATAACCACCCACGTGAGTCCATTGCAATTCCGCACGCGTGCCGTCGAGCGGAGTCCAGCGCAACCGCAAACCGCCGAGACTGCGCGGTGCGTATTTCATGTCGTTGCCATACGTGATGGAGTTCCCTTGACCGAGATTGGCGGAATAGGCGTAGCGATGAATTGCATAGCTGCCATCCGCAAGCATTTCCCAGTGCGAGCTCAGACGATAATCCAGAGAAAACTCCAGACCCTGGGAACGGATGCGGCCGTTGCTGACGTTGAAGCCGTTGGAATCGCGAAAGATGAAGTGATTCTTGAGCATGTAATAGACATCACTGTCCCAGCTCCAGCGTCCGGAGGCACCGCGCCAGCCGAATTCAAATGAGTTGAGCGTGACCGAGTTCAGGTCCGCCACGTTTTGGCTACGCTGCAATTCATACAATTCCGTGGTCTGCGGCGCGCGCGCGCCGCGGCCAAGGTTCAGATACAGCGTTTGCAAGGACGTGACCAGATAACTCACGCCGAGCTTGGGCAGGACGTTTACAAACTGGTCGGCACGATCCGCGGGACGGTTGAACAGGCAGCCGCCGAAGGCACAGGGCGTGCCGTTCGCCTGGGTATTGCCGACGGGCAGAAAGTTTACGTAGGTGTAACGCACGCCTTCCACGCGCACGCCGCCGGAGAACAGCCATTGCGGACCCCAATAGTGATTCAGGTCCAGGTAGACAGCCAGCGTGCGGCTGTCGGCGGCGTAGTCGTAATGAAAACCCTGCGGCCGGACATCGGCCTGCGCGGGCGGCAGATTGGTGATCGCCGCCGGTTGAAATTCGCTGACATCGCCGTGGGCATACTCGGCGTCCGTGCCGTAAATCACTGCGGTGTCCGGCGACCAGCTGTCGCGCAGTTTGACCAGCATTCCGCCGCTGTTTGCGGCGACGGTTTCGATGGGCTCCCCGGGCAGATAATGCGCGGTGAAGCTGGTCCAGTTGTGACGCACGTACGGCGTGACGTCCAGCTCGCGCCCGCCACTAAAATGCACCTGCCAATTTTGCAATAGCCGCAGGTTCTGCGAATTGCGGAAGGCGCCGGGCGTGGGATTAGAAAAGCGCAGCGCGGGATTTTCATAGGCATCGAGGCCGTAGATGTAACCCGCGGTTTTCTGATTCAGATTGGTCGCTTCGAACAGCGTCTCCCGGCTGAGCACGCCGGTGTCATGGTCCAGGCGCAACGTCAATTTCTGCTGGTCGTAACCGGAATAGGTACGAAAACCACCATCATGTGAGGCGTTGGCGCTCACGCGAAAGCCATCGGTACCGTTCCAATGACCGGTGTTTACTTGCGTGCGGGTGTAATCGTTGGAACCCAATTCGACGCTTGCGCTATTCGCCGGCTGGTAATCCGATGCGCGCGTCAACACGTTGACGATACCGTTCACGGCATTCGAGCCGTACAGTACCGAGCCGGGGCCGCGCACCGCTTCCACCGCCTGCGCCTGCTCGATGTTGATTTCAAAGAGTGCATTGATATCGCAGAAACCCGCCGGCTGGATGGGCACGGAATCCTCCAGGAACAGGAAGGCGCCGCAGGCGCCGGTGCCGGTCAGCAGCGGCGAGCGGATCGCCACCAGGCTTTCCTGCCCGCTGCCCTCGGTCACCCAGGCGCCCGGCACAGTGTAGAAAATCTGCGCCGGATGCGTTTCGCCGATCAGCGCGAGTGTCTGCCCATTCACCAGCGCGGTGTTGCCCGGGAGGATTTGCAGCGACGTGGGCGCGCCGCTGTCGGTCACCACGATCTGGCCGAGCTGCACGCTGTTGCCGTCAGCAAGCGCGGCTGCGGTAAACAACAACAGCAAAAGTCCAATGACCACCAACCCTTCTCCCTTCGGGAGAAGGGCAGGGATAAGGGTTCGAATGAAATCATGGCGCCAAATTCTGCTCGCACCCTCACCCGCCCCTGCAGGACACCCTCTCCCGGAGGAAGAGGGGTTCTTGAAAAAACACCCGGACACCACGTGGAATCTTTGGCTCATGTTCTGATTCGAGATCTGTTTATTGTGATTCCGGCAAGGCAAAGGCAATCACATAATCGCCGCGCTTGCCGAAGCCATCACCGTGACCACCGGCCGCGATCACCACGTATTGCCGGCCGTTCACCGAGTAGGTCATGGGCGTGGCCTGTCCGCCGGCCGGCAGCTTGTAATGCCACAGTACTTTGCCGGTCTGAAGATCAAACGCACGGATATCCTGATCCATGGTGGCTGCGATAAACACCAAGCCGCCAGCCGTAACGATCGGCCCGCCAATATTGGGCACACCGAGGTTCCAGAATTTCAGCACGTTGCCAAGCGGCACCTGCCATTTGATCTGGCCGGTTTGCATGTCCACCGCGGCCAGTTGTCCCCACGGCGGTTTGACGCAGGGAATGTGCAACGGCGATAGAAACACACTGCGGCGCATGCCGTAGGGCGTACCGCTCATGCGCGCGAATTCCCAGCCATCATATTTGCCGGAATCCGCCTCGGCCTCCAATTGGTCGCGGGGAATCAGCGCATCCACCCACGGCAGGTTCATGGTGTTGACCACCGCGAGCTGGTGCACCGGATCGAAGGCAATACTGCCCCACTCGGCACCGCCCGCATTGCCGGGTTGCTCGATCGTGGTCTGCAATCCCGGTGGCGTAAAGATGCCTTCGGAATGGTACTG
>JAGXAL010000156.1 GCA_018971605.1 Natronospirales bacterium | reverse complement strand
AACGCGATGAAGGCGCCGCCGCGGTAGCGCGCGGGGAAGGCGTCGCCGGTGTAAAACATCAGCGCTTCCGGCGCCCAGTGCCCCGGGAAAGCCAGAATCGGCTGGCCGTATTGGTCGCAGTTACCGATCTTCTTGCCATCGCCGCTGTATTCCGGCGCCAGCACTTTCTTGTGCTGCAATTCATCGTAGTAGCAGTACGGCCAGCCGTAGTTCCCGCCTTGATGCACCAGGAAAAATTCCTCGGCCGGCAATTCCGCGCTTTGTTCGGCAGTGAACAGCTTCGGCCAGTTGTCGTATAACTGGTCGCGGCCCATTTGCACCACGTATAAAGCACGGGCTCGCATATTCCAGGTGATGGCCACGGCATTGCGGATACCACTCGCGTAGTGCACACCGTCCTTGGGGAACTGCTGATTGAGCTTGTCGGCACTGAACTCCCAGATGCCGCCGTGCTCCGCCAGATATGGGCAGGGACGCATGCCGGGCGAGCGGCGCACGCGGTCCTGGCGCTGGCAGGCGTTCGATGGCGCACCCACGTTCACGTACAGATGACCGGCGGCATCGAAGGCGAAGGTCTTCGCGGAATGCTCGTGCTGCTCGGGAAAACCGCTGACCACGAGCTCGGCCTGAGTTTGCGGCAGCAGCTGCCCGGGAACCAATTTGTAACGCAGCACCTCGGTGGGCGTGCCGAAGTACAGGTAACCGCCGTAAATACCAATGCCGGTGCCGCCCGCGTTGCCGAAATATTTGATTTCGGCGGCGCGGCCATCCGCACCCGGCCGCAAGGCCACGATGCTGCCGCCGTGCTCGGGACTCATCAGGGCGATGTACACGTCGCCGTCGCCATTCACCACGATGTTGCGTGCCGTGCCGAGATTGTCGGCGAATACGGTGGCGCAGAAACCTTTGGGCAAGGTGATGCCGCCGTTACCGGGATCGCAGGTGGGCGCTGCCTGCAACTTCGGCAACCACACGAGCGCAGCACAGAACATCATCAACACAACAACAAGCTTGCGCATCACGATTCTCCTAGGCTTGAGATTCGAATTTACCCTTTACTGGACGGTGAACGGCACCAGCGTGGATACATACACGCTCGGTACCAGGTCGCCGGAGCCGGGCACAGCGGTCGGCATGCAGTTGTTGGCCGTCGACGAAGAAGACGAACTCGACGAACTGCCGCTGTTGACGCAGGCCAGACCGGCCATGGCCTCATAGTTGCCGGGAGACACCAACTGATTGCTGTCGTTGACCTGACTCCAGGTGACCGTGAAGGTCCTGGTTTCGCCCGGTTGCCAGGTAAGCGTGGTGGCCGTCTGGCCGAAAACCTGTCCCAACGACCAAGTCCACACCTCGGTGGCAGTGCCGCTCTCGAATACCGCGAAATTGGATTGTTCGCTGGTATTGAAGCTGACGGTCTGGCTGCTGGTGCTGCGATTACGCACGCTCAGTACGAACTGAATCTGCTGGCCTGGGGTAAAACTGCCGGCGGCATTGCCGTTGGCGTCTTCCACGGCCAGCGTAGTCACGAACAGCGCGCCGTTCGGCCCGACGCCGTTGTTGCTGGTCTTCCCGCACTGGCTGGCGCCAAGTAACGCTGCGGCAATCAGGCTCAAGCCCGCCACGTGAATCAGCCGTCTGAACATACCGGCTCCCGGAGTGCGCCGTTGCGTCGTGAGTCAGAATCAGTATAGCCCCGCGGTTCCGGTAAGATGCGGGCCTCGGGGAAGCAAGCGCGCACGCCATGGAACACACGACCCTGCGCTCCATCCTGATCCTGCTGGCCGCGGCGGTGCTGGTGGTGGTGGCGCTCAAGCGCGCGAAATTCCCCACCGTCATTGCCTATCTCGCGACCGGCTTCATCGTCGGTCCGCACGGCCTCGGCTGGATCGCCGACACTGAAGACACCCGCGCGCTGGCGGAATTCGGCGTGGTATTCCTGCTGTTCACCCTGGGGCTGGAATTCTCGCTGCCGCGCCTGATCGTGATGCGCAAGGCAGTGCTGGTGCTCGGCGGCCTGCAGGTGCTGCTCACCACCGCGGGTACCGCGCTCGCCGCCTGGCTGTTCGGCGTGAAACTGCCGGTCGCCATCGTCGTCGGCGGCGCCTTCGCCATGTCCTCCACCGCCATCGTGGTCAAGCAACTCGCGGAACAGAACGAGCTCAACCTGCAGCACGGGCGGCTCACCATCGCGGTGCTGCTGTTCCAGGACCTGGCGGTGATTCCCTTCCTGATCCTGATTCCCGGCCTGACGCACGGCATCGGCGCGGAACTGGCGCGTGCGGTGCTCATCGCCTTCGGCAAGGGCACGCTTGCGGTGATCGTGATCCTGGCCTTTGGCCGCTGGCTGCTGCGGCCACTGTTCCATCAGATCGCGAGCACGCGCTCTGCCGAACTGTTCACGCTCGCGGTGCTGCTGTTCACGCTGGCCTCGGCCTGGGGTACCGCGGCGCTTGGGTTGTCGTTGGCACTCGGCGCCTTCCTCGCCGGCATGATGCTGGCGGAAACTGAATACCGCCATCAGGTGGAAGCCGACATCCGCCCGTTCCGGGACATCCTGCTCGGCCTGTTTTTCGTGACCGTGGGCATGCTCATCAATCCGCACACCATCGTGCGCCACTGGTGGCTGCTGCTGCTGAGCGTGGCGCTGCTCATGCTGTTCAAGACCGTGCTCGTCATGGCGCTGACGCGCCTGCTCGGCAGCGACCGCGCCACGGCGTTGCGCACTGCGCTATCGCTCAACCAGGGCGGCGAATTCGGTTTTGCCTTGCTTGCTCTGGGTCTGGCACAGGCAGTGATCCGCGCGCCGGTCGCTGAATTCGGGCTCGCGGTGATCGTCATCAGCATGCTGGTGAGTCCGCTGTTGATCCGCTTCAACGGCGCAATCGCGGCGCGTGCGTTCCCGC
>JAGXAL010000155.1 GCA_018971605.1 Natronospirales bacterium | reverse complement strand
GGCACGTCCACGCCGTAACGGTAATCGGTGTAGGAAGCGGCGGCGTAAAGCCTGAGCTCGTCGACTGGCTGCGGCGTGAGTATTTCGTAGTCGCCGGTCAGGTGGGTGTTGGCCGGTGCCTGCTCGGGCAGGTCCAGCGCGTAGAGCAGATGCAGGCGGTTGGGTTGCAGCGTCACCTGGTAGCGCACCGGCGGGCCGTGCGCGGACAGCACGCCGCTGCCGATCCAGGCGTGGTTGCCGGTGGTCCAAGTTTGTCCGTCGTAGTCATGCAACACCAGCGCGCGCCAGTAAAGTTGCGAGCGTCGCGGCGCCGGACCCAGGAACTTCACCTGGAAGGCAATGGCATCCGATTGCGCCAAGCGGCTCAGGCTGCCGGGTGACATGCTGGTGGACAAGCCGGTGACGCCGGCGGATTGCGGCAGCGCCAAACCCCACAACGGGCCGGGAATGCGCGGGAACAGCAGGAACAGCACCAGCGCCACCGGCAGTGCCGAGAGCAACAAACGCGCGCTGGTCTTTACGGAGCTGAGCCCTGCCTGGCTGCTGTCGGGATGCGCGACGTTGAGCATCGCCGTTCCCGTGAGCCACACGGCCGGGATCATGTAAATCGCCAGCGGAATGGTCTGGTCGTAGAGGAAATTGGCGATGCCGATGAACAGGCTGATCAGCAGCAGCAGAAAGTAGTCGCGCAAGCTGTGCGCTTCCATGAGCTTGAGTCCGGCGAGCAGGATGAGCAGTGCGGTACCGGCTTCCGGTCCGTTGAAGGTGTGATAGGTGGCGTACACGCCGACAAACGCCAGCAGACCAAAGGCGATGCGTGTGTAACGGCTGAAAAGCGGCCAGCCAAAGTAGGCAACGCCCAATCGCCACAGCGCGATCAGCGCGGCGGTCAGCACGATCCAGGGCGCCAAGTGAAAGGCATGCGGCAGAGTCATGGCCGCGAGCGACGCCAGCGTCCACAGCAGGCGCGTGCGCTCCGGGCGCGCGGGGGCGAGCGCCGGCAATACCGCGTTCACGTCCTATGCGCCCCGGGCAGTTGGAACAGCGCGAGCTCCTCCAGGCAGCGATCGCGGTGGGCTATGCCGCCCGATATGGGGGTGATCTTGCCTGGCAAACGCAGACCGTAAGTGAGATTTTCGGCGTGCGCCGTCAGCACCCAGCGGCACAGCACTGACAGGCGTTTTTCCGCGTCGGTTTCGCTGACCCGATCCCAATCGAGCCAGCGCTGCTCTTCGCCGCTGCCGGTAAATTGTTTGGTGAGCAGGCGTTGCACGCGCGCCGATATGCGCCAGGCGATGTGCCGTGGCGAATCCCCGGGCCGGTAACCACGCAGGCCGCTGAAATCCTCTTCGCCGCGATCCGCAGGCCGGCCGCCGCCGCGTCCGCCTTCCGGCCACGGCAAGGGCGGCGCATCTTCCGCAGGCTTGGGATACACCAGCACCCGCAAGTTCATGTACACCCAGCTCCAGGAGCGGAACAACGCAAACGGGTAATTGGTCTCCACCACCAGGCGCTCGAGTTTCAGCCAGCCGCGCTGCTCGCTTTTCAACGGTACCGCCACGCTGCCATGACCGCCGGCGGCGAGATCACCAGTGACCGTGGTATCGCCGTGCGCTGCGCTCAAACTGATACCGCTGCGCCGGCTACGGCCCGGGTTCGCGAGGTGCAGCACGAAGCGTGCAGTCTCGCCGGCGAACACCGCCGGAGTCTTGCCGGAGGTGATCTCCAATCCCGCGAGATTCGCGTGGCAGGCGTACATGGCGGTGAACGCGAGCCCGGTCAACACGAAGGTCAGCATGAAGGCCATGCTGTTGGAATAATTCATGGAGCCGAGGAGAAACACGAACAGCGTCAAACCGTACAACCAACCTTGACGCGTGGGCAAGATGTAGATGCGGCGGCGTTCGAGGCACAGGCTGTCACCGTCCGGCCCTTGGCGGCGGCGCGCCCAGTCCTGGATGCGCTGGTTCAGAAAATTGCGGGTGGCGGCGAACATATTGCTAATTGTAGGAGCGGCGGTCCCCGCCGCGATGTTGAATCGCGGTCGAGACGACCGCTCCTACATTAATTTAAGGAATCGGCACGGCGTCGAGCAGCTCTTTGGCGGCCGCCGCCGGCGTACCGCTTTCGTGTGTGGCTTTCAGGCGCAGGCGATGACCGACCACGCCTGGCAGCACGGCCTGCAGATCCTCCGGAATCACGCCGCTGCGGCCCATGAGCAGCGCCCAGGCCTGGGCCGCGTGCTTGAGCGCAATCGCGGCGCGCGGGGACAGGCCGTTTTCGTAACGCGGCGCTTCGCGCGTGCGGCGCACCAGCGCCTGCAGATAATCCAGCAGCGCGTCGGAGACGTGCAGGTCGAAGGCCGCGCTGCGCAGACTCAGCAGTTCGGTCGCGGTCAGCACCGGTTTCAGGTCATGCAGCAGCTCGCGACGGTCGCGCCCGCGCAGCAGCTCGCGTTCCGCCTGTTCGCCCGGATAACCCAGGCCGATACACATGAGGAAGCGGTCGAGCTGCGATTCCGGCAGCGGGAAGGTGCCGACCTGGTGCAAGGGATTCTGGGTGGCGATCACGAAGAACGGTTGCGGCAGCGGGCGGGTGACGCCGTCCACGGTCACCTGGCGTTCCTCCATGGCTTCGAGCAGCGCGCTCTGCGCTTTGGGCGTGGCGCGATTGACTTCGTCGGCAAGCACCAAGTGCGCGAAAATCGGGCCGGGGTGAAAACGGAATTCGCCGCTCTGGCGCTCGAAGATGGACGCACCGATGATGTCGGCCGGCAGCAAGTCGCTGGTGAACTGGATGCGCTGGTAGGAGAGGCCCAGAAGGCGTGCCAGGGTTTGCGCCAGTATGGTCTTGCCGACGCCGGGAATGTCCTCGATGAGCAGATGCCCGCCGGTGATCAAGCACAC
>JAGXAL010000038.1 GCA_018971605.1 Natronospirales bacterium | reverse complement strand
CGACCCGTTCGCGGAGCGCGAAGCGCAAAAATATCCGCGTCCCATCGCGAGCCGCGAGGCGATCCTCGCGTGGCTGGAGAAATCCGGCAAGCCACTGCAGTTCGAGGGCTTGGCGCAAGACCTGCATCTGCATCACAGCGACGAGCGCGAGGCGCTCAGCCGCCGGCTCACGGCCATGCTGCGCGACGGCCAGCTGGTGCAGAACCGGCGCGGCGATTATGTGCTGCTGAAGCGCCTGCCGCTGGTGGCCGGTACCGTCACCGGTCACCGCGACGGCTTCGGCTTCCTGATTCCCGATGAAGGCGGCGATGACGTGTTCCTGCCGCCGCGGCAGATGCGCGAGCTGATGCACGGCGACCGCGCGGTGGTGCGCGTCATGGGCCGCGACGCGCGTGGGCGGCCGGAAGGTTCGCTAGTGGATGTGCTGGAGCGCAACACCAAGGAACTTGCCGGCCGCTATGTCGAGGAACACGGTGTGAGTTTCGTGCAGCCGGACAATGCGCGCATCAGCCATGAAATCCTGATTCCGCCGGCGGAGCGCGGCGGCGCACGCAACGGGCAGATGGTGGTCACGGAGATCACCCAGCAGCCGAGCAAGCGCAGCCAGCCGCTCGGGCGCGTGGTGCAGGTGTTGGGCGAGCGCCTCGCGCCCGGCATGGAAATCGAAGTGGCGATTTACTCCCACGGTTTGCCGCACGCGTGGCCCGCGGAGGTGGAGCGCGAAGTGGCGACGTATTCCGGCGAGGTGCCGGAATCCGCCAAGGCCGGCCGCCTGGATTTGCGCGCCACGCCGCTGGTGACCATAGACGGCGAGGATGCACGCGATTTCGACGACGCTGTGTATTGCGAGCGCGTCGCAGACGGCTTCCGGCTGCTGGTGGCGATCGCCGACGTGGCGCATTACGTGCGGCCGGACAGCGCGCTGGATGCCGAGGCGCGCAACCGCGGCAATTCGGTGTATTTCCCGGATCGCGTCATTCCGATGCTGCCGGAGATCCTCTCCAACGGCCTGTGCTCGCTCAACCCGCGCGTGGACCGGCTGTGCCTGGTGTGCGAGATGCGCGTGAACGGGCAGGGCGAGGTCACGCGTTCCAAGTTCCATGCGGCGGTGATGCGCTCGGCCGCACGCCTCACCTACACGCAGGTGGCCGGCGTGCTGGTGAAGAAAGATCCCGCACTGTGGCGCGAGCATGCGGCGTTGCTGCCGCATCTCGAAAACCTGTACGCCGTGTATCAGGCATTTGCCAAGGCGCGCAGCCGGCGCGGCGCCATTGATTTCGATACCACCGAAACGCGCATCCAGTTCGGTGATAACCACAAGGTGCTGGCGATCAAGCCGCTGGTACGCAACGACGCGCACCGGCTGATCGAGGAGTGCATGATCGCGGCCAACGTGGAAGCGGCACGCTTCCTCGCGCGCCACAAGCTGCCGACGCTTTATCGTGTGCATGCCGGGCCCGAAGCGGATGGTTTGAAGGAACTGCATGCCTTCCTCGGCAGCCTGGGCCTGCGGATCGCCGGAGGCAACAAACCGCAGCCGGAGCATTACGCCAAGTTATTGGAACGCGTGCAGCAGCGTCCCGACCGCGATTTGATCGAAACCGTGCTGCTGCGTTCGCTGTCGCGCGCGGTGTACAGCCCCGTGAACATCGGCCATTTCGGTCTGGCGCTGAAGGAGTATGGACATTTCACTTCGCCCATCCGCCGTTATCCGGATTTGCTGGTGCACCGCGGGATTTATCAACTCCTCGGCGGCGGCAGCTCGCAGAACTTTGCGTACTCGGTCATGCAGATGGAAAACCTCGGCAGCCATTGCTCCATGACCGAACGGCGCGCAGACGAAGCCACGCGTGATGCGGTGGACTGGCTCAAGACCGAATTCATGCAGGACAAGCTCGGCGAGGAGTTCGACGGGTTGATCACCGGCGTCACGCCTTTCGGCGTGTTCGTGCAATTGAAGAACTTGTACGTGGAAGGCCTGGTGCACGTGACTTCGCTGCCGAGTGATTACTACGACCATGACGCCGTCGGCCATCGGCTGGTGGGCGAGCGCAGCGGGCGGGTGTTCCGGCTGACCGACGCAGTGCGCGTGCGCGTGGTCAACGTGAATCTTGAAGAGCGCAAGATTGATTTCGAGCTGGCGGGAATGCCGCCGGCGTGCTCCGCACACCGTGGCCGCAAGCCCGCTCGGCCGGCGCGCGCCAGGGCGCGCCGTTGAGCCAGGAAAGAATCTATGGCCTGCATGCAGTGGTGGCGCTGCTCGAAAGCACGCCACAGCAGGTGAGCGCGCTCTGGATACTCGACAGCCGGCATGACGAACGTCTGAACCGCGTGCTCGCGCTTGCCGAGCGCGCCGGCGTCACGGCGACGCGCCTGTCACGTGCGGAACTGGATGCACGCGCACCCGGCGCACGTCATCAGGGCGTGATCGCCGAAGCGCAAGCGCTGCCGCAGCCAGACGAACACGGACTGCAAGCCTTTCTCGCCGGGCTGCAAGAGCCCGCGTTTCTGCTGGTGCTCGATTCGGTGCAGGACCCGCACAACCTGGGCGCTTGTTTACGCAGTGCCAATGCCGCCGGCGTGCATGCAGTAATCGTGCCCAAGGATCGCGCCTCCGGCCTCACGCCGGTGGCGCGCAAGGTCGCCTCCGGCGCGGCCGAGGCCACGCCGCTCTATCAGGTCACGAATCTCGCACGCACGCTGCGCACACTGAAGGAACAGAATATCTGGCTGGTGGCGCTCGCCGGCGAAGCCGAGCAGTCGCTCTACGAACTCGATCTCAAGGGACCGCTGGCACTGGTGTTGGGCGCTGAAGGTGGCGGACTGCGCCGGCTGACCAAGGAGCAGTGTGATTTTCTCGCGCATATCCCCATGGCCGGCACGGTCGAGAGTCTCAACGTGTCGGTCGCGGCCGGTGTGGCGCTGTTCGAGGCAGTGCGGCAGCGCGGCACGCAAAAATAATTGCGCGGCCTGCGGCCGTGGAATTTGTTGCGGGGTTCCGTACCCGCACGGCGGGTCCCTTTTCTTTGCTTGTCCAAAGAAAAGGGACGAAAAGAAAGGACACTCCAGGGACGCCGCCGCCTGCGGCGGTCCCCAGTGCGCATCCCTCGTTCGAGGCTTCGCAGACGGGGCATCCCTGCACCGCTGCGAAGGCTTGTCTTCCTGACTTCGCCCGCTTCGCGGCCTGATTCTCACTCGGTCCAGTGCTCGGCGGCGTCCAAGGGGGTTGAAGACCAAGAGACGTTTGACGATGCGTATCTTGCTCTTGTATCCGTAGCGCGAGCCGAGCACTGCAGCGAGCAAGGCGAGCCCGCAGGGGCGCCGCCAGGGACGGCGGCGCTCTGGCCGCGAGGCGAGGGAACGCCTCTCGGGCGGGCTCCGCAGCGAGCGGTGAGGCGGAAAAACGCGAAGCACAGCTTCGCGCCGCCGAACGCTGGGCTGCATGCAGCCCGGCCGGCAGCATGCGCAGGGCAGCCGCGGCTTCCGCGACCCGCGCTTCGGGGGAATGGTTTTGGTGACTTTTGCCGAAACAAAAGTCACCCGCCGTGCGGGTGCGGGAACCCGCTCTCAACCGGTCTGAACCGCCTGCAATGCTTCAGAAAGCCGGCTGACCTGCGTTATTTGAAGTCCGTCGAGTCCGCCGCGCGGCGCGTTGCCCTTCGGGACCATCGCATGTTTGAAACCGTGCTTGGCGGCCTCGCGCAGGCGTTCCTCGCCGTTGTAAATCGGGCGGATTTCGCCGGCGAGGCCGACTTCGCCGAAGAGCACCAGATCGTTCGGCAAGGGTTGGTCGCGGAAGCTGGAAAGCGCCGCCATCAGGATCGGCAGATCCGCGGCGGTCTCACTGAGCCGCAGGCCACCCACGACGTTCACGAACACGTCGCGGTCGAACATGGCGATGCCCGCATGGCGGTGCAGCACCGCGAGCAGCATGGACAGCCGATTGGCGTCGAGCCCCACGGCCACGCGCCGCGGATTGGCGAGAGGGCTCTCGTCCACCAGCGCCTGCACCTCGATGAGCATAGGACGGCTGCCTTCGCGGATCACGGTGATTGCCGAGCCGCTCACCGGCTCGGCGTGGCGTGAGAGGAAAATCGCCGATGGATTCTTGACTTCCTTCAAGCCGGTTTCGGTCATGGCAAACACGCCGAGCTCGTTGGCAGCGCCGAAGCGATTCTTGACCGCGCGGATCACGCGGTAGCGGCTGCCGGCGTCATTTTCGAAATACAGCACCGTATCCACCATGTGTTCGAGCACGCGCGGGCCGGCAATCGCGCCTTCCTTGGTGACGTGACCGACGAGCAGCACGGCGGTGCCGCGGCTCTTGGCGAAGCGCACCAGCAAACCTGTGGATTCGCGCAGCTGTGCCACCGAGCCGGGCGCGGATTGCAGGATTTCGGTGTAAACGGTTTGAATCGAATCCACCACCAGCACCGCGGGCTTGAGAGTCTCCGCGGTTTCCAGCATGCGCTCGATGCAGGTTTCGGCGGCGAGTTGCAGCGGCTGTTGGGCGACGCTGAGGCGCTGTGCACGCAGTCCGACCTGCTCGGGCGATTCTTCGCCGGTGACGTAGAGCACGCTGCGGACGTCGGCGAGATTGGCGGCGGCTTGCAGCAGCAGTGTGGATTTGCCGATGCCGGGATCGCCGCCGATGAGCGTGACCGAGCCGGCCACCAGTCCGCCACCGAGGACGCGGTCCAATTCAGCGAGTCCAGTGCTGATCCGTGGCGTGTTTTCGCCATGAACTTCGGGTAGCGGTCGGATTTGGGCTTGGTGATCGGTTCTGGGCAATCGGCCGCGCGCTGGCTTTTCGGGGGCGCGGCTCTCGACCAGGGTGTTCCAGGCGCCGCAGTCCGGACACTGGCCGGCCCATTTTGGGGAGCGTGCGCCGCAGGCGTCACAAACGTACAAGGTGCGGATTTTGTTCACGAAAGAGGCTGAGGGACGTTATCGGTATGGCCGGATGGTAGCACGGCGCGGAATGCGGCAAGGGCAGCATTCCCGCTTCCGTTTATAAGGAAATTCAATGTATTATGGCGCATCCTTAACATAAGCATTAAATAGAGGATGGGGTGAAACAGCGCTTCTGGGGCAAGGATTGGTTTGCCGCCCTGATCTACGGCGCGGTGTTCCTGTTGGTCGCTTATGTCGTATTTCCCGGGACTTTTCATCGGCTGGAAACCACTGCTTACGACTTGGGCGTGAACCTGACGAATGCCTCGCCCAGCAACCAGATTGCCGTGATCGCGATTGACGACGCCAGCATCAACACCCTGGGACGCTGGCCGTGGCCGCGCGATTATCACGCCGACCTTATCAGCAAGCTCTCCAAGGATGGCGCCAAAGTCGTGGGCCTCACGCTGTTCCTGTCCGAGGCCCAGGTGGATCAGGGTAGCGTGTTCATCCGTGACATGCAGGATTTCTACGACCATTGTTCGAGCCTGGGCGTGGTGGCGCCCTTGGCCGTGAGCCAGACAGCGCCGGCTGCGGCAAGCAGCGCGCCGGCCGCAGCGAATTGCGGCTCTACGACCACGCTGCCGCCAGCAGGCACCACCTTGAGCGTGCCGCCGCAGGTGCGTCAGGATTTGTTGACGCTGCGCGGCAAGATGCAGCTCGCCGAGCAGATCATGAACGGCGACGCCAAGCTCGCGATGGAGATCAAATCCGCGGGCAATGTGGTGATTCCCATGTTGTTTACGCTGGGCGAGCCGCTCGGCAATCCGCCCGGGCCGACGCCGGATTATCTGCTGCGCAACGCTCTCGGGCCGCTGGTCGGCACAGGCGACAACGTCAATCAGCCGTACGCCACCACCGGCATGAGCGCACCGGAGCCGGCCTTCGCCAAGGCGGCAGCCGGCATCGGTTTCCTGGATGACCTGCCGGATGCGGACGGTGCGCTGCGTTCCGTGCCGCTGGTGCTGCGCTATTACAACGATTACTACCCGTCGCTCGCCCTGGCGCTCACGATGCGGGATCTGAACCTGCAAGCCAGCGACGTGCAGGTGCAGCCGGGGCAGGGCGTGAAGGTCGGCAACCTGTTCATCGGCACGGATGCGCATTTCCGCATGCACAACTTCTACTATTCCGGCCGCAACGGTCAGCCGCCATTCCCGGTGTATTCCTATGCGGACGTGTACCTGGGCAAGGTGCCGCCCTCGGCCTTCCAGGGCAAGATCGTGCTGATCGGCGCTACTGCGCTCGGCATCGGCAACAGTTTCCCCACACCCATCTCGGCGAGCATGCCGCCGGTGCTGGTGATGGCCAACGTGGTGTCCAGCATCCTGCAGCAGAATTTCTACACCGTGCCCGGCTGGACGCATCTGGTGACACTGCTGGCGTTGTTGCTGATGATTGCCTATCTGGCCGTGGCGCTGCCGCATCTCAAGCCCGGCTGGGGCGCGCTGCTCAGTCTGGTGCTGCTGGTGGTCATGCTCGTCGCTGAATTCGGTTTCATGATGGAGCGCTTCGTGTGGATCGAGCTGATGCTGCCGGCGCTCCTGCTGGTGACCGGGCATTTGTTCATGACCGTGAAGCTCTTCGGCGTCACCGACCGCTTGCGGTTGCGCACCGAAGCTGACAGCGCCGAGAGCAACAAGATGCTGGGTCTGGCGTTCCAGGGCCAGGGCCAGCTGGACATGGCCTTCGAGAAATTCCGCAAATGCCCCATGAACGACAGCATCGCGGACCTGTTGTACAACCTGGGGCTCGACTACGAGCGCAAGCGCCAGTTCAACAAGGCCGGCTCGGTGTACCGTTACGTGGCCGACTACGACGCCAAATTCCGCGACGTGGCGCAGCGCCTGAAACGCTCGCAGCAAATCGAAGGCACGGTGGTGCTGGGCGGCGTTACGCCCGGCGGTACACTGATTCTCGGCGACGGCACCCTGCAAAAGCCGATGCTCGGCCGCTATCAGGTGGAAAAGGAACTCGGCAAGGGCGCCATGGGTGTCGTGTATCAGGGCCGCGATCCCAAGATCAACCGCGTGGTGGCCATCAAGACGCTGGCCCTGTCGCGAGAGTTCGAAGCCGAGGAGCTGGATGAGGTCAAGCGGCGTTTTTTCCGCGAGGCGGAAACCGCCGGGCGCCTGAATCATCCGAATATCGTCACCATCTACGACGCCGGTGAAGAACAGGATCTCGCCTACATCTCCATGGAGTTCCTCAAGGGCGGCGATCTCACACCGCATGTCAAGGCCAGTGCCTTGCTGCCGCCGAAGCTGGTCATGGAAATCATCGCCAAGTGCGCCGAAGCGCTGGATTACGCCCATGCCCAGAACGTGGTGCACCGCGACATCAAGCCCGCGAACATCATGTACGAGGCCGAAAGTGGCGCGCTGAAACTCACGGATTTCGGAATTGCGCGCATCACCGATGCCAGCCGCACCAAGACAGGCATGGTGCTGGGCACGCCGTCGTACATGTCGCCGGAACAATTGGCGGGGCGCAGGGTGGACGGCCGTTCGGATCTGTTCTCGCTCGGCGTGACGCTGTATCAGCTGCTCACCGGCCAGTTACCGTTTCGCGCGGAGTCCATGGCCACGCTCATGTACAAGATCGCCAACGAGACGCAGGCGCCCGCGACCTCGGTGCGTCCGGAATTGCCCGCGTGTGCGGATCGCGTGCTTGACAAGGTCTTGCAGAAAAATCCGGACGATCGTTATCGGCGCGGCGGGCAATTTGCCGCCGAACTGCGCACCTGCGCCGCCAAGCTGCGCGCCTGAAGATCGAAGCGCACGCCATGGGTTACCAGGGGAAACTCGAATTCGTCGGGCGCACTGACAAAGGCGCGGTGCGGCCCAACAACGAAGACGCCATCCTCACGGACCTGGAGCTGGGCTTGGTGGTGGTGGCCGACGGCATGGGCGGTTACAAGGCCGGTGAGATTGCCAGCGGTATGGCGATTGAAATCATCCAGAAGTTCATCGCCTCCGGGCTCAAGGCCGCGCGCAAGCGCCTGGGCGCAAGCGATAGCGGCTACAGCCATGAGAGTGTGTTGCTGCGCAATGCGCTGCAGCGCGCCAACGAGGTCATCCATGACACCGCCAAAAGCCAGCCGCAATGCGAAGGCATGGGCACCACGGTGGCGGCGGCGCTGTTTTACAACAACCGCCTGTCCATCGCGCACGTCGGCGACTCGCGCATTTACCGCCTGCGGCACGGGGTGTTCGAGCAGATCACCCACGACCATTCGCTGCTGCAGGAACTGGTGGTGCGCGGCTTCTACACCCCGGAGGAAGCGCGCAAGTCGCTCAACAAGAACCTGGTGACCCGGGCGCTCGGCATCGAGCCCACGGTCATGGTGGACTTGCAGGAAGACGTGGCGCGGGTGGGCGATATCTATCTGTTCTGCAGCGACGGCTTGAATGACATGGTGCCGGACCCGGATATTCACTTAACCATGGACACGTTTAGTGATAATCTGGAAATCGCGGCGCACCAGTTGATCAAGCTGGCCAATGATAACGGCGGGCGCGACAACATCTCGGTGGTGCTCGCCAAACCCGTGATGCCATTCGAGGATGGGAACAAAGGTTTTTTCGAACGTGTGACCGACTGGTTTTCGTGACCGGGACGCGTGGCGGCAAATCACAACAACGGATATTTGACGAGGACTATTCATGGGCAAGCTCATACTCACGCTGGACGGGCAGGAACTGGCGCAATACGAGCTCGAGAAGGAGCGCTACACCGTCGGACGGCTGTCGGACAACGACATCCACATCGACAACATGGCGGTGAGCGGACACCATGCGCTGATCCTCAACATCCTCAAGGATTCCTTCCTCGAGGATTTGAACAGCACCAACGGCACTTACGTCAACGGCAAGCTCATCAAGAAGCATGCGCTGCAGGAAGGCGATGTGATCACCATCGGCCGCCACCAGCTCAAGTACGTGAGCAGTCACGCTAACGAGGGCCAGGACGAATTCGAGCGCACCATGGTGATCAAGCCCGGTACCCAGAGCATGCCGGGTGCGCCGAGTCTCGACAGCGTCAACCGTGCGATCGCGCAATCCGGTGCGGGCGTGCCGCCGGTCGCCGAATCCGCGAAGGTCGTGCTGCCCAAGGGCAAGCTGCAGGTTTTGTCCGGCGGCTTTGCCGGCAAGGAACTCGAGCTCACCAAGGCGCTCACCACGCTCGGCCGCCCCGGCGTGCAGGTCGCGGCCATCACGCGCCGTGGCGACGGCTTCTACGTGGTACACGTGGAAAGCGGATCGGGTCAGGGATTCCCGACGGTGAACGGCAAGGAGATCGGGGCGGAAGCGCGCAAGCTCGGCGATAACGATGTCATCGAGCTCGCGGGCGTGAAAATGGGTTTTTACACATTGCCTAATGTCTGAAACCCGGGGTGTATTTATGTACCTGGTCTCGATCGGGGATGGGTGCGCAAGCGCACTCTACTTGATTTGTTGGGGCGCCTGAGCCGCAGCGCGCTCAGGCTGGTGTTCGTCCACCACGCCGAACTTCACCCGCTGGGTGACACCGCAGAGCAGTTCGTAGGGGATGGTGCCGGCGGCGCGCGCGATTTCCTCGACCGGCAACTCGGGTCCCCATAACACCACCTCGTCACCGACGCGCGCAGTTGCTTGCGTGTGCAAGTCGACGGCAATCATGTCCATGGCCACGCGTCCGATGAGTGGCACGCGCGCGCCATTCACCAGCACCGGCGTGCCGTTGGGCGCGTGGCGCGGATAACCATCGCCGTAACCGATGGCGGCGATGCCGATACGCGTGTCGCGCTCCGCCTGCCAGTTGCCTCCGTAACCCACCGTGTCACCGCGGGCCACGGTCTTCACCGCGATCAACACGGTGCGCATGGTCATTACTGGCTTGAGATCGTATTCCACGCCGGCGTGATCCGGGAAAGGTGACACGCCGTACAAGAGGATTCCCGGGCGCACCCAGTCAGCGTGACTCTCGGGCCAGGCGAGCAGCGCCGCGGAATTTGCGATGCTGCGCTCGGCGATCCAGCCTCGGGTCACGTCCGCGAAGGTTTGCAGTTGTGCACGCGTGTGCGGGTTGCCGGGTTCGTCGGCGCGCGCCAGATGCGTCATCAAGCGCAGCGGCGTGCGCACGGAACGCGCGCTATTCAATCGCTCCCAGACGGCGTGCGCTTCGCCGGGCGCAAACCCGAGGCGATGCATGCCGGTGTCCAGCTTGAGCCACACATTCAGGGACTTTTCCAGAGCTGAAGCTTCAAGCAGCGCCAATTGACGTTCGTCATGCACCACCAGCTCGCAGCCGTTGTGCGCGGCTTCTTCGATCTCGGCCGCGGAAAACACGCCCTCGAGCAGCACGATGGGATGGGCCAGACCCGCGTGCCGGAGGATCAGGGCTTCTTCGAGCGAGGCCACGCCGAAGGCATCGGCGGCGGAGAGCGCACGCGCCGCGACCGCCAGCCCGTGACCGTAGGCGTTGGCCTTGACCATGGCCATGATGCGTGAGTGCGGCGCCAAGGCATGTGCCTGGCGCAGGTTATGACGCAGGGCGGCGAGGCTGATGAGCGCGCCGGTGGCGCGGCTCACTCGTAGGCTCCCGGGACCTCGGCAGCATAATTTTCGAAGCGGGTGTATGTGCCCAGGAAGGTGGCCGGCACCATGCCGATAGGGCCGTTGCGCTGCTTGCCGATGATGATTTCCGCCATGCCCTTGTTGGGGCTGTCCTTGTCGTACACCTCATCGCGATAGATGAAGGCGATCAGGTCGGCGTCCTGCTCGATGGAACCGGATTCCCTGAGGTCCGACATGATGGGACGCTTGTCGGGGCGCTGTTCCACGCTACGGTTCAGCTGCGACAAGGCCACCACCGGGATGTTGAGCTCGCGCGCCAGCGACTTCAGGCTGCGGCAGATTTCCGAGATTTCTGTGGCGCGGTTCTCGTTGCTGCCGGGCACGTGCATGAGCTGCAGGTAATCCACCACCATCATCTGGATGTTGTGCTCGCGCTTCAGGCGGCGCGCGCGGGCGCGCAGTTCCGTGGGCGTGAGCGCGCCGCTGTCGTCAATGTACATGGGCGCCTTGGACATGATGGCGATCGCCGAGGTCACGCGCTGCCAGTCGCTCTGGTCGAGCCGGCCGGTGCGCACTTTCTGCTGGTCAATGCGTCCCAGCGAGGAAATCAGGCGCATGGCGAGCTGCTCGCCGGACATTTCCATGCTGAATACCGCGCTGGGGATGGGACTCTGCGGACGGCAGGAGCAGTATTCGGCGATATTCAGGGCCAGCGCGCTTTTCCCCATCGAGGGACGGCCGGCGATGATGATCAGGTCGCCGGGTTGCAGGCCGGCGGTCATCTCGTCGAATTTCTGCAGGCCGGTGGCCAGGCCGGTCACCGGATTGTTGGCGTGCATCAGGGTGTCCAGCCGGTCCACGGCTTTGGACAAGAGATCGTTGATCTGCACGAAACTCTGCTTCAGCCGGCCGCGGCTTTCGGCAATCTCGAACACCTGGCGCTCGGCGAATTCCACCAGCTCTTCGGTGCTGCGGCCTTCGGGACGGTAGGCGGCTTCCGCGAGTTCGCCGCCGACGCGGATCAACTGCCGGAGCACCGCGCGCTCGTGCACGATGTCGGCGTAGGCGCGCACGTTGGCGGCGGTGGGCGTGTCGCGCGCCAGGGTCGCGAGATAGGCGAGACCGCCGGCCTGTTCGAGTTGCTCGCGGCTTTGCAGCCATTCCGAGAGCGTCACCGCGTCGAAGGGTTGCTCGCTGTTGCTGAGCTCGGTGATGGCGCGGAAGATGAGCCGATGATCCTGGCGGTAGAAATCCTCTTCGTGCAGGCGGTCGGCGATGCGCTCCCAGGTAGCGTTGTCCAGCATCAGGCCGCCGAGCACCGCCTGTTCGGCTTCCACCGAATGCGGCGGCACGCGGATGCTTTCCAGCGCCGCGTTGGTGTGGCTTTCGAGACTCTTGACGGCTCCCGGCATGCGATCGGTTCTGATGTGTGCGGCTTAGACTCTAGGCGCGTGCCCGCAGGCTTGCAAGCCGACGCGATGCGTACCGCGCCGTTCCTGAAAACAGACGCGGCGGTCTGCGCCCGAGCGCGCAGACTGACGAATATTTCAGCAGTTATTCTTCGGCGATCACCGTGACCGTGATTTCCACGTTCACGTCGGTGTGCAGGTGGATTTCCACTTTGTGCTCGCCGGCCACGCGGATCGGGCCCTGCGGCATGCGTACTTCCTTGCGTTCCACGCGCACGCCCGCCCGGGTCAGCGCCTCGGCGATGTCCAGCGTGCCCACCGAGCCGAACAGCTTGCCTTCGCTGCCGGCCTTGGCGGTGATGCTCACGGCCCTACCCTCGAGTTCCCGTTTGCGCGCCGTTGCTGAAACAAGCGCATCGGCGGCGTTCTTTTCCAGCTCGGCACGGCGTTTCTCGAATTCCGCGACGTTGGCGGCGGTCGCGGGCTTGGCCTTGCCGTGCGGAATCAGGAAATTGCGCCCGTAGCCGGCGCGCACTTTCACCTTGTCGCCAAGGTTGCCGAGATTTTCGACTTTCTGCAGCAGAATGACTTCCATGGAGGCGCCCTCAGTGCTGGTCGGTGTAAGGCAGCAGCGCCAGGAAGCGTGCACGCTTCACGGCGAGCGCCAGTTGCCGCTGGTAGAAGGCGCGCGTGCCGGTGATGCGGCTTGGCACGATCTTGCCGGTCTCGCTGACGTAGGCCTTGAGCGTGGCCAGGTCCTTGTAGTCGATCTCTTCGGTGCCTTCGGCCGTGAAGCGGCAGAATTTACGCTTGCGGAAAAAACGTGACATGCGTGTAGTCCTCGAATAGGTTTGCGTGATTACGCGTTTTCAGCGCGCACCGGTTCCTCGGCTTCAGGCGCGGCTTCCGCGCCGTCAGCGGCTTCGGCCTCGGTTTCGCCCTCGGCCTCGTCGCTGTCAAAGCGCTCGGCGCGCTCTTCTTTTTCTTCTTTCGGCTTGATGAGTTGCGAGGGCTCGGTGACGGCGTTGTCGCGGCGCATCACCAAATGGCGCAGCACCGCATCGTTGAAGCGGAACATGCCGACCAGCTCGTTGAGCGTGGCTTGATCGCACTCGATGTTCATGAGCGCGTAATGCGCCTTGTGCATCTTGGCGATGGGATAGGCGAGCTGGCGGCGGCCCCAGTCCTCCAAGCGGTGGATTTTGCCGCCGGCGGACTCGATCATCGAGCGGTAGCGCTCGATCATCGCGGGCACCTGTTCACTCTGGTCAGGGTGGACCAGAAACACGACTTCGTAGTGTCTCAAGAGAGGCTCCTTGTGGACTGACCGGCTCCCCGTCATGCGGTGGAGCAAGGGCTTCCGGCGCGAGCCGGAAGGCCGCGAACTATACAGAAACGCGTACAGGCTTGCAATTCAGGGGCTTACACTGGTAATCGTGGCCGTGCCGGCCCTTCGACAGGCTCACGGCAGGCATACACGCGATCTGCGCTGCAGCTTGTGCGGGGCTTTCCTGCCGGGCTGCCGCCCCTTATAGTCTGGCGCCATTCACGGGGGGGGGTTCCATGGCCGACGGATCCACCAACTTCTTGGCGCGGCTCAAGCAGCACCACATGTACGGGGTGGTGGTCGCTTACGCCGTGGTGGTCGGCTTCCTGATTCAACTGGTGAGCCGTGCATTTCCGTATTTCGGCTGGACGGGCGCGGTGCCGACGGTCATCATCGTTCTGCTCCTGGGCTTTCCGGTGGTTGTGGTTCTGGCCTGGTTGCTGATCGAGCCCAAAGGTGCGGCCAAGCCTGACAGCTGGCAACGGCGTCACTGGAAGCTGAGCGCGCTGGCCACGGCCGTGGTCATCGTGCTGGTGGTAATCTCCGGTTTTTACGCCCTGCAATTCTCGCGCGAGCATGCCTCGCTGCTTCAGGGCTCCGCGCCAACCCAATCCCAGACGTTCGCGGCGGTGCCGGCCAAATCCATCGCGGTGCTGCCGTTCGAAAATCTTTCCACCGACAAGGCCAACGCCTACTTCGCCGACGGCATGCAGGATCTGATCCTGACCAAACTGGCCGATATCGGCGACCTCAAGGTCATCTCACGCACTTCGACCGAAAAATACGCCAGCCACCCGGACAATCTGAAAACCATCGCGCAGCAGCTTGGCGTGGCGACGATCCTGGAAGGCAGCGTACAGAAGGCCGGTAATCAGGTGCTGATCAATGTGCAGTTGATTGATGCGAGCAGCGATGCGCACCTGTGGGCTGAGGCTTATCCGCGCACGCTCGACAATATCTTTGGCGTGGAGGGCGAGGTGGCGCAGAAAGTCGCTGACGCGTTGCAGGCGAAACTATCGCCGGCCGACAGCGCGCGCGTGGCGGCGATTCCGACGCAGAATCCCGAAGCTTGGGATCTTTATTTACGCGCGTTGGCGTACTCCAACCGCGCCAACGATCAGTACACACTGGCCGCGTCCGAGATGCCGCCGGCGATTGACCTGTTGCAGGAGGCGCTGGCGAAGGACCCAAACTTCGCCTTGGCCGACGCCTTGCTCGCACGGGCGCACATGTACATGTACTTCTTCGGCGAAGACCGCGGCGACGCGCGGCTGAAGCAAGCGAAGTATACGGCGGATCGTGCGCTCAGCCTGCAGCCGGATCTGGGCCAAGCGCATTTGGCGCTTGCGCTCTACTGGTACTGGGGCTTTCGCGAGTACGCGCGCGCGCGAGCTGAACTCGTGCTCGCGCGCAAGGCGTTGCCTCACGATTCAAATGTCGAGGAATTCGACGCGGCGATCTCACGCCGGCAGGGACAATGGCAGCAGGCGCTGGCTGGCCTGCGGCAAGCACAGATCTACGACCCACGCAACGCTTCGCCCGTTTTCGAGATCGGGCAGACCAATGCCATTCTGCGGCGCTATGCCGA
>JAGXAL010000154.1 GCA_018971605.1 Natronospirales bacterium | reverse complement strand
GAGCGCTACCGCGCGCTCGCCAAAGCCATCCAAAAAGTGCTGAGCGCGGCCATCAAGGCGGGCGGCACCACGCTGCGGGATTTCACCCGTGAGAATGGCCAGCCCGGTTATTTCCGCCAGCATTTGCGCGTGTACGGGCGCGAGGGTGAGGCCTGCCGGCGCTGCGGCCAGCGCATCGTGGCGCGCGCCACCGGTCAGCGCATGACCTACTTCTGCCCACATTGCCAGAGCTGAGCCTAGAGCATTTCACTAGTCCCCCGAATTCCGGAATCCAGTAAAATCTCATCCGTCTTGTCAGCCGCGCCTTAAACCGGGTCTGGATCGTGCAAGCCATCAACCGCCTGAGTCACATGCTGATTCGCCTGTCGCAGGCACAAGGCGCGGTGCGCCTATCTCTCTACGAAACCGCCGACCGCAGCGGCCGCCCCTTCGGCTACAGCATCGCCCTGCAAGCCTACGATGATCCGGTGCCGGTGCTGTGCGAGAGCTGGCTCGAGGAACACCGCGTCGATGCGCACTACACGCCGCTCGCCAACCTGGCGAAACTGGCTAACGCGCAGCAGGCGCTGGTGGACTTCGTGCAGCGCAATGAGTTTGCGCCTTACCTTTCTACCACCGAATCTGCACTGCAACCCAGTCTGGTTCTGCCCTATCTTGACCGGCGCGAGGAGTTGCTGGCTTATGGTCGGGACTTGTCTATCACTGACGCGCGGCCTGCGTTTCTCGCGCGCCGCAGCCACGAAGCCTTCGAGTGCCTGGTCGCCAGCCGTGAGAATCGTGAACAGGCGCTGTTGCGGGTGATTGCCAGCGAGCGTCTGCCGGAAGAGGATTTCCTGCTGTTTGAGGAAGTCCCGGACCTCACCTGGAACCGCGACACTTGGCTTACCTGGCTGGCTACGGATCTCATCACGCAGGGATGGGAAGTGTTCTGGTCCGACGGATTCTCCGTGCCGCTGTCCAAATCCACCATCACACCGGTACCCGGCACCTGAACCGGATTCGTCACTTTCTTGGACATACTGAAATGGGCAACCGGCTGAGCAAGATTTACACCCGTACCGGTGATGACGGCACCACCGGCCTCGCCGACGGCACCCGCGTGCCCAAGGATGATCTGCATGTCGAGGCCTACGGCACGCTCGATGAATTGAACAGCGCGCTCGGTTTGCTGCTCGCGGAACCGCTACCGGACGGGGTGCACACTGCACTCCAGCCGATCCAGCACGAACTCTTCGATCTCGGCAGCGAATTCTGCCTGCCCGGTTACACCGCCATTACCGCCGAACACGTCACGCGGCTCGAAACCACACTCGACAAATTCAACGCCGGCTTGCCGCCGCTCAAGGAATTCATCCTGCCGGGCGGCAACCGCGCCGCCGCCGTCTGCCATCTGGCGCGCACCGTTTGCAGGCGCGCAGAGCGCCGCGCTTGGACGCTGCATCGACAGCATCCACAGAATCCGGAAGCCATCAAGTACCTCAACCGGCTGTCTGATTTGTTATTCGTACTGGCGCGCGTCATCGCGCGTCAGAACGGCGGAACGGAAGTGCTGTGGAAACACGAGCGCAAAAGAAACCAAATCGGCGATTCCAGTACCTAGCGCAATGGCTACTTGCGGCGGCGGATTCAACTGATCGACGCAACACATTGCCGATAACGTTCGGCGGGCGTTTCGTAGGCTAACGTCTTCCGAGGACGTTCGTTCAATTGCTTGGCGATGCTGTTGAGCTTGGCTTGTGAAATGCCCGACAGGTCGAGGCCTTTGGGCAGGTACTGGCGCAGCAGTCCGTTGGTGTTTTCGTTCGAACCGCGTTGCCAGGGCTTGTGGGGATCGCAGAAGTAGACCTGGATGTGGGTCGCGAGCGTGAAGCGTCGGTGTGCGGCCAGCTCCTTACCGCGATCCCAGGTGAGCGAGCGATAGAGTTCTCTGGGCAAGTGACGCGCATGTCCGATTAGGGCATCGACCACGGTGGTGGTGTCCTTGCTGGCGACTTTCACCAGCATCACGTAGCGCGTCTGGCGCTCAACCAAGGTTGCGATCTGGCTGTTGTGGCTACCGAACACCAAATCGCCTTCCCAGTGGCCAGGCACCGCACGATCCGCGGCAGTGGCGGGCCGCTCGCTAATCGACACCGCACCGACGATGCGTCCGTGGTTTTCAGTCTTTTGCGTATGGTGACGTGATCGGCGCATGGCGCGGGTACGGCGCAGGTGGGTCAACAGCTCCTTCTTCAAGGCGCCCCGCGACTGGATGTACAACGTGCGATAGATCGTTTCGTGAGACACCTGACGGCTCGTGTCGTCGGAGTAAGTACGCCGGAGCCAGCCCGCGATCTGCTCCGGCGACTATTGTTGCCGCAGCCTGGCAGCGACTTGCCTGGCCAAGGTTGGGTGCAGCTGCAGCTTACACGACTTGGGGCGCCGAGCCCGCTCCCACGCCGCGGCATCGGCTTGGCTGGCGCGGTAGGTGTCACACCCACCGTTGCGACGTAACTCCCGGCTGATCGTGGATGGCGTCCGTTCGAGCTTGGCCGCAATGGTTCGTAACGAACGTCGCATGAGCACGCCGCGCGAGATTTCTTCACGCTCCGCAAGGCTGAGCGCGCGCGGGGATCGCAGTCGCGGCGGCGGGCGAACCCCGCCCGACTCTGCGAGTATGCGCTGGATCGACGAATGGTTGCGGTCGAACAGCTGCGCGATTTGCTGGAGAGATTCGCCTTTCTCCCAGCGCTCCCACATCTGCGCCTTTTGTGCCTCAGAGTAGTAGATCCGCTTCCGATAGTGCATCTGCAACACTCCTGCTGCTCTTCGCAGCCATCAGTGTGTTGCATCCACCACTTGAATTCGCCGCCAACACCGGCCATACACACGCAATTAGCAAGGTCCGCTTACATTAGAGCACGCATTGGATAGGACCGCCGGTTGCGGAGGGAAACCGCAACCCGTGTGCCCCGGCATGAACGCCTGAAGTCAGCCGCTCCAGTACAACGGTATCTCT
>JAGXAL010000037.1 GCA_018971605.1 Natronospirales bacterium | reverse complement strand
CTCATCATGACCGCGCTCTGGACGGAGGCCTGCCTCAGCTTTCCGGCTCTTGATGCCCTGCGCGAAGGTTACGAGGTCTATCCGGTGGTGGACGCGGTCGGCGGCACTTCGCTTGAAGCACATCGCACGGCGCTCAGGCGTGTTCAACAAGCCGGCGCCCAGCTCACCAGTGTGGCTCAGCTCATTTGCGAATTGCAGCGCGATTGGGCGCGGAAGGAAACCGTAGAGCCGTTCGTGGACATACTGTTCAAGTCCGGTCTGGTCACACCCACCTGAGCATCCGTGGGCAGATGCATGGCACGCCGCCGGAAACCCATGGCCGGTTCCGGTCAACCGTATTACACCTTGGAGAGCGCCAATGATTGAGCTGCGCAAAGCGAGCGAACGCGGGCCGACGAAAATCGGCTGGCTCGACAGCAAGCACACGTTTTCCTTCGGCCAGTACTATGATTCGAAACACATGGGTTTTCGCGCACTGCGTGTTATCAACGAGGACCGCGTAATCCCGGGAGCGGGCTTCGGCACTCACGGGCATCAGGACATGGAGATCGTGAGCTACGTACTGGAAGGCGCGTTGGCACACCAGGACAGCACCGGTACGAGTTCGGTGATCCGGCCGGGCGAGATCCAGCGCATGAGCGCCGGTACCGGTGTGCAGCACAGCGAAATGAATCCCTCGAAATCGGAACCGGTACATTTCCTGCAGATCTGGATACTGCCTGAACGCAATGGTTTACCGCCGAGCTACGAACAGAAACTCATGCCCGAGGTGAAAAGCGCGGCACAACTGGACCTGGTCGGTTCGCGGGACGGCAGCGGAAGCACCGTTACTATCCATCAGGACGTGAAACTCTACCGCGCTAACCTGCGTGACGGTGCAAAACTCGACCTGCCGCTGACGCCCGGCCGCCACGCCTGGTTGCAAGTCGCGCGCGGCGCGGTGACAGTCAACGGTGCAGACATATCCGCAGGTGACGGGCTCACAGTGTCGGCAGAAGCAAAACTGTCGCTCGCCGGCCGGCCTGAGGCAGAAGTGCTGATCTTTGATTTAGCCTGAACGTTGCGAGCTCGTGCCCCGTCGAGGTCACAGAACATATTCGATCCGGTCGTACTAGAAACGCAGCGACTGGCCGCCGTCCACCACGATTGTCTGGCCGGTGATCCAGCCGGCCAGCGGCGACGCGAGAAACAGCGCGACCTGCGCCACCTCCTCCGGCGTGCCGTAACGGCCGAACGGGATGGTGGCGAGGATTTTGGCGTACTGCTCCGGCTTCTCGCGTTTGAGGCGGTTCCACACCCCATCCGGGAACTCGATTGAGCCCGGCGCCACCGCGTTCACGCGTATCCCGTGTTCCGCGAGCATCAGCGCCTGGGTGGTGGTGTAGTGGCTCAGCGCCGCTTTCATGGCGGCATACGGCGGACCCATCACGCGCGGGCGCAGCGCGCCGATCGAACTGGTGTGCAGAATCGAGGCGTGTGACGAGCGTTTAAGGTACGGCAGCGCCTCACGCGAAGCGCGCACCGCCGCCATCAGGTCCACCTTGAAATCCATTTCCCAGTCTTCGTCCTGCTCGTGGAATCCGTAGCCGGTCGCGCAGTTGACGAGCACGTCCATTCCATCCAGTTGCTCCGCGGAGGCGGCGATCCAGCGTTTGATTTCATCCGCCTGCGCGAGATCGCATACCTCAGTGTGCAGCTTGGCAGCATGCGAACCCGCATCGCGGCGCAGGCTGTCGAGCCCCTCCTGGCCGCGCGCACATACCGAGACGCTGGCGCCAGCTTCCAGGAAACCCAGTGCGATTGCGCGCCCGATGCCGCGGCTGCCCCCGGCAATGGCTACGCAATAACCGGTGAAATCGAACGGGATTTTCACGACTCGCCTCCAATCACAATTGCATCCCCATAAGTACTGCGCCAGCGTGTGCAATTCGATCAGGACTCGCGCTTTTTCCGGATACGCCGCTGGCGACGGGTAATTTTGGCTTGCCTGGGCGTAAGCTTCTTGCGGCGCTTGGACGCATACGGATTTCCGCTGCCGCGAAACTCAACGCGCACCGGCGTGCCATAAAGATCGAAGGCCTTGCGGAAAGTGTTTTCCAGATAGCGCCGGTAATCGCCGGGCACCTCGTCGGTCTGGTTGCCGTGGATCACGATCACCGGCGGGTTGCGTCCGCCCTGGTGGGCGTAACGCAGCTTCGGCCGCCGGCCGCGCACCAGCGGGGGTTGGTGCTGCACCACGGCAGCTTGCAGCGTACGTGTAAGCTCGGGCGTATCGAGATCGCGCGCGGCCGCGGCCGCGGCCTGATCCACCGAAGCCATCAAATCGCCGACACCGCTGCCGTGCAAGGCGGAAATGAAATGCAGGTGCGCGAATTCCAGGAACGGCAGCTTCAGGTCAATCGTGCGGCGCACCTGTCCGCGTTGATCTTCACTCAGCCCGTCCCACTTGTTGACGGCAATCACCAGCGCCCGGCCGCGCTCCACCGCCAGCCCCAGCAAGGACGCGTCCTGATCGGTCACGCCTTCTTGGCCATCCACGAGCGCAATCACCACCTGCGCCCGGTCGATCGCTTGCAGCGCCTTGATGATGCTGAATTTCTCAATGGCATCCTCGACACGCGCGCGCCGGCGCACGCCGGCGGTGTCAATCAAAGTGTAAGTGCGGCCATCGCGCTCGAAAGGTATATAGATGCTGTCGCGCGTGGTACCCGGCCGCTCGCTCGCCAGCAGGCGCTCCTCGCCCAGCAGGCGATTGATGAGCGTGGACTTGCCGACATTGGGCCGGCCGATGACCGCCACGGGAATGCGCGCACCGGCTTGCGGAGCTGCGGCGTCCGTATCCTCCGGTAAAGCGGCGAGCACCCCGTTGATGAGATCCTCGACACCCGTGCCGTGGGCCGAGGCGATGGCCTGCGGTTCGCCCAGGCCAAGTGCGTGGAATTCAGCAGTCGCGAGTTCCGCACGCAAACCCTCGGTCTTGTTGACCGCGAGGTACACCGGCTTGCCGCTGCGGCGCAGTTGTGTTGCCACGTTGTGATCGGCCGCGGTCAGCCCGGCACGGCCATCCACCAGGAAAATCACCGCATCGCTTTCCGCGATGGCCTTGTGCGTCTGGCGTGCCATGAGCGGCTGGAATTCATCTGCGGCGCCTTCCAGGCCTCCGGTGTCCACCACCACATAGGGACGGTCGCCGAGTTTGCCGTAGCCGTACTGGCGATCGCGGGTCAGCCCCGGCACATCCGCGACCAATGCGTCGCGCGAGCGCGTCAGCCAATTGAAGAGCGTGGATTTGCCGACGTTGGGGCGGCCGACGATGGCGATGACCGGGAGCATAGAGAATCCCAATAATGAATTACGGTGAGCGGATCAGTTATCCGCCCCAACCGCGCTCCCACACATCTTACAGTAGGAGCGGCTTTAGCCGCGATTCATTATTACTTGAGCGGCGTGAGCTTGTAGGCGGCCAAGTCGCCGTTGCTCGACAACACCACCAACGTATCGTTAACCACGATAGGCGGCGCGAGTATCGGATCGCCGCCGAGACTCACGCGTGCCACGATGCTGCCGTCTTTTTTGGACAGGAAGAACACGTAGCCCTGGAGGTCTCCGGCCACCACGGTGCTGCCGAACGGCACCGGCACGCCGAGATCGCGCGCCCGCATTGCCGGTTGCGTCCAAACCGGCACGCCGTTGGTCTTGTCGAGCGCCCACACCGCACTGTGGGTATCGGTGACATACACGTGCGCGTCATCCGCGCTCACGCCGGTGTAGCTCGACATATCACGCATCCACAGAATCTGGCCGGTATCCAGCGCCACGTCCGCGACCCGCCCCTGGTAATTCACCGCGAACACATTGCTGTCGTCCGCGGCCAGCACGCCGTTCAGACCGGCAAGCCGCGTCAGTTCATTGCTGCCCTGGGGCGCAGAAATGGTGGCGACCCAGCGCTGGCTGCCGTCCGTCAAGTTCAGCGCCAGCAGCTGGCCACTGGCCATGCCCTGGAGCACGGTGTTCCCCGCGATCAACGGCGTGCCGGAACCGCGCAAGGTCAAGTTGGGCACGTCGCGGGAGACACTCCACAGCTTCTGCCCCGAAGCCGCCGACAGTGCCACGATGTGGCCGTCGATGGTGTGCACGATCACGGCCTGCGCGCTGACCGCGGGACTCGCGAGGATGGCGCCGTTGACGCTTGCCTTCCAGACCTGAGCGCCATTGGCGGCATTCAAGGCCACGACGGAACCGTCGCTCGCGCCGACCACCACCAGACCGTCGCCCACGCCCGGGCCGGCGGACAACGACAGCCGGGTTTCGCTGCGCCACAACCGGTCGCCATTCTTGAGTGCAAACGCGTACACGCTGCCGCCGCGATCCGCGGTGTACACGTTGCTGCCGTCGCTGGCCGCGACAATCCCGAGGCGCAGAATCGGATCGGCCGAGCCGACCGAGGTGCTCCAGAGGCGCTCGACCTTGACGCCGGGCGTGAACGCCACCAGCGGTGCGGGCGGCTCCACGTTGTTAGTGACGCATGCCGCCAGCAGCATGACGATTGCGGCGAGCCAGATGGTTTTTTTCACGGCTGTTTGGCTCCGGTTTTGACGGCGGGTGCCTGGGTGTGCGTGACGGTTGCGGGCTCGGCGCCTGTGACGTTGTCGAGTTTCATCTGCAGCAAGGATTTGTCGCCCATCTCGGGCGTCCAGGCGCTGAGGGCGCTTTGGTAGGCACTGCGCGCCTGCGCCATCTTGCCCAGTTTCATGTAGGCGTCGCCGCGGGCTTCGTCAAACAGCGGCGCAAAGCCGCTGGCGGCGACACCCGAGAGCGCCGTCAGCGCCGCTTGCGGATCGCCCACCGAAAGTTTGACGCGCGCCAGCCGCAGGCGCGCCAGCAACTGCAAGCCCTGGTCCTTACTGTGGGCGATGACCCAGTCGAGCATCTGCATGGCATCGTCGGGCTTGTTGCTGCCGACGTCGTACTGCGCCATGGCCAACGCAGCCTGCGCGGCATACGGCGTGTCGCTGTAGTTGTTCACCAGCTGATTGGCCACCTGCAGCGCCTGCGGGCCCTGACCCGTGGCCAGAAGCGAGCCCATCTGGTTGTACATGGCCGAGGCGGTCAGGCTGCGCACCTGCGAACGGTGCTGCCAGTAGCGCCAGCCAAAAATGATGATGAGCGCAATGATGATGCCGGCGGCGATGGACTTCCAGTTGTCCAGCCACCACTTCTTGAGGCGCTCAACCTGCTCTTGTTCCGAAAGAAATTCGTCCACACTCTGCTCCCGATATCCGGTTTAATAATGCCTGTTAGATTCGCCGCGCATCATTCCAGCCAGGCCGCCAGACGCGCGGCCGCCTGCTCCCAGGAAATGTTTACCTGCTCCGTGGTGTTGCGCAGCGGCTTGAAACCGACCTGCTGATTGCGGGCTTCATTGTCACCCAGCACCAGCGCCACGCGCGCGCCGCTCTTGTCGGCGCGCTTCAACTGCTTGCCGAAATCGCCGCCGCTGCAATCCGTGAGCAGCCGCAAGCCCGGCAACGCAGAACGCAACTGCTCGGCGAGCTTGAATCCGGCACGCTCGGCCTCGGCACCCACGCGTACCAGATACGCGTGTGGCGAGCTGTCCGGCAGCGGCACCTGCACGTCTTCCATGAGTGCGACCAGCCGTTCCATGCCCATGGCGAATCCGATGGCCGGTGTAGGCTTGCCGCCCAGGTGTTCCACCAGCCCGTCGTAGCGGCCGCCGGAACACACTGCGTCCTGCGCGCCAAGCCGCGTCGTCACCCATTCAAACACCGTGCGCGTGTAGTAATCCAGCCCGCGCACCAGCCGCGGGTTGACGCGGTAACGGATGCCGGCGTCATCCAGGAATTTCTTGAACCCGGCAAAATGCGCGGCGGACTCCGCGTCCAGATGTTCCAGCAGATTCGGTGCGCCCTCCACCACGGCGCGGGTTTCCGGAACCTTGCTGTCGAGGATGCGCAGCGGATTGGTTTCCAGGCGTCGGCGGCTGTCGGCATCCAGCGCGTCCAGATGCCGCCGGAAATATTCCAGCAGCAGCTTGCGATACTCCTTGCGCGAGGCCGGGGTGCCGAGCGTGTTGATTTGCAGCTCCAGCGCCTCAACGCCGAGCGCCTTCCACAAGCGCGCCAGCATGATGTTGAGTTCCGCGTCGATGTCCGGACCGGCCAGACCGTAGGCTTCGACATCCACCTGGTGGAACTGCCGGTATCGGCCTTTTTGCGGGCGCTCATGCCGGAACATCGGCCCCAGGCACCACAAGCGTTGCACCTGGTTATGCAGCAGCCCGTTACTCAGCCCGGCGCGCACCATGCCGGCGGTGGCTTCCGGGCGCAGCGTCAAGTGCTCGCCGTTGCGATCCTCGAAGCTGTACATTTCCTTTTCGACGATATCCGTGACTTCGCCGATGGAACGCGCGAACAACTCGGTCTTTTCCACGATGGGCACGCGCATTTCCCGGTAGCCGTAGGCGGTCAGCACTGCGCGCGTGACGCTCTCCAGCTGCTGCCAGCGCGGCGTGGCGTCTGGCAGGATATCGTTCATGCCGCGGATGGGCTGGATCAACTCGCTCAAGGTTTACCCCGAAAAAAATCAGGAGAGCCTGCGGTTTCAGGTACCGGGCTTGCCGCTGCCGGCACTGCCGCCCAGAGTGAAGCGCGCTGTATTGTTGTCCGGGCGGATGAAGGGCGCCGCGTTGAAGGCCGTGCCGTTGTATTCAACGCTCACGCCGGGCGCGTTGCCGAGAAACACCTGCAAGGGACCGGCGCCGCTGATCTCGACATCGGCACCGCTCGGCGCCTCGCTGTAGTACAGGCGTTTGCCGGCCGCGTCATACACTTCAATCCACGAAGCCTGATGCACGCTGAACTTGGCGTGCACCAGCAGGGACGGCGCCACGCCCTTCTCGGTCAGTGAGTAGACCTGCGTCGCGCCGGCTTTGACTGCGTGTTGCGGCGGCACCGGCACAGTTTGCCGGTGTGCCACAACCGGCGCGCTCGTTTCCGGCTGCACCAGACGCGGTGGTTGCGCGGTTTCCGTCGGCAGCGTGCTTTGGACTTCTGCGTTTTCCGGCGCGCTCAAAGGCACGCCCGCGGCTGGACCCGCCGAGACCGCTGCCTGCGATGGCTGCACCGGCGCAGTGGTCCCGAGTTGCACACTCGCGCTCAGCTCGGGGGTGGGTGCGCGATGCCGCCACCACACCACGGCCAGCACCAGCAGCACGATGATCACCACCCCCGAGAATGCCGGCAGACCGACACGTCGCGTGAACCGGCCCATGGGGTCGCTCTGTTGGGTCACCAGCGGCGGCGGCGCCAGCCGGCCGGCAGCTTGATCGTATTTCGCCAAGACCTCGTCCGGATCCAGGCCCAGCAGGCGCGCGTAATTGCGCAAATGCCCGTGCACGAAGATCGGCGCGCCCAGCGCCGCGTAATCATCCTGCTCGAGTTGCTGGATGATGTCGTCGCCCACGTGCATTTCCTGGGCGACCTTGTGCAGCGCCAGGTGCCGTGCTTCGCGGGCAGCGCGCAATTCCCCGCCCAGGCTGCCGTCACGGATGGCCGGGTCAACCGGAGCTGGCGCCATTGAGATCACTCTGCGTCAACTGCTGGGCCTCGGGCGAATTCGGGAACAGTTTGATCAGCTGCCTGGCGTAATTGACCGCCGCCTGATTGTTGCCCAGCGCACGCTCGGTGCGCACGCCCAGCAGCAGCATTTCCGGCCGCGGCTGCGCTGAAGCCGAAGTGAAACGCTCGATGAAGGCGCGCGCCTCCAGATATTGTTTGTGCTCGTAGCTCATGCGCGCCATCTGGTAGAGCGCCTCCGGAAAAGCCGGATTGATAGCGAGTGCGCGCCGGAAATACTGCACGGCTGCGGCCGCATCGGGAATCTTGTTGGCGCAGACCCCGGCGTTGGTATAGGCCGCTTCGGGCGTGGGATACAGCGGGTTCTGCGCGGCTTTCAGGAAATACTCCTCGGACTGCTGCGGCTTGCCGTGCTGGCAGAGGAACACCGCGTAGTTGTTTTGAATCTGCGGATTGTCGGGCGCCTTGCGCAAGGCCGTGCGGAAATTTTCGTCGGCACGCTGGGCGTCACCGGTGTTGTTGTACAGCAAGCCGAGGGCCATGTAGGCGTTGGCATTGTCGGAATTCTGCTGCAAAGCCAGTTGCAGCTTCTGCATCGCCAGATCGCGCCGGCCTTGCTGCAGGTAGGCGACGCCCAGCTCCACGTTGTATTGCGAGGCCTGCTGCAGCGACACCTTGTCGCCCGGCATGCTCGAAGAACTGACGCAAGCCGTCAGCAACCCGGCTCCCAGCAATACCGCCAACAGTCCCGCGTTGCGCATGCTCATGCCGTTATCTCCATCGAATTGCGGCGCCGTGTGCCGCGATTAATCCGGTCCTGCACCCGCCCTGCCAGCTGCCCGCAGGCGGCGTCAATGTCTTCGCCACGAGTGCGGCGCGTGATGGTGACGATACCCGCACGCCACAGCAGCTCGCCAAAACGCTCGATCACCGCTTGCGGCGAACGCCGGTAGTGCGTGCCGGGGAAAGGATTGAACGGAATCAGGTTGACCTTGCAGGGAATATCGCGCACCAGCACCGCCAGCTCGCGGGCCTGCGCCAGGCTGTCGTTGATGCCGTCGAGCATCACGTATTCGAAAGTCACGTGCACGTGGCTGCGGTCCTTGTTGGCGACGTAGCGCCGGCACGCGGCCATGAGCTCGGCCAGCGGATGCACCTTGTTGATGGGCATGAGCTCGTTGCGCAGCGCATCATTCGGCGCATGCAGCGACACTGCCAATGCCACGTCGCATTCCTTCGAGAGCCGGTCGAGCGTCGGCACCAGGCCCGAAGTGCTCACCGTCACGCGCCGCTTGGAGAGGCCATAGCCGAAATCGTCGAGCAGGATGCGCAGCACCGGCAATACATTCTTGTAGTTGGCCAGGGGCTCGCCCATGCCCATAAACACCACGTTGGTGATCGGGTTGGCCGCGCCCAAAGCGCGCTGCGCCACCAATACTTGGGCGATGATTTCCGCGCTGGTCAGATTGCGGTTGAACCCTTGCTTGCCGGTGGCGCAGAAGCTGCAATTCATGGCGCAGCCAACCTGCGAGGAAATGCACAAGGTGCCTCTGTAGCGACCCGAAGCGTTGGCCGAGGGCCCCGCGTCTTCGCGGGATCGGCCCGCCGGTGGGGCGCAGGCGACCGCAGCCGAGGAATTCGACTGTACTCCCGCCGCAACATCCAGCATCGCGTCATCATCGGGTGTGCGGTCGCCCTCGGGGATAAAAACCGTTTCGATGCCGTTGAACGCGTCCATGCCCAGCAGCCACTTGCGCGTGCCGTCGGCGGAAAGCTGATCATTCAACACCGGCGGCAGCCGGATTTCCGCGCATTCCTGAAGCTTGGCACGCAAGCCCTTGCCGAGGTCGGTCATGGCAGCGAAATCATCCACAGAGCGCTGATACATCCACTGCATCACTTGGCGCGCGTGAAACGGTTTCTCGCCCTGGGCCGCAAAAAACGCCTCCAGCGCCGGGCGCTCCAGCCCCAGCAGATTCGTTTTGGATGCGGTTTCGGCCATGCTTGCTCAGCGGGTTCGCGGACAGAGGTCCAGATCGGCAAAAAAGAAACCGATTTCCTGGCGTGCGGTTTCCGCACCATCGGAACCGTGTACCACGTTTTCGTCCACGGTCTTGGCGAAGTCGCGGCGGATGGTGCCGGGCGCGGCCTTCTGCGGATCGGTGGCGCCCATGACCTCGCGATGCTTGAGTATGGCGTTCTCGCCTTCTAGCACCTGCACCATCACCGGCCCGGAAATCATGAACTCCACCAGCGGCTTGAAGAACGGGCGCGCGCGGTGCACCGCGTAAAACGCCTCGGCCTGCACGCGGCTCAGGTGCAGCATGCGCGCCGCGATGATGTGCAGGCCGGCTTTTTCGAAACGCGCATAGACTTCGCCAATGATGTTTTTCGCCACGCCATCCGGCTTGACGATAGACAGGGTACGCTCGATAGCCACAAACACGACTCCAGACGGGGGGAAAGGACGCCGGCTCTCCCGTGAGCGGGAGGCAGCACGGAAAACCGGCAAGTTCAAGCGCGTAAGTTTACCGGCGGGCGCCGGTCCGGGCAATGTAAAACCGGCGTAAATTGCTGAAAAACAGGGATTTCAGACCGTGAAGCTCTCGCCGCAGCCGCAGGCGTCCTTGACGTTGGGGTTGTGGAACTCGAACGACTCGTTCAAGCCCTTGCGCACGAAATCCACGCGGGTGCCGTCGAGCAACGGCAGATTTTCGCGGCTCACCAGCACTTTGACGCCATGCTGCTCGAAAACCACGTCTTCGGGACCAGCCGCATCGGCATAGTCCACCACATAGGCGAAGCCCGAGCAGCCGGTGGGCTTCACCCCGAGGCGCAGGCCCAGGCCACCGCGCTTTTCCAAGTAGCTTTGCACGCGGCGGGCGGCGGAATCCGTCAAAGTAATTGCCATGTTCAAACCTGCACTTGCGAAGAAACCCGGGCCGCTGAAGCTGGCCCCTGCGCACTATTGTAGCGCCCCACGGCGGCACGGATGGCATCCTCGACGGTCAGGGCGGCGTCGCGCTTTTCCGCCGGTAGTTGCAGCTGCTCCGCCAGCGCCACCACGCTGAAGACCGCGGCTTCGGCCGCTGTGCGGCCCTGGAGCGCGTCGCTCGCCAGCGAGCACAAGGCAATCGTCGCCGGACAGCCGTACACGCGATAACGGCTCTCGCCGATGCGCCCCGCATCTGTGACCCGCAACTGAAATTCCACCTGGCGTCCGTGGCGCCGGGCCCCGGCGCTACCGGAGAATACCCGGGCATCGCCACTCGCAAACCGGCCGGTATTGTGCGGTGCGCGAAAATGCGCCTGAACAGTATCGCCGTAGCCGGAAAATGGATCCCGCATGCTTCAGCCTGCCGCGGGCACCAGCTCCCGCAAGCGGTGATATTCCTCGCTCACGATGCGCGCCACCTCCTGCACCTCGGCTTCGGTAGTGAAGCGCCCAACGCTGAAACGGATGCTGCTGCCGGCGAGTTGGTCATCGCGCCCCAAGGCGCGCAACACGAATGACGGCGTCTTGTCCGCCGAGGTGCAGGCCGAGCCGCTCGACACCGCCAGACCGAAGCAGGCAAACAGCAGGCTCTCGCCCTCGATGCCGGGAAAGCCGACGTTGAGGATGCCGCACACCCGCTGGCTGGGATGCCCATTGAGCACGGCTTCCGGCACCGCCGCGTGCAGCGCCTGCCACAACTGCTCGCGCAACGCGCTGCAATGCGCCACGTCTTTCGCCAGTTCCTCACGCGCGATGCGGTAGGCCTCGCCCATGCCGACAATCTGGTGCGTGGCGAGCGTGCCGGAACGCAAACCGTGCTCGTGGCCGCCGCCATGAATCTGCGGATCCAGATTGACCCGCGGCTCACTGCGCACGTACAGCGCGCCGATGCCCTTCGGTCCGTACACTTTGTGACCGGAGAACGACATCAGGTCTACCGGCCACTGCTCGAGATCAATCGGCAGTTTGCCGGCACTCTGCGCCGCATCCACGTGGAAAAACACGTCGTGCGCGCGCGCCACGCGGCCAATCGCGGCAATGTCATTGGCGGTGCCGATCTCGTTGTTCACGTGCATGATGGAAACCAGCACGCTGTCCGGGCGCAGCGCCTGTTCCACCATCTGCGGCTGGATCAGGCCATTGGCATCCGGCTTTATATAAGTGACCTCAAAGCCTTCGCGCTCGAGCTGCTTGCAGGTGTCAAGCACCGCCTTGTGCTCGATGCGCGAAGTCACCACGTGCCGGCCTTTGTCGCGGTAGAAATGCGCCACGCCCTTGATGGCGAGGTTGTCGGACTCGGTGGCACCGGAGGTGAAAATGATCTCGCCGGGTTCGGCGTTCACCAGCGCCGCCACCTGCGCGCGCGCCTGCTCGACCGCGCCGCGCGCCTTGCGCCCCGGCGCATGTGCAGATGCCGGATTGGCGAACACCCCGTCACAGGTCAGGCAGCCCGCCATCTTCTGCGCCACGCGCGGATCCACCGGCGTAGTCGCCGCGTAATCCAGATAAATAACCTTCTCGGACATGCTGTTCTCCGAAATCTTCAAGCCAGTGCCACAGCGCCGCGGCGCTTGGCGGTAATTGCGGTGAGCGCCGTAAGCAACGCGTCCACGTCATCGGCGCTGTTATCCATACCCAAACTCACGCGCACGGCGCTGCGCGCAGTGGTTTCATCCAGGCCCATGGCGAGCAGCACGTGGCTGGGTTTGCCGCTGCTGCTGTGGCAAGCCGAGCCGCTCGACACCGCGATGCCACGCCGATCGAGCTCCATCACCAGCCAGCCGCCGTCGTAACCCGCCACGCCGAACTGCACGGTGTTCGGCAAACGTTCGGCATGCCGGGCAAATATGCGTGCGCCCGGCAACCGCTCCAATCCGGCTTCCAGCCGCTCGCGTAAGGCACGCAGGCGTTCGGCACGCGTTTGCATTTCGCTGCGCGCGCACTCCGCCGCCGCGCCGAAACCCACGATACCCGCGAGGTCTTCGGTGCCGCCACGCAAACCCTGTTCCTGACCGCCGCCGGTGATCTGCGGGGCAAGGTCCACACGTCGATCGCGTATCAACGCGCCCACGCCGCGCGGGCCGTTGAGCTTGTGTGCCGAGAGCGTCAGCAGATTCACGCCCAGCGCGCTGAAGTCCAGCGGCATTTTACCAGCCGCCTGAATGGCATCCGTGTGCAGCAGCGCGCCGCGCGCATGCACAAGCTCCGCGGCGGCGTGCAGGTCCTGAATCGCACCAGTCTCATTGTTGGCCGCCATCACCGACACCAGCCGTGCGTCTTCGCCAAGCAGGGTTTGCAGCGCGCGCAAATCCATCCGACATTCGCTGTCCACGGGAATGCGCTCGACCTGCCAACCGTCCTTCGCCAGCGCCTCAGCGGTTTCCTGAATGGCCGCGTGTTCGATGGCGCTCACCAGCAGACGACCGTGAGGCTTGGCGTGACAAACACCGCGCAGCGCCAGGTTGTCGGCCTCGGTGCCGCCGCCGGTGAAAATCACCTGTGCGGGTTCGGCGTTCACCAGCGCTGCCACTTGGCGGCGCGCCGATTCCATCGCCACCTGCGCCTCGCGGCCGTAGCGGTGCACGCTTGCCGGATTGCCGTGCACGCCGCGCAGCCAAGGCAGCATGGCGTCCAGCACCTGCGGATCGAGCGGCGTGGTGGCGTTGTGGTCGAGGAAAATGCTCATGATTCAGTTGCGAATTATACCAACGCCGACCGGCTAGCCGCGTTTGCCCTGCTGCAGGGCATTGAGCAGCCCGCGCAGAATGTTGATTTCCCGCTGGTCCGGTTGCGCGCGGTTGAACAAGTGCCGCAAGCGGCGCATGAGATATTTGGGCTGTTGCGGATCGAGAAAGCCGCTTGCCACGGCGGCCGACTCCAGATGTGAGTACAAGCCTTGCATTTCTTCCTCCGTGGCCGGCGAGGGCTCACCGTCCGTCGTCAGCGGCGCAGCGACGTCGCGCGCCAGGAACAATTCATAGGCGAGCACCTGCACCGCCGCGGCCAGATTCAGCGAGCTGTAATCGGGATTGGCGGGAATTTGAATCAGGAAATGGCAGCGTGCCACTTCCTCGTTGGTCAGGCCGGTACGCTCGCGGCCGAAGAGCAGCGCCACATCAGCCGTGGCCGGCGCCTGCCGCAGGCGTGCGGCGCAATCGCGTGGTGTCAACACAGGCGGACCGAGGGCACGCAGCCGCGCGCTGGTGCCTGCCACCAAGGTGCAGCCATGCAAGGCGTCGTCCAGGCTGTCGGTGACGCGCGCAGTCTCCAAGACATCGAGCGCGCCCGAAGCGCGCGCACGTGCATCCGCGTGCGGAAAGCGCGCGGGACGGACCAGCACCAGCGTGTCCAGGCACATGGTGCGCATGGCGCGCGCAGCGGCGCCGATGTTGCCCGGATGGCTGGGTTCCACCAGCACCATGCGGATGTGTTGTGGCATATTTATGGAGGAGCAAGTGAGCTTCTGCTATTCTACGCGCCCCGCCGCGCCCTCGCGGCCCGTTCTTTTCAAATGGAATCCGGCCGTAGGTCCATCCGCGGAGTGTTGGCATGCATCCTTTATTGAATATCGCGGTCAGCGCCGCACGCAAAGCCGGCGACATCATCATCCGCCACGTGGAGCGTATCGACCGGCTCACCATCAAGACCAAGGAACACAACGACTTCGTCAGCCAGGTGGACCGGCTCGCGGAAGACGAGATCATTTACAACATCCGCAAAGCCCATCCTGACCACGCCATCCTCGCCGAAGAAAGCGGCGCGCACGAGGGTAATGCCGAATTCCAGTGGATCATCGATCCGCTGGACGGCACCACCAATTTCCTGCACGGATTCCCGGTGTTCTCGGTGTCCATTGCCGTCAAACACCGCGGCCAGCTCGAACACGCCGTGGTGTACGACCCCATGCGCCAAGAGCTGTTCACCGCCAGCCGCGGCGGCGGCGCGCAGGTGGACGGCAAACGCATCCGCGTCAGCCAGCAGAAAACCCTCGAAGGCGCGCTCATCGGCACCGGCTTTCCATTCCGCGAAAACCAGAATCTCGGGATTTACCTGCGCATGTTCGAGGCCGTGGCCCGCCAAACCGCGGGCGTGCGCCGCGCCGGCTCGGCCGCGCAGGATCTGGCCTACGTGGCCGCCGGGCGCCTCGACGGCTTCTGGGAAATGGGCCTCAAACCCTGGGACATCGCCGCCGGCGTACTGCTGATCCAGGAAGCCGGCGGTTTGGTCGGCCACTTCGACGGCACGCTCGGCATTCCGGAGAGCGGCGATATTCTGGTGGGCGGGGAAAAAATATTTAAGGCCTTGGCGGAAGAATTCAAACCGTTATTGAATGCAAGTTGAAGCAGGATTCCCGCTTTCGCGGGAATGACAAAAGCCCCCTCGCCTCAACCTCTCCCCCGGAGGGGGCGAGGGAACAAAGACTGCCCGAAATAGAAAAGGCGCCAGAAGCGCCTTTTCTATTTCGAACATGATCAACTCTCAGGGCATGTCGTCCACGCGTTTCTCTTCCTTGACCTTGACCATGAGGTCTTTCTTGCTCACGCCCAGCACCAGGGCGATGGCGCTGGCGATGTAGATCGAGGAATAGGT
>JAGXAL010000153.1 GCA_018971605.1 Natronospirales bacterium | reverse complement strand
TCGTGCGACTGGCCGGTGAGCACGAACGGGAAAAAACCTTTGGGCCCGATGCAGCCTGCGCCCCGCTGCAGCCATTCGAGATTGAGCGCGAGGCTCTGGTCGCTGCCGAGTTCCAGCCAGTCAAGCACGCCGGTGCCCACGTCCACGCCCTCGAACCAGGCTTTGAGGCGCGAGAGCTTCGACAGGCCGAGCTGCACCAGCGCCGAGCCGAAATTCGCTGGCGCCAGCATGATGAGGTGGCTCAAGGGCGGAAGCTGTTTGCCGGCGCTGAGGTAAAAGTGATGCAGCCAGGCGCGGATTACGGGCGCGCCGGTGGAGTGCGTGATGCACACGAAGCGTTGGCGGTGCTTGAGCGCGTCGCCCAGTTCACGTTCGAGCGCCGCCTGAAAGGCGCGCGCGATGTCGGGAATGGTGACTTCGTTGTGGAAGCTGATGTATTCGGAGAGCCAGATCTGGCGCACGTCGAGTTCCAGGTCCGCCGCGCGCTGCGCTTCCAGCTTGAGGCGCTCGGGCAGTCCGCCGTAGGTGTCGGTATTGCGCACACTCCAGCCGTGCACCAGGACCACTATGCGTTTTTGTCGTGCCATGCGGGTTCCCGGGTTTGAAATCCGTATCTGTGCCCATATTAACGCGTGCGCCTGATGCCCGGGATGTCGGTCGCGGGCCGGGTGTTATGATTGGGCGCATTTTCGGCGCTTCGAATGAGAGAGATTGCCATGCTTAACGCACGTTTGCTGCAGAAGACGGTTTTGCTGGTCGCGCTCGTCAGCGCGGTTTCGTTGCTGGCCGGCTGCGGCATCAACCAGATTCCCGCCCAGAAACAGGCGGTGACTGCGGCCTGGAGCCAGGTGTTGAACGAATACCAGCGGCGCACGGACTTGGTGCCCAATCTGGTGGCGACCGTGCAAGCGTATGCCACGCACGAAGCCAATGTCCTGGAAGCGGTGACCAACGCCCGTGCCAAGGTTACGCAGACGCAGATTCCCGCGGATATCCTCAACAACCCGCAGGCCTTCCACCAGTTCGAGCAGAACCAGGCGACACTGAGCGGCGCGTTGTCGCGCCTCATGATGGTCACGGAAAATTATCCAAACCTGAAAGCCAACCAGAATTTTCTGGCCCTGCAGGCGCAATTGGAAGGCACCGAAAACCGCATCGCGGTGGCGCGCCGCGATTACATTCTGGCGGTGCAACAGTACGACACCACGCTCACCACGATTCCGGGACGCTGGTATCACTCGATGTTCTACAGCACTTATCAACCCGTGCAGAATTTCACGATCTCGGAGCAGGCGCAGCAGGCGCCCAAGGTCAATTTCTCCGGCACGCCCTAAAGAAGTGAGGCGAAAGTAGTTGGCACTCCGGTGAAATTCGCGCGTCGTCCCTGGTTTGCCGCAGCAGTGCTACTGCTGGTAGCCGCTCCTGCGTTTGCTGCCACCAATCCGCTCGACGCCGGCATGCCGCCGTTTCCGCCCTTGAGCGGTCCGGTGGTGGACAGTGCGCATCTGCTGCCCGCCAACGTATTCAATTCGCTGTCACAGCAACTCGCGGGCTACGCGCAGAACACCGGCACACAACTCGTGGTGGTGACGCTGCCGACGCTCAACGGTTACCCCATCGACATGTACGGCTATCAGCTCGGCCGCCACTGGGGCATCGGCGAAAAGGGCAAGAACACCGGTGCGCTCCTGATCGTGGACGTGGCAGAGAAACAAATGCGCATCGAGGTGGGTTACGGGCTCGAGGGCACACTCACCGACGCCCAGAGTTTCGAGATCATCCACAACATCATCACGCCGTATTTTCAAAAGAGTGATTACGCCGGGGGCATCAGCGCCGGCGTGCAGGCGATTCTCGGCGTACTCGGCCACGAACAACAGACTGTGCAGCAACAACAAGTGCGCAATCGCTCGGGCACCGGGTTCCTGTTGCTGCTGATCATCGCGATTGCGCTAATTCCGCTGATCCGCGCGATTTTCTATCGCGGCGGGCCTGGCGGTGGCGGGAGGAGCGGCAGCGGCATGGGCTGGCTCGGCTGGATGGCGCTTGGCATGCTCGGCGGCAGCTTGGGGCGTGGCGGCGGCTTTGGGGGTGGAGGATTCGGCGGAGGTTTCGGCGGATTCTCGGGCGGCGGCGGTTCCTTCGGCGGCGGCGGCGCCTCCGGTGGTTGGTAACAACAGTTTCTTGATCATTGTTCCTTCTCCCCTCGAGGGGAGAAGTTAAGATGAGGGGTGAAATGATTCGATGATCAAATTCTCCGACGCCGACAAGGCCCGTATCACCGCCGCCATCCACGCGGCCGAGAAAAACACCAGCGGCGAATTCGTGGCGGTGGTAGCGCGCGCCAGCGACCATTACATTTTCCTGCCGCTGCTGTGGGCCGCGATTGCCGCATTGATTCTGCCGGGGATTTTGTATCTGGTATCGGCGCCGCTCGCTTGGGTTCACATTTATCAAATCCAGCTGGCGCTGTTTGTGGTGCTGGCGCTGCTGTTCCTGTTTGTACCGGAATTGCACCTGCATCTGGTGCCGAATCACGTCAAGCACTCGCGCGCCAGCCGCCAGGCCAAAGCCCAGTTCTATCTGCAAGGCGTGCACGTGACGCGCCATCATTCCGGCGTGCTGTTTTTCGTGTCGCTGGCGGAACATCACGTCGAGATCGTGGCCGACAAGGGCATCCATGAAAAACTCGGTGAAGCCCATTGGCGCGGTATCATTCAGGCATTCGTTGCCGAGGTGCGCAAGGGCAGGGTCGTGGACGGCTTTGTTGATGCGATCGGCGCCTGCGGTGCGGCCATGGCCAAGCACTATCCCGCCGATCCCAATCAGCCGAATGAACTTTCCGACGGCTTGATCGAGATTTGAGCGTGCGCTCACCCGAATTCAGGATTGGTTGAGATCCATCTGCCGCACGTTGGTTTTGGCGTAGCCACGCGGGCGGATGGCGACGGTGTTGCGCACCCGCGTGCACAGCGTGCCGTCGCCGAGATAAAAAGCGTAGTCGAATGT
>JAGXAL010000152.1 GCA_018971605.1 Natronospirales bacterium | reverse complement strand
ACGGTCTTGAAATTGGTGAGCGTGCCGCCCAGCCAGCGCTGGCTGACGTAGGGCATGGCGCAGCGCCGCGCCTGTTCGGTCACCGCCTCGCGTGCGGCGCGTTTGGTGCCCACGAACAGCAGCGTGCCGCCGTCGCTCACCAGGCGCTTCACGAACTCCAGCGCCTCGCGATACAGCGGCAGGGTCTTTTCCAAGTTGATGATGTGGATGCGGCTGCGCTCGCCGAAGATGTACGGGGCCATCTTCGGGTTCCAGTAACGGGTCTGATGGCCAAAGTGCACGCCAGCTTCCAGCATCTGGCGCATGGACAGGTCTGCCATGGATTGAACTCCACAAGGTTCGGAACCCGGAGGTTCCAGGGGTTAAGCCTCCATACACCCCGGATCGCAACCCTGGTCCATGTGGACCGGCGGGCACCCCGCGAGCGGTATCGGTGTATGTGTGGGTTTAGTGAAAGTCGCCGGCCTGCAGCCGGCGGTTTGCCAAAAAAGGCCGCGCTTTATACCATAAGCCGCCCGCAACGGCAACGCCGGCAAGGACTTGCGCAACCTGCCGGCGGCCCCATTATTCAAACCGTATCCGCATGCCAGTCACCATCAAATCACCGGAAGAACAGGCCAAGATGCGCGTCGCCGGGCGGCTCGCAGCCGAGGTGCTGGACATGATTGCGCCGCATATCCAACCCGGCGTGACCACCGACGAACTCGACCGCCTGTGCCACGACTATATCGTCAACGTGCAACACGCCATCCCGGCCAACGTCGGCTACAACGGCTTCCCCAAGACCCTGTGCACCTCGGTCAACCACGTGGTCTGCCACGGGATTCCCGGCGACCGCAAGCTCAAGCACGGCGACATCATCAACCTCGACATCACCGTGATCAAGGACGGTTTCCACGGCGACACCAGCAAAATGTACTACGTGGGCGAACCTTCGGTGCAGGCACGCCGGTTGGTGCAGGTGACCCACGACGCCATGCTCACCGGCATCGACATGGTGCAACCCGGGGTGCGCTTGGGCGACATTGGTCACGCCATCCAGCAATATGCGGAAGGCAACGGCTTCTCGGTGGTGCGCGAATACTGCGGGCACGGCATCGGCCGCGTGTATCACGAAGATCCGCAGGTGCTGCACTACGGCACACCCGGCACCGGTCTGGAATTGCGCGAGGGCATGTGCTTTACCATTGAGCCCATGATCAATGCCGGCAAGCGCCAGGTGAAATTGCTGCCCGACGGCTGGACCGTGGTTACCAAGGACCACTCGCTGTCGGCCCAGTGGGAGCACACGCTGCTGGTCACCGGCCATGGTCACGAAGTACTGACCGCACGCGCCGGTGGCGAAATCTGACCCTGCGCTTGAACGCCACGTCCCGCACCCACACCACTTCCAGAACCGTCACGCCGCACAAGCCGTCACCGGCGCAGAGCCACCCCTCGCTGACAACGCTGCGCGAGGCGCTGCGTGCCAACGATCAGGAATTAGGACGACAATTCCGCGCCGGCATGCCGGTCGAACAACTGCTGCACGCGCGTGCCCAATCGGTGGACGCGCAGGTACAGCGCGTCTTTCAGTTTTACTTCAGCGCCGGCGCGGAGGACTTGGCGCTCGCGGCCGTCGGCGGCTATGGACGCGGCATACTGCATCCGTACTCCGACATCGACCTTCTGATCCTGCAGCGCAGCGGCAATCACGCCGAAGCGGACCGTAGCATCGGCGCCTTCATCGCTGCCCTCTGGGACATCGGCCTGCAGGCAAGCCATAGCGTGCGCACGGTAGAGGAATGTGTCGCCGAAGCGCGTGCGGACCTGAGTGTTGCCACCAATCTGATGGAAGCCCGCCACCTCGCGGGCGCCGAGGATCTGTGCCGGCAGCTGCAAAAGCAAATGCAGCCGGAGCAGCTATGGCCTGCAAAGGAATTTTTCCTGGCCAAGCAGCGCGAACAGCAATTGCGTCATGCCAAGTATCACGACACGCCCTACCGGCTGGAACCGAACGTCAAGGAAAGTCCCGGCGGCCTGCGCGATATCCAGACAATCGCGTGGGTGGCGCAGCGCTACACACGTGCTGCCAGTTTGCACGAACTGGTGGCGCGCGGCTTCCTCAGCGAAGACGAATACCAGGCACTGCAACAGGGGCAGCGCTTCCTGTGGCGCATGCGTTTTGCCCTGCATCTGCTCTACGGCCGGCGTGAAGACCGTCTGCTGTTCGATGCCCAGCCGCGCCTCGCCCGGCAGTTCGACTACCACGACGCACCCGCCAATCCGGCAGTTGAGCAATTCATGCAGGAGTATTACCGCACCATCAAGAACTTGAGCCTGCTCAACGAAATGCTGCTGCAATCACTCGAGGAAGTGATCCTCGAAGAACGCCTGCCGCCCGCTACGGCCCTGGATGAGGCCTTCGAGGAGCGCAGCGGTTTCCTGCACCTGCGCGATCCCGAGGTGTTTGCCCGGCGGCCGGCAGCCTTGCTGGAGCTTTTTCACGTGCTGCAGCAGCATCCGCGCCTCAAAGGCGTGGGCGCGCAGACCTTGCGTGCACTGCGCGCCAATCTGCAGCGGACAGATGCGGACTTCCGCGCCGAGCCCGCGAACCGTTCGCGCTTCATGCAAATCCTGTGCGCCCCGCAGGGCGTGACCCACGCGCTGCGACGCATGAACCACTACGGCGTACTCGGACGCTATCTGCCGGCTTTCGGCCGTATCGTCGGGCGCATGCAGTACGACTTGTTTCACACCTACACCGTGGACGAGCATATCTTGTTCGTTATCGGTAACCTGCGGCGTTTTGCGCTCAGCCGCTACGACAACGAATTTCCGCAATGCAGCCGCATCATGCAGGCGCTGGCCAAGCCGGAACTCGCCTACCTCGCCGCGCTTTTCCACGACATCGCCAAAGGCCGCGGCGGCGATCACTCGCAACTGGGCTCACAGGAAGCCGAGAGCTTCTGCCTGGACCACGGCTTGGGCCGTTATGACGCACGTCTCGTCGGCTGGCTCGTGGAACATCACTTGCTGCTGTCGCTCACCGCGCAGAAAAAAGACATCAACGACCCCAAGGTGG
>JAGXAL010000151.1 GCA_018971605.1 Natronospirales bacterium | reverse complement strand
GCCGGCAATCAGCGGCGAGTCCACCAGATTATTGAGTGTCACCGGCTGGAAATGAATCTCGCCGCTTTGGCCGCTGTGCGGCTCGAGTGCGGTCGCGTACTGCCAGCCCTCGGGCAGGGTCACGCTGGGCTCGACCGTGATCGCGCGCGCGGCGTAGCCCGACGGATACAGCAGCACCTGGTTCCATTCGAGATCCACAATCGCCGGCGTGGCCGAAACGCTCGCCCCGAAACGCCCGCCGCTGGTGGGCGACAGGAACTGGAACTGCGCATTCAGGCTGCGCACGTTCTGGGGGATGTCCAAGTGCACGGCATACATGTCCACCAGATCGCGCCGCCAGGCGAGCGTCTGGCCATCGGCCGTAAACACCAGCCCGGCGAGGTTCGCCAGCGGTCCGCTTGGGGAATGCTCGCCCGGTATCCATTTGGGGTAGTAGAGCGTCAACGGGCCGGGGCTGACGGGAATGGTTTCCTCGACCCGGAAAATCTTGCGCGGCGCATCGGTCAAATCCACCCGCAGCACCACGCTACCCGGATAGGCCGTAGTGATATCCGCGGCCCAGGTTCCGCCGGACCACAGGCCGCATAGGACAAACAGCGCAAGAGCTGCGTAACCGCTGACGCTATTCATGAACCTGCTCCTTAAATGATGGTCCCAAGCCGTGGGCTACGGAACCCCGGCTCGAGGGGAGGATGGGGAAGCTGGGAACGGGACGGCCTATGTTAGTATCAGTGCCCCGCCGCCGCCGCCCTGGCCGTCGGACCGGATTACCGACCCACTCAAAAACGCTGACTCTCAACGGAGGCTTTATGCGACTGTCTTGCTATCTGCTTCTGGGCGTCCTGGGGCTAGTCCCGCTCGTCGGCAGCGCTGCCGACGCTCCCGCCGCCGGCACCACGGCCGCGGCGCAAGCGCTGCATCTCGACTGGCTCGACCGCGCCGTCAGCCCGTCGCAGAACTTCTACGAATTTGCCAACGGTACCTGGCAGAAAGATAACCCCATCCCGCCGGCCTACCCGCAGTGGGGCCAGTTCGGGATCGTGTCGCAACATAACAAGGAAGTGATCCATCAACTGCTGGAAGACGCCGCCAAAAATACCGCGGCCGCACCCAGCAGCGACGAGCAAAAGATCAGCGACTTCTACGCCAGCGGCATGGACGAAGCCGCCATCAACAAGGCCGGCATCACGCCGCTGCAGCCTGAGCTCGAGCGCATCAACGCCATCACCGACCAGAAGCAGTTGCAGGCGGAAATTGCGCATCTGCAGATGATCGGCGTGAACGCGCTGTTCGGTTTCGGCGAGATGCAGGACCTCAAGAATTCCAGCAAGGTGATCGGCGTCGCCGGTCAAGGCGGACTCGGCCTGCCGGACCGCGATTACTACCTCAACCAGAGCCCGAACTTCGTCAAGATCCGCCAGGCGTACGTGAGTCACGTCGCCAACATGTTCCTGCTGCTCGGCGAGCCGATGTACACCGCATCGCACGATGCCAGCGTCGTGATGGATATCGAGACGCGCTTGGCCCAGGCTTCGATGTCACAGGTGCAGCAGCGCGATCCGCGTGCGATCTATCACATTATGACCCTGAAGAAGCTCGACAAGGAAACGCCCGGTTTCTCTTGGCAAGACTACTTTGCCAACGTCGGACATCCGGAGATCAAGAGTATCAATCTCGCCATGCCGCTGTTCTTCAAGGCCATGGGCCGCGATCTGCAGCGCACCTCGCTTGAGGACTGGAAGGTTTACCTGCGCTGGCAGCTGGTGGACGCGTTTGCGCCCGATCTGTCCAAGCCCTTCGTGGACGAAAACTTCAAGATGCAGTCCACGCTCACCGGCGCCAAGGAACTGCTGCCGCGCTGGCAACGCGTGGTAAACGCCGAGGACGAGGCGCTGGGCTTCGCCGTGGGCCAGGCTTACGTGGCCAAGGTATTCCCGCCATCCTCCAAGGCCGACGCGCTGGCGATTCTGCACAGCATCCGTGCGGCGCTCAAAGACGACCTGCAGACCATTCCCTGGATGGGCAAAAAGACCCGGCTCGCGGCCATCAAGAAGCTCGACATGATGGGCGAGCGCATCGGCTATCCCGACAAATGGCGTGATTATTCGGCCCTCGAGATTAACCGTGGTCCGTACGTATTAAATGTGCTGCGCGCCAACCTGTTCAACAACCAGCGCGAGCTGAACAAGATCGGTAAGCCCGTGGATCGGAACGAGTGGTACATGACGCCGCAGACGGTCAACGCCTATTACGACCCGTCGATGAACAACATCAACTTCCCGGCCGGCATCCTGCAGCCGCCGTTCTTCGACCCGAACGCACCCATGGCGGTGAACTACGGCGCCATCGGTGCGGTCATGGGCCACGAGATGACCCACGGCTTCGACGATCAGGGCAGCAAGTTCGACGGCCGTGGCAATCTCAAGAACTGGTGGAGCCTCGAGGACCGCCATCGCTTCAACGAGAACGTGAAGTGCATCGCGAAACAGTATTCAGGCTACACCGTGGACGGCGACGTGCACGTCAAGGGCAAGCTGGTGACCGGTGAAGCCATCGCCGACCTCGGCGGACTGAAGCTCGCGTGGATCGCGTTCCACAATTCGCCGTACTACAAGGACGCACCCACGATTGACGGCTTCACCCCGGACCAGCAGTTCTTCCTCGGGTTCGCGCATTTCTGGGCCAGCAACACCCGGCCCGAAGAAGCGCTGCGGCGGGTCACCACGGATGTGCACGCACCGGCGATGTATCGCGTGAACGGCACGCTCGCCAATCTGCCGCAATTCCAGCAGGCCTTCGACGCACCTGCCGGCAGCCCGATGGTAGACAAGAAGCGCTGCGTGATCTGGTAAACCTGCGCTTTAGCGCAACCAACAAAACGGCGGGCCTTGGCCCGCTGTTTTTTTGAGCTGCCGTAATTATTGAGATTGCACTGCCGCAATAAGCAGTGCCGAATCAGTGGTTTATCGTTGAACCCAGGCAGAAATCAGGTGGCGGAGAGAGAGGGATTCGAACCCTCGATACGCGTTTTGCGCGTATACGCCCTTAGCAGGGGCGCGCCTTCGACCAGCTCG
>JAGXAL010000150.1 GCA_018971605.1 Natronospirales bacterium | reverse complement strand
AGCGAGCCGCCCATTTGTTCGACCAGCTTCTTGGCGATATATAGTCCCAGACCCGCACCGCCTTGCTGGCGGTCGCTGGCGGCGTCCACCTGGAAAAAAGCTTCGAACAGGCGGCGTTGATCCTGCTCGCGGATGCCGATGCCGGTATCTGTGATCTCGATGTCCACCTGCACGTTGCCGGCATTCCGCGGGGTGCTGCGCGCACGTATCACGATGCTGCCGGCAGGCGTGAACTTGATGGCATTGGCGAGCAGATTCCCGAGGATGCGCATCAGCTTGGCGCGATCGGCAAGCAGCGCTTGGGTTTCGTTGCCATCCGTGTCCAGCACCAGCTCCAGGCGCTTGGCGTAGGCTTCCATCGCGTGGATCTGGAGCACATCTTCGAGCAGATCACGCAGGCTGATACTGCTGGCGTGCACACCGGATTCGCCCATTTCCAAGTGCGCGGCCAGCAGAATGTTGTCCAGCAGCATCAGCAGAATCTGCGCGGATTGCCGGATGGTAGCCAGGTAATTGCGCTGGCTGTCGTTGAGCGGCGTACGCGTGAGCAGGTCGCTGAAGCCCAGCACCGCGTTCATGGGCGTGCGGATCTCGTGGCTCATGTTGGCCAGGAATTCGGTTTTCACGCGGCTGGCTTCGAGCGCGCGCTTGCGCGCCAAGTCCAGCTCCACGCTCTTGATCTCGAATTCTTCCAGCGTGCCACGCAGCTCCGTCGTAGCCTGGTCCACCTGGTCCTGCAGTTCCTGCTGGGAACGCTGGGCGTTGGCGGCCATGTGATTGATGCCGCGCTCGAGTTGGCCGAGTTCGCCGCCGGAGAGCTCCGGAACGCGCGCGCTGTGTTCGCCGCCGCTGAAGCGCCTGACCACCGCGATTACCCGTCCGATGGGCGCCACCACGCTGCTGCTGATGATCAGCGCCAACAGGATGCTGAGGGCCAGGCACATCAGCATGATCAAGGCGCCGTTGACGATGATGCGCGCCTGGCGGTCGGCGAAGTGCACCTCGGAGAGCCGCACCGTCACCTTGCCGATCGTGGTGCCGTGCGTTTGGCCGGGAGTGGCTGCATCTGTGTTGTTCCAGACGATGAGTTGCGTGAAGGTTAGGGAACCCTGGAAGCCGGTTTCCGCGCCGATTTGGCGGGCGATACTGGCGACCAGCCCGCGCTCGCGCGGAGCGGGCGTGCTGGCCTGAGCCAATACCTGGCCGGCGTTGTCGGTGATCGCCACCGAATCAATGCTCTGCTCCTGAATGACGCTCTGCCCGAGGGCCTGCAACACCTGCGGATTATGCGTAAGCATTCCGTACAGGCTGGACGATGCCAACTGGTGCGCTACAGTGTTGCCGAGTGCCGCTTGCGACGCTTTGAGGTCGTGTACGCGGCTGCGTATGAAATAGCCGCCCAAGACCACGCCCAGGCTGACCATCGGCAGCAGCGCCAGCAGCAGCACGCGGTTGCGGATGCTCCAGTTGCGGATCACCCTGGTCCTCCGGCCTGGAACGGAGCTGTAATCACCACGCAGACATTTCGCATAGGTAAACCCGGGACATTATCTGCGGGTATGGTGCGATTTTTCGTGGCTGCGGTAAAGGCCGGAACAAGCTGAACTGCGTTTGCTACACTGACTGCGGAAGCACGGGGTAAGCATGAACATCCTGACCTTCGATATCGAGACCGTTCCGGACATCATGGGGGGGCGGCAGCTCTATGGCCTGGACGGGCTGTCGGATGAGGACGTGGCACGCGCCATGTTCCAGCAACGTCGCCAGGAAACCGGTGGCAGCGAATTCCTGCCGTTGCACCTGCAGCGGGTGGTGGCCATTGCTGCCGTGCTGCGGCGTGGCGAGGAATTCCGCCTGTGGTCGCTGGGCACGGCGCAATCGGACGAAGCCGAGCTAATCACGCGTTTTTATGAGGGCATCGAGAAATTTACGCCGGACCTGGTGTCCTGGAACGGCGGCGGTTTCGATTTGCCGGTGCTGCACTACCGCGCCTTGAAGCACGGTATCACCGCACCGCGCTATTGGGAGATCGGCGACAGTGAAACCGGTTTTCGTTACAACAATTACCTGGCGCGCTTTCATTGGCGGCATACCGACCTGATGGACGTGCTCGCCGGCTTTCAACTGCGCGCTGCCGCCAAGCTCGACGAGATCGCGCAGTTGTGTGGCTTGCCGGGCAAGCTGGGCATGGATGGCGGTCAGGTATGGGAAACGTATCTCGGCGGTGGGATCGGCAAGATCCGTGATTACTGCGAGACCGACACGCTCAACACCTACCTTATATATCTGCGTTTTGAATTGATGCGCGGGCGCCTGGAAGCGTCACAGTACCGGGCCGAATGTGCGCGGGTGCGCGAATACCTGACGCGCGCCAACAAACCACATCTCACCGAGTTCCTCAAGGCCTGGCCGGCGCAAGCCGCTCCGGACGCGGACGGCTGACGCATGTGCATCCGTGCCAGTGCGTCCGAGTGGAGTGACTCGCGCTGCGCCATGGATTGTGACCATTACGGCCCGGATACATGAGCCTCGGTCCGTTGATGGTGGATATTGTCGGCACTGGGTTGAGTGCCGAGGAGCGTGAGCTGCTGCAGCATCCTTTGATTGGCGGCGTCCTCCTGTTCACGCGCAATTATTCCAATCCCGAGCAGCTCAGTGCATTGGTGGCGGAGATTCATGCACTGCGCACGCCGCCCTTGCTGGTTGCGGTGGATCAGGAAGGCGGTCGGGTACAACGCTTCCTGGACGGGTTCACACGATTGCCGTCGGCGCGGATTTTCGGCAACCTGTATGAGCGCGATGCGAGCCGAGCACGGCGCCTGGCGGAAAACACAGCTTGGCTGATGGCGGCGGAACTGCGTGCGGCCGGTGTGGATATGAGTTTCGCGCCGGTGCTGGACCTCGATTACGGACGTAGTGCGGTTATTGGCGACCGGGCGTTTCATCACACGATCAAGGCGGTGAGCGAACTGGGACGAGCCTGGCTTTTGGGCATGCGTCGCGCCGGCATGGCCGCGACCGGGAAACATTTCCCCGGCCACGGCGCGGTGTCCGGCGATTCACACCATACCCTGCC
>JAGXAL010000002.1 GCA_018971605.1 Natronospirales bacterium | reverse complement strand
GACGGCAGCAACCAGACGCGCGCGGCGCTGGCTTCCGTGAATGCGCTTGCGGACTTCATCCTTTCCGATTCCAGCCGCTGAACCTGCATGCCTGCTGCCTATATTCGCGGCACGGGCCTGAGTTGTACGCTCGGACTTGATGCCGAGGCTTGCGTGACGGCCATGCGCAGCGGCAAAGCCTCCCCGGAACAATTGATAGTGGACGGATTCGCCGAGCCACTGCGCTTGCCGTACTACCGCATTCCCGACGGCGCGGGTTCGTTTGACCCGGCACGTTTCCAGGCACTGCTGCAGCAGGTGGTCCGCCAAGTGTTGGCGCGCGCCGGGCTGAGCAGCGCGGAGAGGCGAACGCTGCCGGTGTTCGTCGGTTCCTCGTGCTTTTCTATCGGTTCCAGCGAAGCAGGCTATACGCAAGCCCTCGTGCGGGATGCGCGCAACGCAATTCCCATGCCCTTCTGCGGATACCAGGGCATCGCCTCGGCAGTGCAGCATGCCCTCGGCAGCCGTGGCGACACTTACAATTACAACACCGCTTGCACCTCCTCCGCCAACGCGCTGCTGGCAGCGCTGCGCATGCTCGCCGTGGGCGAATACCCGCAGGCGCTCGTGGTCGGTGCGGAGCTTGCGAATCGCACCACGCTTGCGGGCTTCCATGGTTTGCAGCTCACGGCGGAGCGTGTGCAGCCGTTCGACGCACGGCGCCAGGGTCTGGTGCTGGGCGAAGGTGTCGGCGCGGTGCTGTTGTCGGCGCAACCCGGCTCGACCGGCGAGTTGCGCCTGCTGGGCGGCGCCAACAACTGCGACGGCTGGAGCGTGGTGACCGCCAACCCGGACGGAAAATCCGTGGCCGCGGTGTTGCGTGCCAGTCTTGATAACGCCGGGTTGCACGCGGCGCAAGTGTGCGGCATCAAGGCGCACGGCACCGCCACCCCCGCCGGCGACACTGCCGAAGCGCTTGGACTTCGACAGGTATTCGAGGAACTGCCGCCGCTGTCGGTGCTCAAGCCCTACCTCGGACATACGCTCGGGGCCTGCGGCGTGAACGAGTTGGTGTTGTATGCGGGCGCGCTGCAGCAGGGCTTCCTGCCCGCGACGCCCGGCTTCGAGGTTCCGGACCCCCAGCTTGAAGTACATCCGCTGCGGACAGAGGCATCCGCAGAGCCGGGACATTACCTGCTCAATCATTTCGGATTCGGCGGCAACAACACGGTGCTGGTGCTGGAGAAACCCGCGTGAAGATCGGCATTGCCGCCGCCAGTCATTACTTTCAGCCGCTCGGTGATGCTGACACGCTGCCGGCGCTGGACGACATGCTTGCAGGATTGTGCCGGGAACCTTTCAGGCGCGTGGACCGCTTCATCCATCTGGCGCTGCTCGGCTCGGCACGCTGCGCCCTGGGTGTGGCGCTGCAACCGGACTGCGGCCTTTATCTCGGCTCGGGACTCGGCCCCATGGGCAGCAACATCGCCACCCAGGAGCAGCTGATCCGCGAGCGCAACATCCCAAGGCCCTTCGATTTCATCAACACCCTGGGCGGCAGCGCCGGCTATTACATCGCCCGGAACCTGGAGCTGAGCGCTCAAAATGTTTTCATCTCGCGGCGCGGCGCCAGCCTGCAAGCGGTGTTGAACACAGCGCTGGCGGATCTGGCCCTCGGCATCATGACGCAGGCGCTGGTGGGAATTGTGGAGGAAGTCACGCAGCCGCTCGCGGCCCATCGCCGGCGGCAAGGCTTGCCGGCAGGCACAGCGGTCGCCGAGGGCAGTCACTGGCTGTTGTTGCAAGCCTCTGCGAGCGCCGCCAGCGTGCTGACCACAAAGCGCTTCGCAAGTTTTGCGGAAATTTCAGACTACTTGAAATCAGTGTGGCGGCCGGGCGACCAGTTGCGCTGCAGTGGACGGACGGAATCATCAACAGCCGCGGCGTTGCAACGGCAATTCGCCGAGGTCTCCGCACCCCACCCGAACGCGCCCTTTCACGACAGCCTGGAGGCGGCCTGGGTTACGGAATTCGTTGCTGCTGGAACCGCGGGCAACCTGTATCTGGCAAGCGGAACCCCGGACCGGGACTGGACGCTATTTCACTTCGGCACGTAGCCACCGGTAAATTTTTTCTTCGCGACTCGCGCAATCCAGCAATTGGCCGGACAGCAGCGCGTAATCCATCGGCATCCGGTCCTTGCACATTTTGGCGGCATGCAACGCGAAGCGCCGCCATTCGTCGCCGACCGCGGTCAGCTCGTCGGCGATTTGCGTGAGCGCGGGTTTGCCGAGCACCACGGCGGCTTCCTGCAGGAACGAAGCGTACAGGAAACGGAAGCCGGCGCCGCCGGTGCCGATTTCCTCCTGCATGCGCACGATGTGCCCCAGCAGCAGCTTGTTGTGATGCGCGGCGCGCGGATCGAGTCTGCGGATTTTTCTCGCCACGGTGCGGATGCCGCGCACGCCCAGGATCGGCGCCGGCGTGTACAGCATCATGCCGGTGGTGAAGCGGATCGCCTTGCGGATGGCACCCGTGAAATCCACCTGCGCCGGCACGGATTGCGGATAGTAAAGCAGCCCCTTGGGCGCCAGCACGCCGCGCGTGAAGCGCGCTTTCTTGAGCGCCTGGGCTGCGCATTGCACGCGGATGTCAATCACCGGATCGCTGATCAGATACTGATCGCCGCGCTTGCCGTAAACCACCAGATTGTGGGCGTTGAAGTGGAAGCGCATGTCCGGCGGGAAATACGTCAGCCAATAGGCCGAGGTCTGGATGCCGACCACGCGGCCTGCGGCCAGATAACCATCGAGCGCCGCCATGCCGGCCTCGGGCTGCGTGAATCTTTCGAAATGCATGCGGATGCCGAGGCGCTTGGCCAGACCGCGGATCACGTGGCCGGGAGGCATGCGGTAGGCAAACAGCGGCAGGCCGCCGAATTTCAGGAACGGCAGGTAGGCATAGGTCAGCCCCGCGGCAATGCCGAAGGCCATGGGTTCGGATATTGGCAGCTGCGCGTGCCGCAACAGCGAAGCGATCGCGCCGCTTTCGCAGTGCGCGCTTTGCCGGTGGTCGAAGGGTATTTCGATGTCCGCCGGCGCGGTCACGGCATTCATGGCTGTTCGGGCAGCCGCTCGAGCTGCTCCGGCGTTTTGCCCAGTGCCTCGGCATAACGCTGCCGGTGACGCAGCGGTAATTTCTGAAATACGCCGGATTTCAGATGCCGGCGCACCCGCCATTTTGGAAAACCCGTGCTTTGCGCGAGCAGCACCACGTCCATGCGTTCACGGTACATGTGATATTCAAGCGTGGAAGCCGCTCCGGCTTTGGCGCGCCGCCAGGCGTCCGCCGCAAGCTGAACGTACTCGCCAATCGCCTGGTCCAGGACGATTTCCTCGGCTTCCCAGCCGCTCGAAGGCGCGCCCACGTAGCGGCCCGTCTGGTCCTGGGCGTACAGCAGCTTGCTGTGGCCCATGAATGCCTTGGCATTCTGCTGCGGAACCTCGTTGGTTTTCATGCGCGGTGCCTCAGTTGGGCCCGCACACCGTGAGGTGCACCCAAGCCGTGTTGAAGCGTCCGCTCTCGGGCACATAACACAGCAATCGCTGGCTGGGCTCAAGCCGGCCGGAATGAAACAGCTCTTCGAGAATGATGTACAGCGAGGCCGCGCCGGTATTGCCCTTGGTGTACAAATTGGTAAACCAGCGCTCGAAGGGAATATCGAAACCGGCCTTGAGCATGTGCTCGCGCACCTTGTCGCGGAAATAATGCGAGGAGTAGTGCGGCAGGAAGAAATCAATCTCCGCAGGATTCAGCTTGCGAAGCTGCGGGATTTCCCGCAGCGGCCGCTCGACAGTGTACGTCATCACGTGCTCGTTGAGCTGCTTCACGTCCTGCTTGAGTGTGAACACCGAGCGCTCCGCCCACTCGGCGGGATCATATTGCGGCCAGCCCTTGAGCCGGCCGTCTTCGAGTTTTTCCGCGCCGCCATACATGCAGGCCGGTTGCTCGTTGGCGTAGGAGCGCTCCACAATCCAGTCTATCCGCAACGACAGGCCCTCGGGCGCGGGCTGCGGTTCAATCAGCGCGGCACCCGCGCCGTCGGACAGCATCCAGCGGATGAAGTCCTTTTGAAACGCCATCACCGGCTGCTCCTCCAGGGCGGCGATGCGCGCGGCGTTTTCCGCCTGGAAATTGCGGGCATGCATTACCGACGACGGCGTTTCCGAGCCGGCACTTACCGCGTGCCGGAATTCCCCGCTGGCCACGCCCAGCATCGCGTATTTCAGCGCCGTGGTGCTGCTGATGCAGACGCCGGAGGTGGAAATGTTCTCGCAAGGCGGAATCCTGAGTTCACCATGCACCATGTTGGTATGGCTGGGCACCAGTTGATCCGCAAAGGTGGTGCCGCAGGCCAGCAAGTCAATCTGATCCAGTTGGAAATGTCCGTTGGCCAATCCACGCACGGCTTCCGCGGTAAGTTGCGCGTTGGTGTGCGTGGCTTTGCCGGTGGCGGGATCCACGGCGTAATAACGGGTCTTGATACCGTTGGAGCGCAGGATGATGCGCCGCGCGCGCGAAGGACGCCCACCGATCATGCCGAGCACCGCTTCCATCTGTTCGTTGCCCACGGGCGCATTCGGCAGGAAGACGGAAAGGTTGGTGATGTAGGCCGTCGCGGTCATGGCTGGCTCTGCTTCAACTTCCGGAGGGTTCACTGAAATAGGCACGCTGCGCGGCGATGCGTGCGCGCAGCAGTGGGGCGGTCAAGGTTTTCAGCAGCGCGCTCGCGGGCAGCACCGTGATAAGAAGCAGCACCAGAAACACGATGTAGATCATGACCACCGGTTGGCGCGCGCGCGAGCCCTGCTTGCCGAGCTTGCGCAGCAACGCCCCCCAGGCGAGAAAACTGCGGCGCGCGGCGCGCTCGGTGGCGATCAACTGGGTATTGACCCGGACCGCGCCCAGGTCGCGCAGCAGCCCGGCATCCAGCGGCTGTTCCCGGCTCAACACCTGGGCGATGCGTTCGCCGAATCGCCGGCTGGCGTCAATCTGCTCGGGCTTGACTCCGGCGCGCGGGATCAGGCCGCCCAGTCGCGGTCCGCGTTTGCCGGTCAGCATCCACAAGGGCGTCGCCAGAAAACTGCCGAGGCTGCCAGCTTCGTCCACCAGCACCACGTTGCCCACCAGTCTGGCGCCGGCTTTGGCCAGCAGTTCCTTCACGCGCTCCTGGGCCATGAGCCACATGTCGCGGCAGGCGATGACCGTCACCACCGGTGTGTCCTTGAGCACCGACTGTGCCAGAGGGTTTTTGAGAAACGCTGTGGTCGGCAATGACGGCGACAGGAACCACACCTGGTAGCCGAGAATCACCAGATCAAAGCGTTCGCCGCCATCCAGCCCCAAGGGCTCCAGCTCCGGCGGGTCGAGATAAATGCACTCGGGAAACGTGTCGAAAAACTGCAAGACCGGCCAGGGAAACGGATACGCCGCCTTGGGACGCAGGATCAGTTCGCGCACTTCGATGTGACCGGCCTCGGCCAGCGGTGCGCTCAGCTTGCGGATGACCTCGCGCAACTGGCCGCTGGGCGAGGCATAGTGGACGACCAGGACTTTCCTCGGAGTCATAGAAGATTACTTATGGAAATTGTCCCCGGCACAGCCGCGTGTACTTTGGCCGATATCATCGCACACCCTCCGGGCGTTTCGGCAAGCGCTCAGGCCGGCCAGCGCCTGAATATCAGGCTGGTATTGATGCCGCCAAATGCGAAGTTGTTGTTCATGATCAGGGCGGTATCAATCCGGCGGCCGTCGCCGCTGAGGTAGTCAAGCTCGGCGCAGCGCGGGTCCGGATTGTCGAGATTCAGCGTGGGCGCGAACCAGCCCTCGCGCATCATCTCGATGGGCAACCAGGACTCGAGCGCGCCGCAGGCGCCAAGCGTATGCCCGAAATAGCTCTTCAGCGAACTGATCGGCACCGCGCGCCCGAATACTTCACGCGTCGCGAGTGATTCGGCCAGGTCGCCGGGCCCGGTAGCCGTGCCGTGGGCACTCACGTAGCCGATTTCAGCCGCCGCCACGCCGGCATCCTCCAGCGCCAGGCGCATCGCCTGCACCATGGTGTCGGTGCGCGGCTGGGTCAGGTGCGCGCCGTCCGAACTGGTGCCGAAGCCAGCCACTTCGGCATAAATGCGTGCGCCCCGCGCCCGCGCGTATTCCAGTTCTTCCAGAATCAGCGTGACCGCACCCTCGCCCAGCACCAAACCGTCACGGTCGCGGTCGAAGGGCCGCGGCGTGGTGTGCGGCGCATCGTTGCGGGTGCTGGCGCCGTACATGGTGTCGAACATGGCCACCGGCCCGATGCTGAATTCCTCGCCGCCACCCGCGATCATCACGGTCTGCTGCCCGTGCTTGATGGTTTCATAGGCAAAGCCGATGGCCTGACTGCCCGAGGTGCAGGCGCTGCTGCACGGGATGACGCGGCCGGTGATGCCGAAGAGCATGCCGATGTTGACCGCACCGGTATGGCTCATCATCTGCACGTAGGTATTGGACGTGACGCCGCGCACCTTGTAGAAAACATCCAGGCTGCCAAACGCCACCACGGCTTGCGCGCTGCCCGCGGAAGCGCCGTGCGCGATTCCGGTGCGGCCGGATTTGAGGATTGCGTCCCCGAGCAAGCCGGCGTCCTGCAAGGCGCGCTCCGCGGAAATGACCGACATCAGCGCCACCGGCCCCATGCTGCGGGTGAGCTTGCGGGTGTAATGCGCGGGCACCTCGAATTTCTCAACGCGCGCCCCGAGGCGCGTACTCAAGCTCTGATAGCGGTCGAGTTCCGTGAGATAGGCCACCCCCGAGCGCCGCGCCTGGAGTCGCGCGCGGATGCTCGGCCAGTCATGGCCCAAGGCGGTCAGTCCGCCCATGCCGGTCACCACCACGCGCCGCATTGAGGATTGCATCGCTGTCGTACTACTTGTCGAGCGCCCGACTGATTCCCGCGGCGTCGTAGCGCAGGTCCAGCCCCGGGAACACATGGAAATGCAAGGCATCCACGGCCCAGCCCAGGGCCGCGCCGGCTGCCATGTCCAGCGCCACATGCTGTTTGGTCGCCAGCGTGGAATACACGATCACCGCGCACCAGCCGACATTCAGCACGCGCAGCCAGGCCGGCGCGCGTATTTTGCGCAGCACGCGTTCCAGCCACAGGCCGCTCAGCACCGAAAAGGCGACGTGCAGCGACGGACAGGCGTTGCCCGAAGCATCCGCCGATTTCAGAAAGGCCACCGACGGGTAGCGCGCCCAGTCGATATCCGGCTGCGGCACCGCTGTCGGCCAGAACAGGAAAATCGCGAAGCCCACGAGACTCAGAACCGTGACCGCACTCACATACGGCAGCAGTTCACGCCGCGTGCCGAGCAGCATCGGCACCAGCGAGACGTACAGCCACAAGCTGGCGTAGGGCACGATGGCCCAGGGTTTAAAACCCACGAGCCAGTCCAGGCCGGTGAGCGGCATTACCGTGACCGGAAACAGCGGATGCCGGAGCAGCAGGAAATAAATGCACATGAACCCGGCGATACCGGCCGTGGTGCCCACCGCCTTGAGCAGCCAATGCCATTGGATGCGTAACGCCGCCCGCCGCAACCAGTGCTCGCCGTGATCCGGTTCAGACATGCGCGGACTGCGGCGCCATCAAAACAGCGCTGGACGAGTTTCGCAAATGCAAGCTATGCTCTCCCTCGGATCAACGCGAATTTGTGCGGCGTTGTTGACATGGATTGTAAGCCATTTCCCTGATGCACAAGTTACAATGCCTGCACTACGGCAATCGAGCAGCTACTTATCGACCCCGCAGCGCACTGCCGGGGAACAATAACCCGGAGGCCGGTCGTGGATCACGAACGCAGGTCTTCCCACCAGGGGCAAACATCATGAAAACCGCGATGCTGATTTCCTGTTTGTTGTTGGTTCTGTCATTGACAGCTTGCATACCCATACCCCTTCAGAATTACGACAATGTACCGGCCCTCGGATTCCAGAATCAATCGTTGAACGTGAAACAAATTGAACGTGGAATTTATAACGGCAGCTACATGCAGGCTTGGTCCACCGTCACCGTGGCGCCAGGGCACATCGTCGCAACTCATATAGAAACGCCACGTAAAGTAGTCGTGGATATATTTTTCGATGCGCACAGCTACAGCATCCACTACAAAAGCAGCCAAGACATGGACTTCAATCCAGGTACCGGCACCATCAATCCACGCTACAACCGTTGGACGGCCGATCTGAGAGACTCCATCAACACCGCACTGCAATCCTTATGTGACGAAAAATCGGGGTGTGAACCGCAATAGCTCCCGAGTCACAGGGAGCCCGGCGATTAATATGGAATAACTACAACGCGCACCAGAACCCCGGAGATGATTATTCAGCCAAAAATCTGGGGCTTCATCTGCACCACGGCGCATCCGCTGGGCTGCGAACGCAACGTGCGCGATCAGATCGAGCGTGCACGCCAGCGCGTGGCGACCGGCGGCGGCGGGCCCCGGAACGTATTGGTGATCGGCGCCTCCACCGGCTATGGACTGGCGGCACGCATCACCGCCGCCTTCGGCTACGGCGCTGCGACTTTGGGCGTGTTCCTGGAAAAACCCGCGAGCGCAACCCGCACCGCCAGTGCCGGCTGGTACAACTCGGCGGCCGTGCACCAATACGCGGCGCACGCGGGTTTGGCGTGCGTGTCCATCAACGCCGACGCCTTCGCGGCAGCCACGCGCGCCTGCGCGATTGACGCCATCCAACGGCAACTCGGCAGCCAGGTGGATCTGGTGATTTATTCGCTGGCGGCGCCGCTGCGCCGGTTGCCCGACGGCAGCACGGCGCGCACCGCGCTTAAGCCCATCGACGCGACGTTCATCGCCAAGACCATAGACACCGACCGCGACGCGGTGACCGAGCTGACAGTCCCGCCAGCCAGCGACACGGAAATCCGCGACACGCTTGCGGTCATGGGCGGTGAGAATTGGGCGTCATGGCTGAGCACACTCGCTGACAGTGGCGTGCTCGCCGAGAACGCCACCACCGTGGCCTACAGTTACATCGGGCCGGAAATCACCTGGCCGATTTACTGGCACGGCACCATCGGCCGCGCCAAACAACATCTCGAAGCCACCGCGCGCGAGTTGCGCGCGCAGCATGCCGCGCGCGGGCTGCGCGCACACGTGGCCATCATGAAATCGGCAGTGACCCAGGCGAGTGCCGCGATCCCGGCGATGCCGCTGTACCTGTCGGTGATGCAGCGCATCCTGCGCACTCGCAAACTGGATGAGGACTGTCTCGCGCAGCAGCAGCGCCTGTTCCGCGATTTCCTGTATCGCGCGGACGGGCAGGCGCCGCCCGCGGACGCGCACGACCGCTGGCGGCTGGATGACCGGGAGTTACGTGCGGACGTGCAGCAGGCCTGCCTGGAACTCTGGCCGCAGCTCACCACGCAAAACCTGCGTGAGCTTACGGATTACGCGCATTACCAGCGCGAATTCCTGCAGCTGTTCGGTTTTGCCCGCAGCGACGTGGACTACCAAGAAGACGTGGAGCTACGCAGGGACTTCGCTTGCCTGCGCTGTGATTGAACCGCGCCCGACGCGGGCCGCAGGTGCGGCTAACTGGCCACGCTGGAGCGCGGCAGGATCAAAGTGCGGTCCGGCTGCGGGCCTTCCCGGGCAGCGGCCGGATGTGGCTCGGGCAGGCTGTCGGCATCGCCCACGACGCGATTGTGGCCGGTCCTTTTCGCGATCTGCAGCAGCGTTTCGGCCGCCGCCAGCGCGCCCGCCGCGCTCTCGCGGCGGTCCGGCACCAGGCTGTGCACGCCCAGGCTCACGGTCACCGTCCAGCCGATGGGCGAAGCGGGATTCATGAGGTTCAGGCCATCGATGTCGTGACGCAGACGCTCGGCGATGTTGCGGGCGTGACGCTGATTGCAGCCGTACAGCGCCACCAGGAATTTCCCGCCGGCGTAACGCGCCGCGAGGTCTCCCGGCCGCTGGCGGTAATGCTGCAGCACGGTGCCGATCTTGCGCAGGCAGATGTCGCCCACCGGCCGGCCCAGATGGTCGTTCAACATCTGCAGATAATCCACGTCCAGCAACAACAGGCTGAGTTCCACCTTGTCGCGCTGCGCGCGCGCCCAGGTATTCGTGAGGTAATCATCGAGGCGGCGGCGATTAGCGAGTCCTGTCAATTCGTCCACGCCCGCCAGCTCCACCATTTCCTCGCTCAGCAGCCGCACCATGCGCCCATGCAGGAAACTGCGCCGTGCGGCCTGCTCCAGGCGCCAAGCGGCGTAGGCGCCGGCGAGATTGGCGACCAGCAGTTGCGCCCCGAGCATGCCGAATGCCGGATGCCCAACGGGCATGAACGCGAGGGCGCCGGCAGCAAAAACGCCGGTGAGGGCCAGCGCGCAGACCAGCGCGTAACCGCTACGCAAACCGGAAATCACATAAATGTACAGCAGCACTGCGCCGGCACCGACGGCATAACCATAGATTGGAAACGGCGTCGCCAAAAACGCCGCCATGCCGGTGCCGGCGGCCAGCGCCGCACCCGTATACAGTATTTGGATCAGGCTGTCGCGCTTGCTGCGCAGGATCACCGCCAGCGCCGCGGCAATGAATATCGCCGTGGCCGCGAAACGCATTTGCCACAACGCGCTGCGCCCGGTCGGATCCAGCCGCCAGGCAAGCAACCCCGCCGCCACGAACAGCAGCAAGGCAAGCGCCAGCGTAAAGCGCATGCGCAACCGGTTGTGATGGGCGTAGGACTTGAGGAACACGGCCTCGGTCTGCGCCGGGAATGGCAGCCAGCGCGGCGGGCTGGTCAGCAAGCGCGCGACTTCCTGTTTCTCATTGAATTCGGCGGGGGCAGTCTCTGCGGTCAACATGCCGGGCACTCGTGTCTAATGGTGATAGTCGGACGGTTGCACGGCTTGCGTCGCGGAGCCCGGCGCGGCCTGCGGCAGAATTTGCGCTTGCAAGAGCTGCAATAGGGGTAGCAGCTCGGCATGCACGTTGTTTTTGCTTATATAGGCGTCCACGCCCATGAGCTGGGCGCCTTCGCGATATTCGGGTTCGTCGTACATGGACAGCATCACCACGCGCGGCGGCGACGCCAGCCGCTTGAGGCCCTGCGCCAGTTCCAGGCCATTCATGTCGGGCATGGCCAAATCCACGATGGCCACGTCCGGCTCGAGCTCCCGTGCGAGCTTCAGACCCTCGGCGCCGCCGGTCGCCCGCCCCACGATCCGGACCGCCGGATTGCGTGTCAACTGCGCCGCCAGCGTCTCCAGGAACAGGGCGCTGTCATCGACCAGGATTACCCGCATGCCGGCCTCGCGCCCGGCGGCTGCATCGTGCACGCTCATCCCCAATCGCTCACACAGTCATTGAATGCGCTATTCATGGCACAAAGTCTGTGCCAGCCAACACCGTCCAACCATCGGAAAAACCCTTAAAAAAGCGCCGCGGGATACCGGAAAATTCCTTAACCACCAGTCACTTGCACCGGCCTCAAGCCGCCGGCAGCGCGACCCGCAACTCGGAGCCCTCCCCGGGTTTTGAGCTGATCGCATAACTGCCCCCGGCCAGGCGCACGCGTTCTTCCATGCCCAGCAGCCCCAGGCTCTTGCCACCCACCGCATCGCGGCGCGCACGTTGCACGTCGAAGCCGCGGCCGTCATCGCGCACGCTGAGCCGCAGCTCGCCATCGACCCGATGCAGGCCGACATGTACCTCCCGGGCCTGCGCGTGGCGCAGCACATTGGTGAGGGCGCCCTGCAACACCCGGAAACAGGTGGTTTCAATCACGCTGTCCAGACGCGGCAGTTTCTCGTCGGCATCCAGCCTGACCCGCAGGCCCGCGGGCTCGATGCGCTCGCGCAGATACCAGCGCACCGCCGCCAGCAGTCCCAGATCGTCCAGCACCGACGGCCGCAGATTCAGCGACAGCGTGCGTACTTGCTGTGTGAGCTGGGTAAGAATGGCGCTCACCTGACGCAGCGGCCCCGCCACGGCTGCGGAGCCGGAGGCCGCGGCCAATTCCTTGAGGTTCATGAGCGCAGCGGTCAGGCCCTGGCCGAATTCATCGTGCAACTCGCGGGCAATGCCGCGGCGCTCCTCTTCCTGGACCGCCAGCAGGCGCGCCGACAACTGCTGCAGCTCCTCCAGATACTTGTTCATGCGCTGCTCGGCTTGCTTGCGTTCGGAGATGTCCACCCCCACGCCCACGACGCAGGCTTGGCCCTGCGACTCGAGCCGGTCGCTCACGAAATAATAGGGGACGCGGGCGCCGCCCTTGCAGAAGACCTCGGCTTCGCCTTCGGTGCGCATACCGCTCAAGACCCGCGTGAAGGCCGACGCAAACTTGCCGCGCAGCTCGGGCGGTGCCAAGTCAAAGTAATTGCACTGCCGCAATTCCTCCATGCTGTAACCGCTGACATCCTCCAGCCGCCGGTTCCAGCGCAGCAACTGTCCTTGCGCGTTGGCCACAAAAAAGATCCCGGGCAGCGTGTTGAGGGCGTTCAAGGCAAAATTGCGCTCCTCGGCAAAACGCTGCTCGGCCACCGCGCGGGCGCTGATGTCATTGATGACCATCTGGATGTTGTTGTTACCGAGGCGCCGCGCGCTGATCTGCACCAGCAGCGGATCACCCTCGGGCTTGCGCAGCCGGCACTGGAACCCGAAGTTTTCACCCTCACGGATTTGCTGCAGGCGTTGCACCACGCCGATGTCCTCCGGCACGACCAGAGCGGTGAGCGATAACTGCAGCATAGCGTCCTGCGGGTATCCGCTCATGCGGCACAGAGCCTGGTTGACAAAGCTGATCTGCGTCGGCGGGCGCAGCACCAGAATGCCGAGCACGCTTTGTTCCACCAATTCACGGTACTGGCGTTCGCTGCCCGCCAAACGCCGTTCGGCCTCCAGGCGCTCGCTGATGTCACGGATGATGAGCTGCAGCTCGTCGTTCACCAGACATACCGCACTGACTTCCACGTCCACCACCCGGCCGCTCTTGTGGCGCAGCCGTCCATTGCAGTAGCGCATTTCCCCTGATTGCAACATGATCATCCCCGGCTCGGGGTCGGAGTCATCCAGCAGTTGCCCGGCTTGCATGCCGAGCAATTCCGCTTCGCTATAACCCAGCATCCGGCAAAATGCCGGGTTCACAAAGAGCAATTCCCCGGAAGACCGCCGGATCATGATGCCGTCCATGGCCTGCTGCATGAACTCCGCCTGCCGCCGTTCGCTGCGATCGCGGGCCTGCTCGGCGGCATGCTGCGCGGTGATGCGTGCCTGCAGGTTCTCCGCCATGCGGTCCACGCCGCGCGCAATCTCGCCGAACTCGCCGCTGCCGCCCGCGAGACCGGTGCGCGCCTGCAACTCGCCTTTGCCGATCCGCTGCAAGGTCCCGAGCAGCGGCCGCACGTTGCGTCCGATGAGCCTGTTGGTGAACAGCCAGATGCAGGCCACGATGAACAGCACGATGGCGGCGAGCAGCGCCAAGTCACGCAGCAGCGGCCACCACACCGCCTGCCGGACGAAGGCCAGATCCACCCCGCTCGCCAGATACACCAAATTGCCGGGTTTGCCGGTGGTAAAACGCTGCAAGGCATAAAGCCGCGGCACGCCATCAATCCCGGCCAGGGTCTGATTGCTGGGGCCGGAGGTAGTGACGAGCAGCCGGAACAGTGCGGAGCGCGACTGGTCGCCATTGAGCAAGCCGTCCGCCTGCGGATAGCGCATCAATACCGTGCCGTTGCGGCTGAAGGCCACCAATTCCACGTCGTGGGCCAACAACAGGTTGTCGGAGGATGGCTGTAGCGACGCCGCGGGTATCACCGCGTTCAGCATGCCGATCAAATTGCCGTGCGCATCGAAGTCCGGCGCAGAAAGAATCAGCAGGGCGTGTGCCGTCATTTTGCCCTTGGAAACCACCTCGGCTGCAAATTGATGGGTAGCCAGCACCTGCCGGAACCAGCCCCGATCAGCCATGTTCACCGGATGCGCGAACGGCTGGGAACTGCAGCGCAAATCCCCGTCCAGCGACACCACATCCAGGTATTCGAAGAGCGGCACTTGGCTGCGCATTTGCGCCAAGGCTTGATTGCAGGAATCCACAGAGTCGTGAATCGCAGGCAACCTGGCCAGCATCGGCAACAGGTTGCGGCCGGCAGTCACCAGGTCGTTGTAGCGGCTGATCACGCCGTTGATGGCAAGCCAGCTGACTTCGTGAGCGTATCGGGTTTGTATTCGGTAATTGTCCGTCGCGGTGTAGACCACCAGCGCCAGGGCCGGCAGCGTGCAAATCACCACCAGCGCTATCAGGTGCGCACGCAGACTCGCCAGCCACTTGAATTTCATGTCCAGGGCTTCTTTATGTGCAGCGCGCCGGCGATCAATCCCCTCAACTCCCTGCCGACACTATATATAAAGCGTAGCAGCCGGCACGCGCTCGGATACTAGGAAATTACCTGCCCGACAGCGGCAGCATGCGTGCCGCATAGCGCACCAGCGCCGCGGCATTGCGGATGCCGAGCCGCTCCATGAGTTCGGCACGATGGCTCTCCACGGTCTTGACGCTCAGTTCCAGCTGATAAGCGATTTCCTTGACGTTCTTGCCCTCCGCGATCAGCTGCAGGATCTGCCGCTGCCGCGGAGTCAACGGCTTGGCCTGCCCCGACTTGCCGGCGCCGCCGTCTGCTGGCGTGCCGACCTTGGCAATCGCTGCACTCAGGAAAGTCTCGCCGCCGGCCACGGTATCGATCGCCGTGCGCATTTCATCAGGCGTGGCCTCTTTCAACACGTAGGCCGATGCGCCCGCCGCCAGCGCCTGCTGCACGTATTCTTCGTTGGCGTGCATGGACAGCACGATGACGCGAATGCCGGGATGCCGGTCATGAATCCTGGCAGTGGCATCCAGGCCGTTGATATCGCCCATGGCCAGGTCCATCACCACCATGTCGGGCCGCAGGCTGCCGGCCAGTTCCACCGCCTGCCTGCCGCTGGCCGCCTCCGCCACCACCCTTACATCCTGCATGGCGTGCAGCAGCTTGCTCAGGCCTTCCCGGAAGATCGGGTGATCGTCCGCGATTAATATCTTGATCATGGGTTTCACCTTCCGCTGCCGCGCATTCTATTCCGGATGTCGCCGGCGTCCACTACTCCAGGCGCGCGGCGGGGCGGTGCATGCCAGCGGGCCTGTCCCCACGGTACTTTCACGGCAAAACAAGCACGCTGCAACTCGTGCCGATTACAATGGACTCCATTCATCGGATCGATACGGGAATTCCAGGCCGTGGACCAGTTGGACGCATTGCGGGAAATCGTGGGCGCATCGCAGGTATTGACCGGCGCGGATGCCCAAGCGTTCGCCGTGGACTGGCGCGGACGCTACAGCGGGCGCGCGCTTGCCGCCGTACGGCCGGCATCCACCGGCGAAGTCGCCGCCGTGGTGCGCCACTGTGCCCAAGCCGGCATCCCGCTCGTGCCGCAGGGCGGCAATACGGGGTTGTGCGGCGGAGCCACGCCGGACGCCTCCGGCCGGGCGTTGATCCTGTTGCTGCAGCGCCTCAACCGGATTCGCGGCATCGACACCGCCAACGACAGCATGGAAGTCGAGGCCGGCTGCATCCTGCAAGCGGTGCAACAGGCGGCGCGCGACGCGGGCCGCTTGTTCCCGCTGAGTCTCGCGGCCGAAGGCAGCTGCACCATCGGCGGGAATCTCGCGACCAATGCCGGTGGCACGCAAGTGCTGCGCTACGGCAGCATGCGCGAACTCACGCTGGGGCTGGAGGTGGTCACGGCGCAGGGCGAGGTCTGGCACGGCTTGCGGGGCCTGCGCAAGGACAACAGCGGCTACGATCTGCGGGATCTCTTCATCGGCAGCGAAGGTACGCTCGGCGTGATCACTGCGGCCACGCTCAAGCTCTACCCGCTGCCGGTCGCGCAATGCACCGCCCTGCTGGCTCTGGATTCCATCGAAGCCGCGATTGATTTACTGGCGCGCGCCCGGGCCGGCTTCGCCGCATCACTGACGGCATTCGAGCTCATGGCCGGCAACTGCCTGCACACAGTGGTGCGTTGTTTCCCGCAGCAGCAGTTGCCTTTCGACGGACCCTCGGCAAAGCTTCCGTGGTACGCGCTCCTGGAAGTGTCGGACAGCGAGTCCGAAGCGCATGCGCGCGCACGCTTCGAGGCGGTGGTGGGTGCGGCCATCGAGGCCGGCTGCGTCAAGGATGCGGTCATCGCAGAATCCGTTGCCCAAAGCCGCGCGCTCTGGCATTTGCGCGAAAGTATTCCGCTGGCGGAAAAAGAAGCCGGCAAGAGCATCAAGCACGACATCTCGATTCCGGTGTCGCGCATGGCGGAATTCGTGCGCGACACGAGTGCGGCACTGCAGGCGGCGTTTCCGGGAATCGAACTGGTGATCTTCGGCCACCTGGGCGACGGCAATCTGCACTACAACGTCGCCTGCGGCGCGAACTGGTCCGAAGACCAATTGCTTGCGCGGCAAGATGATATTTTTGCGCTGGTGCACGCCCGGGTGCATGCCGCGGGCGGTTCCATAAGCGCCGAGCATGGCGTGGGCCAGCTCAAGCGCGAGCTGCTGTCGCGCTACAAGGATCCGGCGGAAATGACGCTCATGCACCGCATTAAGGCGGCGCTCGACCCGCAGGGCATCATGAATCCCGGGAAAGTGCTGGCTTAAGCCGGCGCCGCTTGCGCAGCGCGCCGGATCACTTCTTTGCCGAAAGCGGCGCCGGATTCACCACCCGGCCCCAGGTAGACTTGTTGCCCCAGATGTTCTGGCGCAGGCCTTCAAGTTGCAGGATCTGCGAGTGATCGCAGAACAGGTTCACCTCGTTGCCGTAATTCTTGATGTACCACTCGAATACCGGCGGATCGGCGGCTTCGAACATCACGTGCTCGGTGCCCACGCCGTTGATGACCGCGGCCGCGGGCGCGGTGTTCCATTTCACCACGTTCTCGGTGATGCCTTCGGACTCGATCATCACAATGTCGGCGCCGGCATCCAGCACCCGCTTGACGCGTTTGACCAGATCGCCGGTGTCTTTCTTGCCTTCCGCGGCCAGTTCGGCTTCGCCGGAATCGCCGCCCGAGCCGAACTGGATGCCGAGTTCGGGTTTGGCCTTGAAGCCGGCCTTCTTCACCTGCTCGATAAGCCGCAACATGCCGCTCATGGGCATGGTCACGAAGCCCGCGGAAATCTCGATCACGTCGAAGCCCATTTCCCGGGCTTGCTTGAGATATTTCTCCACGGCCTCCGGCCCGTAGCGCAGCACGGTCTCGATCCAGCCGCCCGAGGATACGTAGGCATCGTGCTTGTGCGCGAGCTCGCTGAAGGCGCGCACCTGTTCGCGCGGCACCAGCGAGAAGGAGCCGCCCGCCCACTTGATGCCGTCCACCCATTGCCCGGCGACGTCGAGCACGTCGGCCAGGTGGCGGGTGCCAAAGGTCGAATAATACGGCGCGCGGATCTCGGTGATGCCGAATTTGCGCGGCTTCTCCGGACGATAGGCGCGCGGAATGAAATCAAAACTGGTGTTGAACATGGTGGTTCTCCTTGCTGTGGGGAGGCAGGCGCATCAGCCTGCCTTCCGGGTAAATGCTGTCCGCTCCCTCGGCACTTGTGCCAGCAGCTGTGTCAGATCTTGTATTGGGTGGTCATCCAGGCGCTGCACGGTCTCCGCAATGCGGTCGCGCAATTTATTGCCGGCAAATGGCGTCGCCAGCCTATTGAATTTTTCCAGCGCCGCGTCCCAGTCGAAAGGCTGGCTGTGAAACCCGTGATACACGGCGGCGGTTGTTGAAAGCCGGGTGCCGTCGTCCAATTCAACTTCGACGGCACTCGGCATTTCGGACGGAAAGCGCTTCGAGAAACCCGCATCGGGCGAGACCATCACCTTCTGCAGCAAGGCCTGGATGTCGCCGCGGCTGATGCGCTCCTGCGCGTACTGCGCCGGCTGCACCTCGCCATCCAGCAGGGCCGCAGCCACCATGTAGGGCAGCGAGTGGTCGGCTTCCTCTTTGCTGCGGATCGAGTGTTTGTCGCCCTCTTCGCCTCCGCCGATGATGTCGTAAGCCACCTGGAAAGTCCTGACGCGCACCGCGCGGATGCGGCTTGCATCGAAGCCGGTCTGCCGGCGGACCGCGAGCGCGGCGTCCAGCGTGGACTGCGAATGGATTTCGGCATTGTGCTTCTTGATGATGGTGCGCAGCACGCTTTCCAGGTCCTCGCGCGACCAATCGATGGAAAAATTGCCGGCGATGGTCTGCTTGAAACCCTTGTTGCCTTCAAACACCTGCGCAGGTCCGGTGATGCCGGCACCCGCGAGCAGCGCGGCGAACACGCCTTCCTTGCCGACCTCGGGGTAGGCCAGGCCCTTCCAGTTGGACAGATCGCCGGTGCGCGTGACCCGCAAGGCATTGTTGGCGGTGCCGGAAATCGCGATGGCGTTGGCGATCTGCGCGGCGGGCAGCCTCAAGGCTTTGGCGGCAGCCGCAGGCACCGCGTAGGCGCCCTGCACCGTATGGTCGAAGCCGCGCGCCCTCACCGGCGCCACATCCGACAAGCGGGTTTGCACCTGGTAGGCCACCGCGACGGCCGTCAGGAAATCCTTGCCGCTGGCCTGCGCGCTTTCCGCCGCCGCCAGCACTGCGCCGATATTGTCCGACGGGTGACAGGTTTCTCCGGGCGCGAGGTAACTGTCCATGTAATCGAGATAACGGCTAAGCGCAATGTTGTGGAACGCGGCGCGATCCGGCGCTGACGTTCCGCCGCCGATGAGCGTGGCTGCGGTGTTGCCGCCGAGGGAGTTCGTCAACGCATGCACGGCGCGCATGGGCGCGGCATCCAAGGCCGCGATGGCCACGCCAAGGGTATCCAGCACGCGGATCTTGAGCTGAGCTGCGGCGGCGCTGCTGAGGTTTTTGAAATTCGCAGCTTCGACAAATTCAGCAAGTTTTTGTACTTCGGTCATGCAAGTTCACGGATGCTGTGCGTCCCTGCATGTCATAAAAATGGGGCGAGCCCCGCGAAATTCAAGTGCGTTCCGCAAGCGCAACACCGGCACCCTGAACAGAATCTTGAGTTTCCAGGCAAGCTTGCGATTTGATGAATATCAAAGCCGCAGCTCGCTGCGCAGTTTTTGCGCGCTGGCCACCATGTGCCGCAGCGCCGGCTCCACCTCGGACCAGTTGCGGGTTTTCAGGCCGCAATCGGGATTGACCCACAGCTGCTGCGGCTGCAGCACGCCCAGCGCCTTGTGCAGGAGCTCGAGCATCTCGCCGCCTTCCGGCACCCGCGGCGAGTGAATGTCATAAACCCCGGGTCCGATGCCGTTCGGATAACGGAAGCGCACGAAGGCCTCGAGCAGTTGCATGCGCGAACGGCTGCTCTCGATGGAAATCACGTCGGCATCCATGGCCGCCACGGCTTCGATGATGTCGTTGAATTCCGAGTAACACATGTGCGAGTGGATCTGGGTGCTGTCGCCGGCGCCGCCCGTGGCGATGCGGAAGCACTCCACTGCCCAGGCCAGGTACGCGGCCCAGTCCGCGCGCCGCAGCGGCAGGCCTTCGCGAAACGCCGGTTCGTCGATCTGGATCACGCGGATACCCGCGGCTTCCAGATCCCGCACTTCGTCGCGCAGCGCCAGCGCGAGCTGCCGGCAGACCGTGGCGCGCGGCAAATCATCGCGCACGAACGACCACTGCAGCATGGTGACCGGGCCGGTGAGCATGCCCTTCACGGGTTTCTGGGTGAGCGATTGCGCATAGCGCGCCCAGGCGACGGTCATGGGTGCGCGCCGCGCGATGTCGCCCCAGATCACCGGCGGCTTGACGCAGCGCGAGCCGTAACTTTGCACCCAGCCGTGCTGGGTGAACAGATAACCGTCGAGTTGTTCGCCGAAATACTCCACCATGTCGTTGCGTTCGGGTTCGCCGTGCACCAGCACGTCCAGCCCGATGTTTTCCTGGAAGCGCACCACGCGCTCGATCTCAGCGCGCATGCGCTGGCCGTAGTCGGAAGCGGAAAGCTTGCCGGCACGCTGCGCGGCGCGCGCCTGGCGCAACTCGTCGGTTTGCGGGAACGAGCCGATGGTGGTGGTCGGCAGCGGCGGCAGCGGCAGCGCTTTGGCCTGCGCCGCGCGGCGCTGGGCATAATCGGAGCGGCGCCGTGCCGCCTGCGGGCCGAGTTTGCGCAGCCGCGCGCGCACTTCGGGATCAACCACTCCCGGCAGCTGTGCCTGTGCACCCAGGCGCTGTTGCTGCGCCGCCAGTGACGCGGCGGCCTGCGCACCACCAGCCAGGGCGTCCGCATAAAGGCGCAGCTCCTCGATTTTCTGGCGCGCGAACGCCATTGCGGCGCGGCGCGCCGGTTCCAGCGCGGTCTCGGCCTGCACGTCGATAGGCACGTGCAGCAGGGAGCAGGACGGCGCCAGCCACAGACGTTCGGCACCCAGCCGGGCTTGGGCGCGCTGTAGCCGCGGCAACACCTGATCGGGACGGCTGCGCCAGATGTTGCGTCCGTCGATGACGCCGGCGCTGAGTACCCGCGCAGGCGACAAGGCCTCCAGTACCGCATCCAGTTGTTCGGGTGCGCGTACCAGGTCAACATGCAGGCCGTTCACCGGCAACTGCACCGCCAAATCGAGATTGCCGCCGAGCGCGCCGAAATAACTGGCCAGCAAAATCTTGAGACCGCTGGATGCCGCCAAGGCAGCGTAAGCCTGACGCAGCGCCGCCTGGGCGGCCGCATCGAGGTCGAGCACCAGACAGGGTTCGTCCAGTTGCACCCAATCGGCGCCGGCGGCCGCGAGGCGCTGCAACAGCGCCGTGTAAGCCGGCAGCAGAGCGCCAAGCAACGTGAGCGGTTGGCTGCGATCGGAGGTCTTGGACAGCAGCAGAAACGATACCGGCCCCAACACGACCGGGCGGGCGTAGATGCCCAGCGCCCTGGCCTCGAGAAATTCCGCAACGGGCTTGTCACCCCGCAGGGCGAAACGCTGTCCCGCGTGCAGCTCGGGCACGATGTAGTGGTAGTTGGTGTCGAACCACTTGGTCATTTCCAACGCGTGCAAGTCGTAGCCGCCGCGCTTGTGCCCGCGGGCCATGGCGAAATAGCCGTCCAGCCGGTTGTTGGCAAACACCGGCCGATAACGCTCGGGAATGGCATCGAACAGCACCGCGGTATCCAGCACATGGTCGTAGAGGCTGAAATCGTTGCACGGCACGATGTCCGCGCCGGCATCGCGGCCCAGTTTCCAATGGCGTGCACGCAGCGCACGCGCCGTGTCCTGCAGCGCGTCCGCCGCGATCTCGCCACGCCAATAGGCTTCCAGCGCGCGCTTAAGCTCGCGTTTCAGACCGATACGCGGAAATCCCGCGTAAGTGACCAGTGCCATGATGCTTGTTCCTCTTGCAGCGGTTCTGCTCGCCAGGCATTTCGCAAAAAATGTCTTCCAGCCTACCAGTGCGACCAAGGCCGCATGCTGCGCATGCCGCCTGCCCGTGTCCATGATTTCCATCAAGTGCGGAGCCCGCAGGCTTGCTGTTCAGAGGCGGAAGCGCCCGTCCCGTCTTGATGCCCATCAATTACTTTGACGACGGTCTTCGCTAGCTTGCGCCACCGAGCGCTCAACAAAGCCCACGGCCTGCATGCAACTGGCAGAACAAATCGTACTGGTGACCGGTGCAGGCCGCGGCCTGGGCATCGCCATAGCCAGGGCCTTCGCCGCACAAGGCGCGTGCGTGGTGGTGAACTACCGGCGCAGCCGCGCGCCGGCGGAAATGATCGCCCGGGAATTCGGCCGACAAAAAGGCCTGGCAGTGGCCGCGGACGTCACCCGGCCTGAGCAGGTACGCGCGATGTTCGACTTGGCCGCGCGGCATTTCGGCGCGCCGATCACCACGGTGGTCAACAACGCGCTGCCGGATTATTCCTTCAACGGCGAGGCCCGTGCCAAGGCGCTCGACATCCGCTGGGAGGCCTTCGCCGCCCAATTCCAGGGCAGCGTCGGCGGCGCGCTCAATACGATTCAGGCAGCGGCTCCGGCCATGCGCCGGGGACACTACGGACGCGTCATCAACATCGGCAGCAATTTATTCCAGAATCCGGTGGTCGCCTATCACGATTACATTGCCGCCAAGGCCGCGCTGCTGGCGCTCACGCGCACGCTGGCGGCCGACCTCGGGCCGGATGGCATCACGGTGAATATGGTGTCGGGCGGGCTGTTGCGTACCACCGATGCCAGCAAGGCAACGCCGGCCGCGGTGTTCGACATGATTGCGGCCAGCACCCCGCTACGGCAGGTCACCACCCCGGAGGAGTTTGCCGACGCGGTGTTGTTTTTCGCCTCACCCTGGGCGCGCGCGGTGACCGGCCAGAATCTTGTGGTTGACGGCGGCCTCGTCAAAGATTGACTGGCCGTGCGGCTCCGGCAGAACGCCGACGATCCCGGATTTATCTCTGGCTTTGACCTGACGATGCGGCAGGCGGCGGAACGGCTGCGCCCAGGCTGCTCAGATACAAAGCCAGATTGGCGATGTCGGTATCCGACAAGCCCTTGGCCATTGGGTTCATGATGGGGTTGACGCGGGTACCGTCGCGGAACGCCTTGAGCTGGGTGACCAGATACTGTTCCTTCTGGCCCGCCAAGTTCGGGTAAATCGGGGCCACCGATATGCCATCCTGCCCATGGCAGGCGACGCAGGTCGCGTTGTAGAGCTTCGCGCCGGCGGCGGGATCAGCGGCGCGCGCCGCCGGGAGCACCGAGGCCAGAGACAACACTGCCGCCAGCAACACAAGAATTTTTTTCACGATCGCTTCCTCCTCAAGCTTGATTGAATCTCGCAATGATGCTGCAGCTCAGTGCCGCAGCGCGTCATGGTTCCACCGCCGGTGACTCGGGCTTGTAGAGAGCCGCCCACAGCGCCACCACCGGCACCAGAATGCCGACCCAGAACCCGCCCCAGAAAGTGAGATTCGGCAACAGAGGGAGCGGCAAAAGCGCCAAGACCCCAAGCAATACCGCGAGCACCATATTCATGGTGCTGAACCAGCGCGCCGGATCCGTACGCCGTGCCCAGAGCGCCAGCAGGAACATCACGGCGGCGAATACCAACAGCGGGAAAAACTGTCTTTCGATCCATAGCGGCCGGATGATGACCAGGTAGGACAGAAACAGCCCGACACAGGTATTGAGAATATTCGGAATCATGAGTGCTGCTCCTCTGGCGCATGCAGCTTCACGAGAAAACGCCACGTCACTGGCGGCACCGCGGCGTACACCACGGCGCTCGCAACGATTAGGATCTTCCAACCGATCCCCAACGGGGTGGACAGAAAGATCAGAATCGCGAGCGCCGCCACAATGAAGTAGCAACCATGCGCGCCATAAATCAGCTTAACGGCGAGCATCTTGCTGCCCACGTAGAACGCCCCGTAGCCGAACGCCGCCAAGGTCAGCAGGCCACAGAGGCCCGCGCTATAGAGTACCGCCTCGGGACTCATGCCGGCTCCGGCGACGACACGGCAGCGGCTTGCGGCAGGCGCTTGCGGATCGCCAGCAGATCCCAGACCAGCGCCACGTAGCCGAGCGCGAACACCACGCCGAAGCCGGTACGCGCCCACATGCCGGCCACGAACCAGGCATTTTGCGAGGCGTCGGTGAAGGCCATGAGCGTCGAGCCGCCGATGGCGCGCCCGTAGAAGGCTTGCGCCATACCCGCGAGCAGCAGCGCCATCACCATGCCGAGCATACCGAAATTCAGGAGTCCAAACCCCCACCACCAGCCCTTGCCGTGCAGGTGCTCAATGCCGGTGTACTTCTGCCGTGCGAGATAAAACACCGCGATCACGCCACAGACATACGCGCCGTAGAAGGCGAAGTGCCCGTGCGACACCGTCCACTGTGTGCCGTGCGAGAACAGATTGATCTGCGGCAGCGTCATCATGAAGCCCCACACTCCGGCCCCGATGAAATTACCGAAGGCCTCGGCAGTAATCCACCAGAAGGCGGGGGTATTGGTGTTTTTCAGGTGGTGGCTGCCGGCGTCATAAATTGCATGCACCACCATGCCCAGGAGCGGCAAAGGTTCGAGTGCCGAGAAGAAACCACCGATGCTCAGCCAGTACTCCGGGGTACCGATCCAGAAGTAATGATGGCCCAGGCCGAGAATGCCGGCGCCCAGCACCAGCATGACCTCGATGTATAGCCAGGTTTCGACGATGCGCCGCGAAGTGCCGGCAATTTCCATCAGCATCATCGCCATGATGCAGCCGATCAGCACCTCCCAGGTGCTCTCCACCCACATGTGCACGATCCACCACCACCAGTAGAGATCCACCGACATGTTGGTCTGCGCGGCGAAGGCGTCGGTGTAAACCAGCACCAGCGGGATCAGGTCCAGGCACAGCACCCAGAGTATTCCGGTCATCTTGCGCCGTTTGATGGCACTTCCGATCACGTTATAGGAGAAGGTCAGCAGCACCGCCACGATACCGAGCGAAGCCCAGCGCGGCGCCTCCAGGTACTTGCGTCCCTGATTGATGAACCACAGACTGAATTCATCCGCGTGGCCGTACTGCACGAAGATAAAGACCACGGCGACAATCGCCACGATCACGCAGAACGCCCAGAACATGATCTCCGCGAAGCGGATGCCGGCAATCTCGCCGCCGATTTCCTTGGGCAGGAACCAGTAAATCGAACCCATGAGCGCCATCAGCAGCCAGATCACCAGGGTGTCAATGTGCAGCATCTTCGAGGTGTTGAAGTCGAAGACCTTGAACAGCATCGAAGGATGCAGGTAATAGAGCGAGGACAGGAACCCGAACAGAATCATGACACCGAACAAAATGACGGCGGCGGTGAAATAGCGCAGTGCGAGTTTCTGCGAACGGTACAAGCCGATCTCTGCGGTGCTCACGGTTTCTCCCCCTGCATGCCAAAGTTCGCGGGAAAGCCATTGGTATCCACGGCCGACATCCACTTGAGATAGGCGACCACGGCTTGCGCATCCTGCTCGCTAAGATGCAGATTGGGCATCCGGCGATCCCAAGTGGGGTACTTGGGCGGGTCCATCAGGAACATCACCATCGCCTCTTCCTGGGTCTTGGCGCCGGTCATCGGCATGAAAATCTGATGCCAAGCCGGGTCCAGCCAGGACTTGGTAAGGTCCGGGCCGTAATAGGCGCCGTTACCGAAAAAGGTATGGCAATTGATGCAGTTGCGGCTCTGAATGACGAGCTTGGCCCGGTTCATGAGCGCCGTGGCCTGGCCTTCGTTGTACACCTTGCCGAACAGCGGCTGCGGCCCGCCGATCACCGGCACGTCCTCGCGACGCGTCCAATCATAACGGTAACCGATCTGCCGGTTGATCACGCTGTAATCCGGCACGTGACTGCCACCGACCGCGATCGCCTGCGAGCTGTTGATGGAAAGGAATATCAGCACCACGATCATTACCGCCGTGGTGCTGATCGCCCCGGCCCGCCAAAATCCCGGTTCCTGGATATCCACGCTGTGGCTCCCCGTCAGATGAGATTGCGTGCGTCAAAAAAATGTTGGCCATGAACCCAACGCGCGATCAGGCAACAATCCGCGTAACAAAGTGCATCTTGGCCGCTGGTGTCGCGATCATCGATGGTCGACCGGATTTCCCTTTGCCAGCCGCTGCCGAGGATTATTAAAGCACCAGTTTGCCCCCAAGACAAACATGCGCGGTACACGCAGCATTCGGCACGCGCTTATTTTCATTGGCAATCCAGGCAATGTGACCCCGTTTACCTGGTCAGCAGCTCACGCACGGCGGGTATCCAAGTTGGGCAATGACTGCGGCATCAAGCCGTTACACGCAGCTCACCACCGCGTGAACGCATGCCCGCGCCTGACTGAAGCGCAGGCCGACACTTGGGCGGACGTCACGGCGTGCAGCAACCTCAACATCACGGCTGCGGAGCGGTTGACGACTTTTGGAATCGGCATGCGGACTCAAGCGCTTGCGCCCGTCCGGACTCTCACGGTGCACCCCCCGGTGCAATCAGCACCGGAGCCATCACACAAATCCGATTTGCAGTGACTTTGCAGTTCTGATTGGAGAGCCGTCCCGCCACAGGCCGGCTGCGCAGGTCACTGCGGCTTCAATGTGCTCAGATACTCGGCCAAATTCGCGATATCGGTATCCGACAAGCCCTTGGCCATGGGGCTCATGATCGGATTCACGCGCTGGCCGTCGCGGAAGGCTTTGAGCTGGGCCACGATGTACTCCATTTTCTGGCCGGCGAGATTCGGATACATGGGCGCGATGCCCACGCCGTTCTGTCCATGGCAGGCGATACATGTCGTTTGAAAAAGCTTCTGGCCGGCTCCCGGATCTGCAGACCAGGCCGCCGGCAAAGCCAGCGATGCCATCACTGCGAGCCCTGTCACCGCATAAATCTTTTTCATGAGCCGATACTCCTCATGCTGTTAACCGCGATCCGCATCAATTCCAAAACCGGTTACTCCGCCGCCACCCGCGACTCGGGGCGATACAACGCGGCCCACAGCGCCACCACCGGCACGATGACACCGATCCAGAATGCCCCCCAGAACGACAGGTTCGGCAGCGTCGCCAGCGGCAGGAGCGCGAGGATTGCAAGCAACACCGCCATCACCATGTTCACAGAGCTGAACCAGCGCGCTGGATCGCTGCGCCGCGCCCACCAGGCCAGCAGGAAAATCACCGCCGCGAACACCAGCAGCGGCAGATACTGACGCTCGATCCACAAGGGCTTGAGCACCGTCAGGCAGGCCAGCGCCAGTCCCACCAGCGTGTTGAGGATGTTTGCAATCATGGGTGTTGCTCTCCCGGCTCGTGCATTTTGACCAGAAAGCGCCACGTGAGCGGCGGCACCAAGGCGTAGATCAGCGCACTCGCCACTACCAGGGTCTTCCATACGGGCGCCAGCGGCGTGCTTGCGGCAATCAGCACCGCGAACAACAGGACCAGGCCGTAGCAGACGAATGCCGTGTAACGCAATCCGGCATTGAGCCGCATCCGGCTCCATGTATACAGGCCGCCGTAGCCGCCGCCCGCGAGCGCCAGGCAGCCCATCAAACCCGCGCTGTACAAAAGCGCCGCGGGCGTCATGCGGGCTCCGGAGGCGCCACCGCTTTCGGCATGCGCCGCGTCGCCGTCACCAGGTCATACACCAGCACGATGTAGCCGAGCGCAAACACCACGCCGAAGCCCGTGCGTGCCCACATGCCGGACACGAACCAGGGATTTTCGGAAGACTGGGTGAAGGCCATGAGCGTCGAGCCGCCCATAGCGCGCCCGTAGAAAGCCTGCGCCATGCCCGCGAGCAGCAAACCCATCACCATGCCGAGCATGCCGAAATTCAGCAGCCCGAAACCCCACTTCCAGGCGCGCCCCGAAAGGTAATCGATACCCGAGGTCTTCTGCTTGGCCACGTACAGCACCGCGATCACGCCGCAGGCGTACGCACCCCAGAAGGCGAAGTGCCCGTGCGACACGGTCCACTGGGTGCCGTGCGAGAACAGGTTGATCTGCGGCAGGGTCATCATGAAGCCCCACACCCCGGCGCCGATGAAATTGCCGAAGGCCTCCGCCGTGATCCAGTAGAACCCCGGCTGGTTGGTGGTCTTCAGGTGATGCGTGCCGGCATCGTAAATCGCGTGCACCACCATACCGAGCAGCGGCAAGGGTTCCAGGGCCGAGAAAAACCCGCCGATACTGAGCCAGTACTGCGGCGTGCCGATCCAGAAATAATGGTGGCCAAGCCCGAGAATGCCCGCGCCCAGCACCAGCATAACTTCGATGTACAGCCAGGTTTCGACGATGCGCCGCGAAGTGCCGGCCACTTCCATGAGCATCCACGCCATGATGCAGCCGATCAGCACCTCCCAAGTGCCCTCCACCCACATGTGCACCAGCCACCACCACCAGTACAAGTCCACCGACATGTTGGTGAACTGCGGGAAGGCGTCGAGGTACACCAGGCACAACGGCACCAGGTCGATGCACAGCACCCAGAGGATGCCGGTCATCCTGCGGGTGGCGATGGCGGTGCCGATGACGTTGTAGGCGAACACCAGCATCACGATCACGATGCCGATGGCCGCCCAGCGCGGCGCTTCCACGTACTTGCGGCCCTGATTGATGAACCACATGCTGAATTGGTCGCTCGAACCGTACTGCACGAACAGGAACACCAGCGCCACCACCACCACCGCCGCGCAAAACACCCAAAACAGGATTTCCGCGAGCCAGATGCCTTTGACCTCGCGCCCCAGCTCCTTCGGCAGGAACCAATACACCGCGCCCAGCATGCCCATGAGCAGCCAGATCACCAGGGTGTCGATGTGCATGATTTTCGACATCTGGAAATCAAAGGTATGGAACAGCATCGACGGGTAGAGGTAATACAGCGCCGACAACAATCCAAAGAGGGTCATCACGCCGAAAAAGATGACGGCCGCAGCGAAGTAGTGCAGCGCGAGTTTCTGCGAGCGGTACATGGTCTGGCCTCCGGAAATCATGGCTGTTTCATCCCGAAGTTGGCTGGGAATCCGTTGGTATCGACCGACGCCATCCATTTCAGATAAGCCACCGCCGCCTGGGCTTCCTCGCGCGTGAGCTGCAGGTTGGGCATTTGGCGTGTCCAGGTGGGGTAACGATCCGGATTCATGAGGAACATCACCATGGCGTCCTCGCGGGTCTTGGCGCCGGTCGCGGGCATCCAGATCTGTGACCAAGCGGGATCCAGCCAGGACTTGGTAAGGTCCGGACCGTAATAGGCGCCGTTGCCGAAGAAGGTGTGGCAATCCATGCAGGCGCGACTCTGGATCACGAGCTTGCCCTTGGCGATGAGGGCTTGCGCCCCGGTCTCGCTGTAAACCGTGCCGAACAAGGGCTCGGGACCGCCGATGACCGGGACATCCATGCGCCGGGTCCAGTCGTAGCGGTAGCCGATCTGCTGATTGATGACGTCGTACCTAGGCACGTTGGCGCCGCCCGCCGAAATCACCTGGATGCTGTCGATCGAGAGGAAGATCAGCACCACGATCATGACGGCGGTGGTGCTGATCGCCCCCGCGCGCCAGAAGCCGGGTTCCTGGATACTCACCTGCGTGCCTCCCCAACGACGGTTCCGCGGGATATTAGAAACAGCAGCCGTTGCCGAGTCTTGATCTAGGTCAAGTGTTTTCCACTTAGATCCTGTTCTGGCCAAGCTGCCCCCTGTCAGCCAAGCTCGTCTCGTGAACCGGCTGGAACGCTCCGCGTGGAACTCAGTAATTGCGGTTCGGACACAAGGCCGGAAGCTCAGTGGTGGAATGTCTGCAACAGCCGATCCAAAGGCAGGGTATTGAGCACGTCTTCCTTGGAAAGCCAGGCGCGGCGCGCCTGATCCACGCCGTAGCGCAGGTTGGCGAGACCCGCGGCACTGTGCGCGTCGCTGGAAATCACCAGCTTGCAGCCCGCGGCGCAGGCGGCGCGCGCCTGGATGTCATCCAGGTCCAGCCGCTCGGGCTGCGCGTTGATTTCCATGGCCACATGGCGTTCGGCTGCGGCCGCAAAGATTTTCTGCATGTCGGCGGAGAACTCCGGGCGCTGATTTATCAAGCGGGTCGTGGGATGCGCGAGCACGTGCACGCAGCGGTTGTCGAGCGCCTTGAGGATGCGCGCAGTCTGCCGCTCGGCGCTCAGTGCCAAGTGGTAATGCGCGGCGGCCACGACCACGTCCATTTCCGCCAGCAGCGCAGCGGGCAAGTCCAGACTGCCGTCATCGAGGATGTCCACTTCGGCGCTCTTGAGCAGGCGGAAATCCCTGAAGCCGGCATTCAGCCGGTCGATGGCGGCGAAGTGCGCGCGCAATTCTCGGGCGTTAAGCCCGTGGGCCACACGCACCTGGCGCGTGTGGTCGGTGATCGCCAGATAAGCATAGCCGAGGGTGCGCGCGGCCCCGGCCATGGCAGCCAGCGTGTCGTGCCCGTCGCTGGCCGTGGTATGCGCATGCAGATCGCCGCGCAGATCCGCCAAGCTCACGAGTTCGGGGAGTTTGCCATTGCGCGCGGTTTCGATCTCGCCGCGGTTCTCACGCAATTCCGGCGGCACGTATGGCAGATTCACCGCGGCGAACAACTCCGCCTCACTGCGCCCGGCGATGCGCCGCGCGCCGCGGTACACGCCGTATTCGTTGATCTTCAGCCCCTTGCCGACGGCGATCTTGCGCACCGCGATGTTGTGCGCCTTGGAGCCGGTGAAATAATAGAGCGCCGCGCCATAGCTCGCTTCCGGCACCAGCCTCAAGTCCACCTGCATGCCGTTGCGCAGTCGCACGGAAGCGCGCGTGGCACCCGCCGACAGCACCTCGGCGACCGCGTCATAACGCGTGAAACGCCGCATTACCGGCGTGCCGCGCCGCGCGGTCACCAGAATGTCGAGATCGCCGACCGTGTCACGCCGGCGCCGGTAACTACCGGCCACGGTGACGGTCTTCACGCCGCGGATTTTTTCCAGGTAGGCAACCAGCGGCGCAGCCGCCTGTTCCGCGTCGGCAAGTTTGAAGCGCTGCGGCACGCTGCCGCGGCTTTCGATACCGCCGAGGATGCGCGCTATGGTCTTGGCGCCAAAACCCGGCAGTTTTTCCAGTGCCCCGCTGCGCGCGGCACGCTGCAGATCCTCGATGCTGCGGATGTTGAGCTCACGGTACAGGAGCTTGACGCGCTTCGGGCCAAGCCCCGGCAGCCCCATGAGATCGCTGAGCGCACGCGGCACGCGCTGCTGCAGTTGTTCGAGCTGGGGCAGCGCACCGGTGCGCACGATGGTCGCGATTTTGGCGGCCAGATCCTTGCCGATGCCCGGCAGCTCCTCGAGATCGCGGCCTTCGGCCAGCAGTTCCGCCATGCTGCGCGGCGAACCGGACACCACACGCGCGGCATTGCGGTAAGCGCGCACCCGGAACGGATTGGCATCCTGGATTTCCAGCAGGTCCGCGTAGCGGTCGAAGAGCGCGGCAATTTCAGCGTTGTCGGCAGGCATGCAGGCATCGTAACGCTGGCAAGCCTTCGGCGGGCAGGGGCAAGGCGCTGGCTGTGCGCGGCCTGATATCCGCCCGCCCTCAAGTCACTGGCTTAGCTGCCGGATGAGGTGTTTCCCGCGCTCAATCTCAGCTTCACGTACTCGCCGACGAGAATGGCCGCGGGATAGGTGATCTGCTCTTCGGTCTGCGCATGGTGGATCAATTCGTGCGCAAAGCGCTCGGCGTCCGGCTTGTGCTCCGCCTTGGCGACCGCGCTGAGGTGATGCAACGCCGCGAGGATTTGCTGATGTTCGGCCAGCATCTCCGGCAAGCTGCGTTTAAGCTCGTCCGTCAAGGGCAGGATCGCGGCCATCCCCGGCGAAACATTGCCGCTCGCCAAATCACCCAACAGGGCCAGCGGCGGCAGCGCGTACTTTTCCTCCTTCACGAAGTGCGGTTGCAGGACCGCCGCCACGGCTTGTGCGGCCTGACCGGTCTTGCCGCCCGTATGGATAATCTGCTCGAGTTCGGCGTGCAAGGCCGCATGTTCCGCGGTCAATGAATCCGGGACTGGAAATTTCATACTTGCCTCCGTCGCCGGCGGCGCCCCGCCTGCTGCCTGTGAACTATCCAATGCGGCATGGCCGCCGGCCGTTGCCGTCACCGACACTGCTAAGGCGATGATGCCCAGCATCGCCGCCAACAGGAATCCACTGGAAATACGCGTTCTCATAACCATCTCCTTGAGGTCAGACCTCTGTTCGCCTGTTGAAAAAGTCGGCTCATTCAAGAAACACCATCTTCTTCCACACCGGCCTGCCGGTCAGGCTGTGCAATAACGCGCCGCCGACGTGCAGGATGAGATACGCGGGCACCAGCACGTCGCCGATTTCGTGCAGCTCCTTGACCTCGCGCATCCAGCCGGTGAGTTTCACGCCGGGCGTGATCGCGACTGCATTCATGAGGCCGCTCACTCCCAGCCACAGAAACACCAGCAAGCCCAGCGACTGCACCAGGCCGGACAGCCCCTGGTGGCTCGACCGGTCGGGTATGCGGAATCTGAGCAGGCCCTGCACATCCTCGATGACCAGCTTGAAGCGCGCCCAGCTCCAGGGCACCCAATTCACGAAACGCGCACTCGCGGGCCCGACGAATCCCCAGAGCACGCGCGCCAGCAGGAATGCGGTGAAGGTGATACCGATCCAGCGGTGCTGGAGGTACCAGAAATGATCGGCGTGATCGTAATCGCCGGCGCCGGCGCCGATCCAGCCGGAACCGATCAGCCAGGCCGCGACACCGAAGACCGCGAGGCCCAGGTGCAAAAATCGCGATACTTTATCCAAGGGTTGGTCCATCAACGTGTGCATGCCTCCTCCTGTTGCGCCATAGAGCGGTATCCATTTACGCATCCCTGCCGCTACCACTGGCCCGCCTCAAAAGGCGTGCCCAAGGCTTGATCACCGCGTGAATCCAGCCAGCGGATTACGACGATCAGCACAGCGGAACGCCGTATAAACTACGCAGGTCCGTCGGGCCGGGCCTTGACATGGATCAATTTTTTCACGCTCGTCAGGGCCTAAGGTGCTGCACCGTCATGCATTCCCGGTCGCACCGGCCGACAGTAAAACCCGGCTGCCTGGCAAGGCAGGTGGCAGTGACCCCATGAAAATCCGCTGGCACATCGACATCGCCGTGTTCGCCGCCTGTACGGCCGGTCTGCTCGTGGGTGCAGTGCTTGGCCTTGCGGGTCTTCGCGATACGGCCGGCTGGGTATGGGCGGCGGCCGCGGTGCCGGCGGTCGCGTCGCTCCTGCAGGGAATGCTGGCGGCGCTGTGGCGGCGCGAACTGGGCGTGGACCTGCTGGCGCTGATTTCAATCGTGGCGGCGATCGCCTTGCACCAGAATCTGACGGCCGCGGTGATCGCGGTGATGCTGGCGAGCGGCCGGCTGCTGGAGAGTTTTGCGGAACGCCGCGCCGGCCGCGAGATGTCGGCCCTGCTCGCCAGGGTCCCGCGTACTGTCAGTCGTTACAGCAACGGCCAGCTCATTGCTGTACCCCTCGCCGCAGTCAACGCCGGTGATCGCCTGCTCGTAAGGCACGGCGAAGTGGTGCCGGTGGACGGGACTCTGATTGCGGCACGCGCAGTCCTGGATGAAGCGGCGCTCACCGGCGAATCCGTGCCGGTGGCCTATGAGCGGGGCGCGTGGCTGCACAGCGGCACGCTGAATGCCGCGGATTCTTTTGACCTGCTGGCCTCCGCGACGGCGGCCGACAGCACTTTTGCCGGCATCGTGAAGCTGGTGGAAGCGGCGCAGCGTTCGCGCGCGCCCGCCTCGCGGCTGGCCGACCGCTACGCGCTGTGGTTCATCCCGGTAACTCTGGTGCTGGCCGCTATCGCCTGGGCCGTGAGCGGCGAAGCGCTGCGGGCTTTGGCAGTGGTGGTGGTGGCCACGCCCTGCCCGCTGATTCTGGCCGTACCGGTGGCCATGGTTTCCGGAATGTCGCGCTGCGCCAAGCGCGGAATTCTGGTCAAGGGCGGCGCCGCGCTGGAAACCCTGGCGGGCGCGCGCACCCTGTTCTTCGACAAGACCGGCACACTCACCGGCGGCGAGGCGCGCCTAGTGGAGATCAAGAGCACGGCCGCCGGCGGGGAGAATGAACTGCTGGCGACCGCGGCTTCGCTGGAACAGATGTCGCATCATGTGATCGCCGCTGCGGTAGTGCGCGCGGCGCAGGCGCGCGGATTGGCGCTCAGCATTCCCAAAGACGTGGTGGAAACCGTGGGCGCCGGCATGCGCGGCACGGTTGACGGCAAACGCGTGGTCGCGGGTTCGCTCGGCTATCTCGCACGCATCGCGCCGGTGCCGGCAGCGGTGCGCGAGCTGCTGGAGCGTGCCGGCACCGAAGGCACGTCGACCGTGCTCGTGGCCATTGACGGAAAATTTGCCGGCGTGCTGCTGCTCGCCGACCAGCTGCGCATGGAAACCCCGCGGGCCTTGCGCCTGCTGCGGCGTGCGGGCTTCCGCCGAATCGTGATGCTGACCGGCGACCGCCGCGACGTCGCCGAAGCTATCGGCAGCGGATTGGGCGTGGACGAAGTGCTCGCCGAGCAAACGCCGGCGCATAAACTGGAAATGCTCAAGGCAGCGCGCAGTGCGGGACCGACCGTGATGGTGGGCGACGGGGTGAACGATGCCCCGGCGCTCGCCGCCGCCAGCGTCGGCGTGGCCATGGGCGCACGCGGCGCCACCGCCTCCGCGGAGGCCGCCGGCATCGTGCTGCTGGTGGATCGTCTCGACCGGCTGGCTGAGGCGCTGCACATCGCGCGGGCCACACGCCGCATCGCGCTGCAGAGCGTGTTCGCCGGCATGGGCTTGTCGCTCGCGGCCATGCTGGTGGCCGCCGCCGGTTACCTGCCGCCGCTGTACGGCGCCATCCTGCAGGAGATTATCGACGTGGCGGTGATTCTCAATGCGCTGCGCGCCTTGCGCATCCATCCCTTGCGCGCCAGCCAGCACAACCTGACCCCGGAGGAATCCGAGCGCCTGCGCCAAGAGCACGCCCTGCTCGCGCCGGTGCTCGACCGGCTGACCACGGTGGCCGATCGCCTGCCGGGCTTGCCACGCACCGAGGTGCCGGCGGTGCTCAAGGAACTCGATACGCTGCTGCAGCAGCAGTTGTTGCCGCACGAACGCGCCGACGACCGCCAGGTCTATCCGGCGGTGGCCGCGCTGCTGGGCGGCGATGACCCGATGGCGGCGATGAGCCGCAGCCACCGGGAAATTTTCCGTCTGCATCGACAATTCAGCAGCCTCGTCACACGGCTGCCCGCGCCAGGCCCGGATGCCGAAGCCCTGCGTGATTTGCAGCGGCTGCTGTATGCGCTCGACGCCATACTGCGGCTGCACTTCGCGCAGGAGGAGGAGATTTACCAGAGCCTCGCGCACGCCTGAAGTGCGGGCACGGAAAGCCCGCTCACACCTGCGACCAGCTCAAGACGCGGGCGCTGACGGCGGCGGGATCGGGCGCAGTCCGGTTGTCCACTACGATGACATGCTCACGCTCACGCCGGTCGAGCGTCTCGCGCGAGCGCAACTGGTAATCGAGCACCGCGAGTCCGGCTTCCGAGGCGTCGTTAGCCGCCGCGCCCCGCGCCTCGAGGCGCTCGCGCAGCAGGATTTCCGGCGCGCGGCATTCGACGATCACCCAGGGCCAGGCACGCCGCGCCGCGAGTTCGCGGAACAGCCGCCGCTGCCAGCGCAGCAGGAACACGGCGTCCACGATCACGTGGTAACCGGCGGCGAGTCCGATCTCGGCGAGCGCCAGAAGCTCGTGATAGGTCTCGGCCGTGGTATCTACATCATATAAATGCGCCCCCGGGGCTGAGCCGCTGCGTGCCAGAGGCATCAGGCCATGCAGGCGCTTCCTCTCGATGTCCGAGCGCAGGCGGATCGCGGGCAGCCGGGTCATGAGCCGCTCGCTCAACCAGGTCTTGCCGGAGCCCGAAAGACCGTGCATCAGCACCAGCCGCGGCTGCGTGGGTTCGACCAGCGCACTCGCCAACTCGAGATAGCGCTCGGCCTCGGCCGGCACCAGGCCGAAGGCCACGCCTGCCTGACGCGCTTTCAAGAGCGTGACCTTGGCGCGCACCAACGCGCGATACACCAGGTAATAGCGCAAGAGTGACAGCCCGCGGTAATCGCCGGTGTGCTGCAGATAACCGTTCAGGAAACGCCAAGCCAGATCGCGGCGCCCGCGCGCCAGCAGATCCATCACCAGGAACGCGGTATCGTTCAGCACGTCGAGCCAGCGCAAGACCGGATCGAATTCGATGCGGTCGAAAGCGAGCAGGCGTCCGCCGTAACGCGCGAGATTGGCAAGATGCAGGTCGCCGTGGCACTCGCGTATCCAGCCTTGTGCCCGGCGGTTTTCCATGAGTTCGCGGCAGCGCAGGTACTCGGCAGCGCTCCACGCCTGAACGCGCGCGAGTGCTGCGGCGTAATGACCGGCGAGCAGCGGCGCGAGCGTAGCGAAGTTGTCCTGCGCCGCCGCCTGCAACTCCGCGGGCACGCCATAAGGGCCTGGCGCTGCGGCGCGCGGCGCGCCGAGGTGAAACGCGGCTACGTAATCGGCCACAGTGTCCATGTCGCGCTCGCCGAGCCGCCCGGCAGCGAGCAGCGCATCCAGTTGCTGGCTGCGGTCGAACTCGCGCATGTGCAGTGCGTATTCGATTGGCGTACCGGCACCGTTCATGACCGGTGCCCGCACCGAGCCGGTGATGGGCACCACGTCGAGATAAAGTTCCGGCGCGAGCGCGCGGCTCAGGCGCAGCTCCTCGGTGCAGGCCGCACGGCGTTTTGCGAGCGTCGAATAATCCAGAAACCCCAGATTCACCGGCTTCTTGATCTTGTAGGCATGCTCGCCGGTGAGCAGCACCCAGGAGGCATGCGTCTCCACGACTTCAATTCCAGTGACCGCGTGCCGATAACAACGCGAATCGCGCAAAGCGGAGATCAGCACCCCGACCTCCGTTTCAGCCGTCATGGCCCGCTCGCGATATTGCGTGTCGGAACTGTCGCGCACGGTCAGGCGCGTAGGCGGGTTTCCTCGAGGCGCTGCGAGCCCACGATGCCGGCCACCAGGTCCATCTGCACCGCCAGCAATTGCAGCAGGTCGTCCAGCGCGAAGATACCGATCAGCTTGTCAGCCTCATCCACCACCGGGATGCGGCGCACGCCTTGCTTGCGCATGTCCTCGAGGATTTCCGCGACATCGTCGTCTTCCGCGGCAATCAGCGGATCCGGACTCATGATGTCGCCCACCGTGACCGTCAGCGGATCCACATCCTTGGCCACGATGCCGACCACGATGTCACGATCGGTGAGCATGCCGACCGGCGTCAGACCACCGTCGCTGCTCTCGGTCACCACTAGGCTGCCGACGTGGTAATTCCTCATCATTTCCGCGGCCTGCCGCACCGGGTCGTTGACACCGATGCTGACCACCGCACGGCTGCAAATATCTCCGATATTCATGTTGCATCCTCCAATTCTTCCACAGCCAACCTATACCCAGCTTAGGGCGCAGGCTCACGGCATGTCTTGACCTGGATCAGCCACTGCGCACGCCGCCGCGGCTATTCGCCGGCGAGCCCGGCAACCCGGCGCTGGAACTCGCCGAGCTTGTCCCAGTAACGGCCGGTATCGATCTCCGCATCGGTGATGGCGAGCGTCGCCTCCAGAGGTCGGCCGACGAACTGCGCGCAGTCTTGCGCCGCGCGCTCCGCACCCTTGCCGCCATAGGTACAAAAGAAGGCGATGCGCCTGAAGCCTTGCCGCTGTTGCGCGATGTAAGTGTGCAGCGGCGCGGACAGTCTGCCCATCCACACCGGCGCGCCCAGAATCACTAGTCCATAGTCGCCGGGATTTTTTTCCGTGGGCTGAATGGCGGGATGCCGGCCGGACACCACGTCGAACAGGCAGCGCAGAAAACCCCAGCCGCCCAGGCGCGGATGCCGATCGTGAATTTGCTCGACGTCCCAGCCGCCCGCGTTGGCCAAGTCCTTGGCAATCGCAGCCGTGTACCCGGTGCGCGAGTAGTAAACCAGCAATGCCCTGTTCATCAACGCCTCCGCTTGCATGCCCAATGCCGGCAACTGCCGCTGCCGGAAAAGATACTCGCTGCGGGCCGCGCCGGGCATTGATCCAGGTCATACACTGGCGCGGTGCAGGGCCTGACTTGATCCAAATCAGGGACGGCGCGGCGGTGAGCGTCTAATTTGTGCGCGTGGCTGCCGCGATCCCGCCGACAGCCGGAGGTGCCTCATGCAACGCACGTTGATCCTGTTGACCCTAGTGGTGCTGACTGCCGGCTGCGCAAATCTCGAAGCGCGCCGGCATGCCAACGAACTGCAGAACATGCGTCAGGATGACGAGTACTGCGTCGGTCAGGGCCTGCACTACCCCGATACGGCTTATGTCGACTGCCGTTACCGGCTGCAGAACGCACGTGCTTATCGCCAATGGAAGAGCTTGGAGATGGCCCACACTGCCGCCAGTCCCCAAGCCATGACGCCGCCGCCGGCACCGAGTACGGTGGGCGAGTTTCGTCCGCTGGACCGCGAGCGATTTGCCTGCTGGTCCGAACCGCAGTTCGGCGGCAACTACATCTTCTGCGGTGAGCGCGACAAATCGCAACCCTGAGCATTGTGCGGCGCGTGCGGGAATAAGCCACGCATGAGCCTGCGCAACCTGCAATTCCTGCTGCGACCGCAAAGCGTGGCACTGATTGGGGCCAGCGCCACACCCGGTACGGTGGGCGCAGCGCTGGCCCGCAATCTGCTGGACTTCAAGGGCGAACTTTATTTCCTCAACCCCAAGCACGCGACGCTCAATGGCCGGCCGTGCTTCCCGGATGCGGCGGCGCTGCCCGAAGCTCCGGATCTCGCGGTGATCTGCACACCGGCCGCCACGGTGCCGCAAGTGGTGCAGGCGCTCGGCGAGCGCGGCACGCGTGCCGCCATCGTGGTCAGCGCCGGTTTCGGCGAAGCCGGCGATGCAGGCCGCGCGTTGCAGCAGGCAATCCTGGATGCGGCCCGGCCCTACACCCTGCGCATCATCGGTCCCAATTGCATCGGCGTGCTCAACCCGCCGCTCGCGCTCAACGCCAGCTTCGCGCCGGCCTCTGCGGCGCCCGGACGGCTCGCCTTCCTTACGCAATCCGGCGCGCTGCTCTCGGCGGTGCTCGACTGGGCGCGGCCGCGCGGCATCGGCTTCTCGCATTTGATCTCGCTCGGCGACATGGCGGACGTGGACTTCGGCGACTTGCTCGACTGGCTGGCCACCGATCCCGAAACCCAGGCGGTGCTGCTCTACATCGAAGGCATCCGTGAGGCGCGCAAATTCATGAGCGCGGCGCGCGCCGCCGCACGTTTGAAACCGGTGGTGGTGGTGAAAGGCGGACGCCACGCGCAGGCGGCGCAAGCGGCCGCCACGCACACTGGCGCACTCGCCGGCAGCGACCGCGTCTACGACGCCGCTTTCCGCCGCGCCGGCATGTTGCGCGTGCCGCATCTGGGTGCGCTCTTCGGCGCTGCGGACATTCTGACTGCCGCGCGCCCGCCGCGGGGACGGCGCCTCGGCATCGTCACCAACGGCGGCGGCCTGGGCGTGCTCGCCACCGACGCGCTGCTCGACCGCGGCGGCGCGCTCGCGGAACTCCAACCGGAAACGCTGGCCGCGCTCGACGCGCGGCTGCCGCACACCTGGTCGCACGCCAATCCCGTGGACATCATCGGCGACGCCGATGGCGCGCGTTACCGCACCGCCTTGCAAGCGCTTGCGGGCGATCCGGGGCTGGATGCCATGCTCGCGCTTTACTGCCCGACGGGCGTAAGCGACCCGCAGGAGGTGGCCCGGGAAGTCATCGTCGCGGCGTGCGCCCAGGATGCCAAACCACTGCTGGCAAGCTGGGTGGGCGGCGAGGCGGTCCTGTCCGCACGCAGCGCGCTGGCTGCGGCGCGCGTACCGAGTTACGACACGCCGGAGGCGGCGGTGCAGGCCTTCATGTACCTCGCCGACTATCGCGACAACCAGGAAATGCTGACCCAGACTCCGCCATCCTCGCCGGAGGAGTTTCTGCCGGACACCCAAGGTGCGCGTACGCTCATCAGTGCGGCGCTTGCCGAGGGCCGCGAGTGGCTCAGCGAGATCGAATCCAAGAGCTTGCTCGAGTGTTACGCGATCCCCACCGTGGCCACGCGCTTCGCCGCTACGCCCGAGGACGCCGCAGGCTTGGCGAGTGAACTCGCGCCGCCCTATGTGCTGAAAATCGTTTCGCCGCAGATCACCCACAAGTCGGACGTGGGCGGCGTGGCGCTGGGTCTGCCGGATGCCGCCGCGGTGGCTGCTGCCGCGCAAAACATGCGTGCCCAAGTGGCCGCGCGTCGCCCGGATGCGACGCTCGCGGGCTTCGCCGTGCAGACCATGGTGCAGCGTCGCCAGGCGCACGAACTCATCGCCGGCATCGGCAGCGATGCGCAATTCGGTCCGGTAGTACTGTTCGGCCAGGGCGGCACCGCGGCCGAGGTGATCGGTGACATCGCCCTGGCCCTGCCGCCGCTCAATCTGCATCTCGCCGGCATGCTCATGCAGCAGACGCGTGTCGCGCGCCTGCTCGCGGGTTATCGCGACCGGCCCGCCGCGAAGCGCGACGCCGTGGCGCTGACGCTGGTGAAACTTGCGCAGCTCGCCGCCGAACTCACCGAGGTCGCGGAACTCGACATCAATCCGCTGCTGGCCGACGGTGAAGGCGTGCTGGCGCTGGATGCGCGCGTGCGGCTCGTGCGCGCGAACAAAGCCGCGGAATCCCGGCTCGCGATTCGCCCTTACCCGCGCGAACTTGAGTGTGACTTTCGGCTCGACGACGGGCGCAGTTTGACGCTCAGGCCGGTGCTGCCCGAGGACGAGCACGCGCTGCAACGCCTGTTCAGCGTGCTCACGCCCGAGGAAATCTACCTGCGTTTCATGCACAGCATGAAAATCCTGCCGCGCGCGCTGGCCGCGCGCCTCACGCAAATCGACTACGAGCGTGAAATGAGCTGGGTGCTGTGCGCGCCCGGGCTTCCCGGCCGCAGCGACATCCACGCCCTCGCCCAACTCGCCGCCGACCCCGATTTCGAGCGCGCCGAGTTCGCACTGCTGGTATCGCACGAGTACGCCGGGCGCGGCGTCGGCACGCGCCTCATGCGGACGCTCATCGACTACGCCCGCAGCCGCGGGATCCGGGAGATTCACGGCCTGGTGTTGCGCGAGAACCGCAACATGCTGGACTTGTGCACGCGCCTGGGTTTTCACCTCGGACAGGTTGCGGGCGAGCTGGACACCGTGATCGCGCGCCTGACACTCGGCGGCACGTCCCCGGCGTAAACCTTCAGCCTGCGGCTTTCTTGCCCATGCGCCGCTGCCAGGAGAGATACACCAGCGGGATCACGAACAGCGTGAGCACCGTCGAGGCCAGAGCGCCGAACATCAGCGCAATCGCCAGCCCGCCGAACACCGGATCGCTGAGCATGACTGCGGAACCCAGAATGATCGCCAGCGCGGTCAGCAGAATCGGCCGCAGGCGCACCGCGCCCGCCTCCAGCACCGCGGTCTCGAGAGCGTGGCCCTGATGCCGGCGCTCGATGATGAAGTCAATGAGCAGCAGCGAGTTGCGCACCACGATGCCGGCCAGCGCAATCACTCCGATCATGGAAGTGGCGGTGAACGGCTGGCCGAGCAGCCAATGACCGGGGAACACGCCAATGAGCGTCAAGGGAATCGCGCCCATTACCACCAAGGGCATGAAGAACGAGCGGTAGTAACCGACCAGCAGCAGATAAATCAAAAGCAGCGCCACCATGAACGCCGTGCCCAGGTCCCGGAACACGTCGAGCGTCAAGCGCATCTCGCCTTCCCAGAACAGCTGGTAATGACGCAAGTCCTGCGACTGCGAGGGTGTGAATCCAAGATTCCCGACCTGCAGCCGGCTGCCGTCGGGAAGCTTGAGCCCGCGCAGCCCATTTGTGAGGCTCACCACCGCATACACGGGGCTCGAGTGCAGCATCTCGCCGCCCAGGTACACCACCGCATGCTGGTCGCGGGTGTAAATCGGCTTGTCTTCCAGCGCTGGTTCAAGTTGCGCGACGCTCAACAGCACCACCGGCCGGTTCTGATCGTTGAGCAGATACAGGTTGCCGAGCGCCGCGGGGCTGGTGCGCGCCGCGGCCGGCAGGCGCAGCACGATGTCCTCGGGCTCGAGCGCACCGGGCGCGTGCACGCTACCGGCAGTAACGCCGCCGAAGTACGCCTGCACTTGCCGCGCAATGCGCGCGGGACTAAGGCCGGCGAGCGCGGCGGCGCTCCTGTCCACCGCCACGCGGAAACCTGGCACATCGGCCGGCACCGAGTCGTCCACGTTGATCATGCCGTAGACCCTCGGGTAATAACCGTCGCGGATGCGGTTCGCAAGATGTTCAAGTTCGGTGTAATCCGGACCGTAGAGCGCGGCCTCCATCTGCGAGCGCACCGGCGGGCCCGGCGGGGTCTCGAAAATCTTGATGCGCGTTCCGGGAAATGCACTGCGCAGCGGCGCGAGTTCCGCATACAACTGCTGCGCGATGCGGTGCGAGCCGCTGGCGCGCGCGTGCTTGTCGGTGAGATTGACGCGGATCTGGGCGAAGTCGCCGCCGCGACGTTCGGGATCGCCGCGCACCAGCGCGGCGAAATCCTCGGGCGCGGCCTCACCGAGAAACGTCTGGTAATCGGTAACGTAACGATCGCGCGCCAGCACCGCGCCCACGGCCGCCGCCGCGCGTCCGGTGGCTTCGAGCGCGGTGCCCGCGGGGCTGTCGATTTCAACGAGCAGGGTATTGACGTTGTCGTCGGGCAGCATCTTGAGCGCCACGCCGAATGTCGACAGCGGACCGTTGGCGCCGCCGGGGCGGATCAACTGCCACAGCGGTTGCAACAGGGCCAGCAGCAGCAGCGCCGCGACCACAGCCAGAAACCAGCGTCGCCGCCGGCGTGAATTCATGAGCGGGCGAAACAGGCGCGTGTAGCTGCGATGCAGCCAATCCTGCGGTTGCGCGTCGCGCTCTTCGAGCGTCGGCGCCGCGGCTTCCGCCCACACGCCGCGGGCCCGGGATTTGAGCCAGCGATAGGCCACGTAAGGCACGATGGTGTAGGCGATGAGCAGCGAAACGAGCATCGCAATCGGCGCATTGAACGGGATCGGCGCCATGAACGGTCCCATCATGCCGCTGACGAAAGCCATAGGGATGAGCGCCAGGATCACGGTGAAGGTGGCGATGATGGTGGGCTTGCCGATCTCGTTGGCGGCCGCGACCACCAGGCGCCCGAAGTTGCGCTCGCGGCTGCGGTGCAGATGCCGATGGATGTTCTCGATCACCACGATGCTGTCGTCCACCAGCAACCCCAGCGACAGGATGAGCGCGAACAGCGTGATGCGGTTGATGGTCTGCCCCGAGATCCAGCCGATACCGAGCACCACGAACAAAATCAGGGGAATCGAGAGCGTCACCACCGAAGCCTCGCGCCAGCCGAGGAACACCAGCAGGATCGCCACCACCGCCAGAATCGAAATGCCGAGATGTTCAATGAGCGTGTTGACCGCGTCGTCGGCATCGGCCCCGTAGTTGCGCGTCACGGTCAGCGTCACGCCCTCGGGCAGCGCCGCCTGCTCGATGGCGTGCAGCCGTGCGAGCAAGGCATCGGCAACCTGGACGCCGTTGCTGCCTTGTTGGCGGGCCAGCGCCAGCGTCACCGCAGTTTGCGGCTGACCCACGGCCTGCGCTTTCCCCGCCGCCGGACCGAAAGCCAACAGCGAAGCCACGTCGTCGTTGGCAGGCGCGGTGCTGATGCGCGCCACGTCGCGCAGGAATACCGGCTTGTCCTGCCACACGCCGACCACCACGCTGCCCACGTCGTCGGCGTTAAGCAGTTCGGCGCTGACGCGCAGCGGCAGCTCGCGGTCGTCGTTCGCCAGGCGCCCGGCCTCGAGCGCCGTGTTGTTGGCGCTGAGTGCCGCCAGCAGTTGCGGCAGCGGCATGTGCTGCGCGGCGAGGCGCGCGGGATCCAGCCACACGCGCACCGCGGGCGGCGGCACGCCGGCAATCCAGCTCTTGCCCACGCCGGGCACGCTGCGCAGCTGTTGCATGAGGTGCGCGGCGATGCGCCGCAACTGCAGGGCGTCGTAGCGCGCGGAACTGAGCGTGAGCGTGACCAGCGGCACGTCGTACAGGCTTACCGATTGCACCAGCGGCAGGGCGGTGCCGGGCGGCATGCTGTCCAAGTGGCTGTTCAACTGGTTGTAAACCTTGACCAGACTGCGCTCCTCGTCCTGACCCACGCGGAAGCGCACCGTGACCATGGCGGAATCGTCGCGCGCCATGCCGTAACTATGATCCACGCCGGGGATCGCGGCCATCAGCGCCTCCAGCGGCCGCACTACCTGGTCAAGCATTTCTTGGGCGTTGCTGCCCGGACGGCTCACCGAAATATTGACCACCGGCACCACGATTTCCGGGTTGTAGGTGCGCGGCGTGGCCAGGATCGCGAGCAGGCCGAAGAGCGTCGCCGCTACCGCCATGAGAGGCGTGAGCTTGGAGTGCAGGAAAAGTTTGGCGAGACGGCCGGCGGGATTCAGCGCCGGGCGGCCGGAGCGGGAGTCAGCCATGTGGGCCGGCCGGAGCGACGCGCGTGCCGTTGTCGAAATCCGGTCCCGGTGCGGATACCACACGCTCACCGGCGGCCAGCCCCGCGAGGATTTCAGTCAGTCCGCCCTGCGCCGCGCCCGCGCGCACCAGGCGGAACGCGGCCACGCCGTCGGCATTCACCACGAACACGCCGTTCAACCCCGCGCGCTGCAACAGCGCGCTACTCGGCACCACCAGCGCCGTACGCTGCGCCAGCGGGAAGGCGACGCTGGCATAGGCGCCGCTCGCCACCTTGGCGTCGGCGGGCAGGTCGAGCTTGACGAGATGCGTGCGCGTCACCGGATCGGCGGCAGCCACGCGCTCGACGACGTGCGCGCTATAACTCTGCGCCCCGACGGTCACGCTCACGGCTTCGCCAAGATGGGTTGCGGCAAGCAGCGCCTCACCTACTTGGGTTTCAACCTGCGGGCGACCGCCGTCGAGAACGATGAGCGCTGCGCCGGGCGCGGCATAGTCGCCGGTACGCACGTTCTTGGCGGCCACCACGCCGGCGAAGGGCGCACGCATCACCGCGTAGCCAAGTTCGGTACGCGTCGCCGCCAGCGCGCTGTCGGCGGCTTGGGCGGCAGCGGTGCTGGTTTCACGCCGGTCGCGCACCTCCTCGAACTCGTGCACCGAAACGGCCTGCTCCTTATATAAGGAGTCGTAGCGCTGGAAATCCCGCTCGGCCTGGTCGGCATCGGCACGCGCGGCGGCAGCGCGCGCGGCGGCAGCGGCGACTGCCGCCTCTCCCGCCGCCGGGTCCACTTCCAGCAGCAGTGCGCCGCGCGCCACGCGTTGGCCGGCCGTGATCGCCACGCGCGTCACCCGCCCGCCGTTGCGCGAGGCCAGTTCCGCATGCTCGCTGCCGATGACCGTGCCCGGAGTTTCCACCGCGTCGGTGAGCTCGACGCTCTTGACCGTGAAAGTTGCGAATGGCGCGGCCGCGGCAGGTGTGCCGCCCTGCGGCGCACGGCCGCAAGCAGCCAGCGCCATGATCGCGAATAGGGCAAGCAGAAGATAGATGGATTTCATGTCATGAGCCCGGTTCGGATGCCGATGTGGGGACAACATTAAAAGCTGCGGGATCCAACTGGTTCAGCAGCAGCCGCACTTGGGCGCGCGCCAGCAGCGCGCGATAGGCCGACTCGACGCTTTGCGCGCGCTCGGCGTCCCGCCGCGCCTCGCTGTCCTGCAACTGCGCGAGCGTCGCCAAGCCCTGCGCATAGCGCAGTGCCAAAAGCCGCGCGGCCTCGTCGGTTTGTTCCGCGGCCAGCACGCTCGCCTGCGCCGTGGTCGCGGCACTTTCGGCCGCACGCCAGGCGCGCGCCACCGCCAGCCGCGTATCGTCGGCGGCGCCGCGGTAACGCTCGGCCGCGGCATTGGCTTCGGCTGCGGCGCGGCGCACCTCGGCGGACTGGGCGCCGGAGCTGAACAACTGCCAGGAAACGGTCGCCATCACGGTGTTGGACGGCGCGCGCAAGGCAAGACTGTCGGCATTCCAGTCATGACGCAGAATCAGATCGAACTGCGGCCAGTTGCCGGCACTCGCGGCGCCGCGCGCCGCTTGTCCGGCCGCCGCCTGTGCGGCCAGCGCTTGCAGTTGGGGGTTGGCATCAAGCGCGCGGCCCTCGAGATCGGCGAGTGTGCCCTGCGGCAGGCTCACCGCGACCGGCGCGCCCGGCACCAGGTCGCTCGCAGGCGCGCCCAGCAGCGTGCGGAAACTTTCCAGCTGGTCGCGTGCGCCGGCCTCGGCGGTCGCGAGCGCCGCTTGCGCCGATTCGCGGCGCGCACGCGCCAGCAACACGTCGCTCTGAATCACCAGACCCTGACGGAACAGCGACTCGGCGGTTTTGAGATCCGCTTCTGCCGCGTCCAGCGATTGGTGCGCGGCGCTCACCAGCGCAGCGGCAGCCTGCACGCCCGCATAGGCTTGCAGCACCTCGTAGGTAAGTGCGGCACGCGCCGCCGCGTCGCCCGCCTGCGCGGCTTGCGCGAGCGCACGCGTGGCACGCAGGTTTGCGGCATTGCGTCCGCCGGCAAACAGCGGCACGCGCAGCACCACGCCGGTGTCGTAGTTGTTGGCATAGCCGGGCTGGTTGAGCGCCAGCGGTGCGGTCGTGAGCGAAGCCGGCCCCGCGTATTGCGCGAGGCCGAAATCGGCGAACGTGGCCTGGCGCTCGGCCAGACGGTAGCCGAACACGTCCAGCGGGTTGTTGCTGCGCGCCGCGGACAATTGCAAAGCGAGCGACGGCAAGGCCTGACCCAGCGCGGCATCGGCTCCGGCCTTCGCAGCCTCGACGTCGGCACGGCTGGCCAGCGCCCGCGGGTTGGCGGCGAGTGCGCGCTCGACCGCCTGCTGAAAGCCGATGGACGTGTCGTCTGCGGCGTTCGCCGGCGGCACGGCGAGCACAGCGAGCGCCGTCAGCGCGACCGCGGCCCAGCGTGCACCTACGCCGCGGCGCATAGCCTTACCCCCGCGCACCTCAATCAGCGGCAGCGCTTCAATTGAACGCGGTGCCGGGCCGCGCGCCGAGCTTCTTGAACAACATGGCAATCGGGCAGAAGCCGGTGAACGCGCTCTGCAGCAGGTTGGCGCCCACGAAGGCCGTGAGCCACAACCAGTAATGACTCCAGTACACCGACGCCAGCAGGCTCAGCAGAATCAGCGTGCCGGCGAAAGCCAACACCATGCGCGTGACATTCATGGATTTACTCCTCGTGTTTGCGGAATCAGGATGGGACCTTGAGCAGCTTGATGCCGAGCATCTTGAGTATGTAACGCTCGTGCAGCGGCGCCGCGCTGCCGCGCTTCATCTTGCGCAGGAAATACTTTTCGAAGGCCAGCTTGGCGAAATGCACCCACTTGCCGGTCTTGGCCCAGGTGACGTTGCGCGGCGGAATCTGCGGCAGGGCCACGAAAGCGATGCCGTCGTCACCCATGTCGGCGAGACACACGGCGTTCCAGGTAGCCTCGGACACCGGTTGACGCTGCGCGATGGCATCGCGGATATTGCGGGCGATGGCGATGGCCATGGATTCGATCATGTAACCGGTCTTGGGCACGCCCACCGGTACCGGCGTGGGCTCCGCCGGCGGAATCGCGATGCCCACGCCCAGCGCGTACACCTGCGGGTGGCGCGGATTGCGCTGGTACTTGTCCACCAGCACGAAGCCGCGCGGATTGCATAGTTCCTTGGCGCCGGCCACCGCGTCCACGCCCTTGAAGGCGGGAATGAACATGGTGAACTTGCTCGGCAGCTTGTGCTCGCGGGCCAGCTTGCCGTCGCGGTTATGCTCGGCAATCTCCAGCTCTTCGGCGCCGGCCTTGAGCAACTTGGCGTTGGTGATCCACTTTATATGGCGCTGGCGGAACTCGTGCTCCAGCAGTTCCTTGGAGTCGCCCACGCCGCCCAGGCCGAGATGCCCGATGTAGGGTTCGGCGGTGACGAAAGTCATGGGCACGCGATCGCGCAGCTTGCGGCGGCGCAGATCGGTATCCACGATCAGTGCGAATTCATAAGCCGGGCCGAAGCAGCTCGCGCCCTGCACCGCGCCAATCACCACCGGCCCGAGGTTCCCGACAAATATCTGATAGGCATTCCAGGCGCGCTCGGCATGCTCGACCGTGCAGATGGACTGGGTATGAGCCTCGGGCCCCAGTCCCGGGATCTCGTCGAAAGCCAGCTTGGCGCCGGTGGCAATAACCAGGTAATCGAAGGCCAGCGACTCGCCCGAGGCCAGCGTCAGCGTGCGTTTTTCCGGATCCACCGCAGTGGCTGCCTGCGCGATGAACTCGATGTCTTTGCGCGCCAGATATTTGCCAATCGGCAGCGTGGTCTGGCTGCGCTCGCGCCAGCCGATGGCCACCCACGGATTGGAAGGCACGAATTGAAAATAATCCGTGGCGTTCACCACGGTGATTTCGTGGGCCTTGCCGAGCACGCTACGCAACTCGTAGGCCACGGAACAGCCGCCGATGCCGGCGCCCAGAACGACGATCTTGGCCATGACACTTACCTCCCGTGGATCGAAAACCGCCAAGCCTGATGCAGAATTCTGCGCTGCCTGTGCAAGCCACCACCATGATCCAGGTCAAACCTGCGTTTCACTGCGTGAGATTCGCGCGCACGCGCTCCAGACGCGTGCGCACCTCTGTGGCAAGCGCCGCTATGCCCGGCTTGTCCACCAGCTTGAGCACCGCCTGCGGATCCATAAACCCCACCCACACGCGGCCGTCGGCTTCCTCGCGCACCACCACGTTGCAGGGCAAGAGCAGCCCGATGTCGGGATCGGCCGCAAGCGCGCGATGCGCGAGCGGCGGATTGCAGGCGCCGAGAATGCGGTAGGGCCGATGTTCGATGCCGAGTTTGGCCTTGAGCGTCGCCTGCACATCGATGTCGGCGAGCACGCCGAAGCCTTCGCCCTTGAGCGCCTCGGTTACACGGCTCACCGCCGTATTGAAGGGTCCCGTGAGGGTCGTGCTAAATCCGTACATTGCCTGCGCTCCGCGTTGCTGCTCATGAATCATTCGCAGCAAGCCTAGGCGCCCCGGGGGCGCGCTTCCGTGACTTAAGTCACGCAAGCCTCGCGCCTTATAATTGCTACGGGAGCTGCGTATGCCGTTGTCCGATTCCGCCCTGCACACGCTGGAAGAGCGCTTCCCGACGTTTGCGCGCCTGCCGCCCGCGCTGCAGCGGCGCGTCGCGGCCGAAGCCCAGTACTACGCCCATCCGGCCGGCAAAGTCGTGTTTGATGAACATGCTCCCTGCCGCGGCCTGCCGTTGATCCTTGACGGCAGCCTGCGCGTGTTCCAGCGCGGCGCCAACGGACGCGAGGTCGAGCTCTACCGCGTCAAACGCGGAGAGAGTTGCCTGCTGAGCGCCTCCTGTCTGCTCGGCAAGATCAGCTACACCGCCACGGCGCTTGCCGAACAGCCGCTGGTCATGGTGTTGCTGCCGCCGGCCACGTTTCTGGCGCTGCTCGATGAAAGCCCCGAATTCCGCCACTACGTATTCGGCGAATTCGGCGAGCGCCTGGGCACGCTCATGCAGGTGGTCGAGGCCGTGGTCTTCCAGCGCCTCGATCAACGGCTCGCGGCCAGGCTGCTGGCGCGCGGCGAGGATGCGCTGCAGGTCACCCACCAGGCGCTGGCCGACGAGCTCGGCTCGGTGCGCGAGATCGTCTCACGGCTGCTGCGCAGCTTTGAAGGCCGCCACTGGATCGAGCTCGGGCGCGAACGCATCGTGATCCGCGACCGCGCCGCGCTGGCGCGCCTTGCCGGGTCGGGTTGAGCGCGATCCTTATGTGCTGAACACCGGACGCTTGATCCAGGTCATCGTCCCCCCGCCCATTCCAATTCATATTGTCGCCACGGATACAGTTGCGCCCAGGGCGCAAAGCGAGTTTCCATGGCTACCCCCACTTCTCTGATGGTGATCGTGGACCAGGATCTGCGGCTGACACCGGCGCTGGTACGGGCCGCGGCCTTGGCGCGCAAAAGCGGCGAGTCCCTGCTGCTGGCACGCTTCGAATTTGATCGGGTAATTGAACGCGCCGCAGGCCAGGGTTTCGACCTGCAGGCTTACCTCGACGGCCGGCGCCAGAAACTGGAAGCCCTGGCCGCCCTCGTGCGCAGTGACGATTTGACGGTGGACACCCGGGTGTTCTGGGGACGGCCGCTCATGGCGCGCATGCTGCTGGCAATACTGGCCGAAAAGCCGCAACTGGTGGTGAAGGACGTGCGTGCCGAGCCGGCGCTGAAACGTCTGCTGTTCACGCCCGAAGACCTGGATCTGCTGCGCCAGTGCCCGGCGCCGCTGATGCTGGTGCGCGGCGGAGCGCACTCGCTGCCGCAACGCATTCTGGCCGCGGTGGATCCACTCGACGAGCACGATCGGCCCCACGAGCTCACGGCGCAGGTGCTCAAGGCCGCGAACCGGCTGGCCATGCAATGCGCAGCGCAACTGGACGTGGTGCACGCATTCGAGTTCATCCCGCCGCCGATGGATGGCGAATACATGACCAGCTGGCTGCCGGATTTCACCCTCGCGGAAGAATTGCGCGGCCTGCACCTCGACGAGTTGCAGAAACTCGGCAAGGAATTCGGTATTCCGCCGGCGCGGTTGTACATGCTCGACGGCCGGCCGGACCGCAGCATCGCCGAGTTTGCCGCCGAACACGGTAGCGACGTGGTGGTCATGGGCACGGTACAACGCAATTTTCTGCAGCGGCTCACGCTGGGCAGCGTGGCCGAGGGCCTGTTGCAACGCCTGAACTGCGACGTGCTGGCGCTCAAACCCGAAGGTTTCGCGCAGCGCCTGCAGACGGAACTCGGAAAAGTGCAATTCGACGACGAGCCACTGGCGGCACCCCGCAGGAGCAGCGCATGCCGCTGACCGCGAAAGGCCGCAAGATTCTGCAGCAAATGCAAAAAGAGTACGGCCCGGAAAAGGGCAAGAGCGTGTTTTATGCGGCACGCAACAAGGGACGCATCACGGACGTAGACCGGCCAAGCCATCGAGTACAGCCGCGACGCGGCAGATTCACGGGAGCGCCTGGATGATATCCGGATCGGTTACCGGCCTGCGCTCGGCTCCCGCCGAAGCGGCGCGCCGCGAAACCGCGATTTCCGTGGGCATGGCGCTGTTGCTCATCCTGCTCGGCTTGCTGGCATTGATGCTGCCGGGCGCGCTCGGCGTCGCCGTGGCGATCCTGGTCATATGGACCGTGGTGTTCAGCGGCTTGGCGCACATTGTGTACGCCTGGAATGCACGCGCGGCCGGCGATCTGGCATGGGGCCTGTCTGTGGGCCTGGTGTACCTGATCGCCGGCGTTTACCTGCTGCTGCATCCGCGCGAGAGCCTGGCCTCGCTCACCCTGGTGCTGGCGGTGTTGTTCCTGCTGGAAGCCGGCGCCATGCTGGGTGCCTTCCTGCGCCTGCGCCGGCTGCCCGGTGCGCGCTGGCTGCTGGTGAACGCGGTACTCGCCTTGGTGCTCGGCTTGTTGATTGCCCTCAACTGGCCCTCAAGTTCATTGTGGGCCATCGGCAGCTTGCTGGGCGTGAACCTGCTGTTCAGCGGCTCGGTGCGCCTGATTTTGTTCTGGCGCATGCGGGGCGCCCGCCAACCCGCCGGTTGACCACCGGCAACCCGCGACACGTAAGACTCAGGCGCTGAACCCCATATATTTCGGCAGATACTCGCGGATGCGTTGCGGCGTGGCCCGCGTCAGGTTTTTGGCAATGCCGCGCACCGGCAATCCGGGGCGGCGGCTGCGCAGCGCATTGCGCAACAGGCCGAGAAATTCCGCTTCGGCGAAAACGAACAAGCGCGCGGCACGGCGTGCGTTCGACTCGGCGGCCAGGCGCCGGCCCACGCGCAGCGCGAATTTTTGCGCGCTGTTGCGCTGTAAGCTGGTGCTGCCCAGCGCAGTGCGGCTGCCGCGCTGACGATTGAAGCCGCGACCCTGACGGTCGCTGGCCAAGGCGCGTTGCGGCAAGCGCGCCTCGGCATTCACCCAGTCGTCGATTTCCTGCAACTGCGGGATGCCACGCTCCCAACTGAACAAGCGCGCGCGGGCACTGTCCGCTACCAGTACCAGCGCGCCGCCGCTCATGTGCCGAGCCGCTCCTCTTCCAGGGGATCGCGGCTCTCCAGTTGCCAGAGGCGCGTGCTGTCGGGCTCGGCGTGCACGCGATTGACGTACAAGCCGGCGCCGCAGTGCAGGCAGCGCACGCTCTGGCCGACGGCGAGCTTGCGCCGCGGCAGCGCAATCCCTTCGTCGCACTCGGGGCAACGCAAACGCACGAATCTGCGGAACATATCCATCTCCTGCACCCTGAATGGCTATGGCCCCGATCGCGGAGCTTTCAGGACTTCACCGTGATGCGCCGGGGCTTGCGCGCCTCGGACTTGCCGATCTCGATCTCCAGCACGCCCTTGTCGTACTTGGCGGTCACCTTGTCGGGGTCGGCGGAATCCGGCAGCGTGAAGCGGCGGAAGAACTCGCCGTAAACGCGCTCCACCCGATAATAGTCCTGCTCGTCGCGTTTGGCTTCGGACTCGCGCTTGCCCTTGATGGCCAGCGTGCCGTTTTGCAGGGTGATTTCCACGTCCTTGGGATCCACGCCCGGCAGGTCGGCGCGCACCAGGAAGCGGCTGTCCTCTTCCTTGATGTCCACGGCCGGCAGCCAGTCGGTCGCCGCGAGATCCCCACCATCGGCTGGCAGGTAATTTCCCATACGGCCGCCGAACATGCGGTTGAATTCCTCGGACATGTCGCGGAAGAAATTCCGCGGTTCATAACGTGTGAGATACATGGCATTCCTCCTCGTAACACGACGCGGCAGCCCTTGCCGCCGCACACTTGTTGCACATTGATCAACATGAACATTTTGTCCTGCGCCCGATCCGCTGCATTGACCTGGATCAACACGGCCTTGTTTAGCCCTGCGGCGGGGCCGAGCTTATGATGTCGCGGCCGGCCTGGTGGACGTAGGCAGTGCAGCCCTTGAGGCCGAGGCGCCAGGCGTCCAGGAAAATGCCGCTCACTTCCGCGGGCCCGGCTTGCGTGAGATTGATGGTCTTGGAGATGGCGTTATCCACATAAGGCTGCATGGCCGCCAACATGGCGAGCTGCGCGTCCGCCGGTATTTGCGCCGCGGTGACCAAGGCCGGGCCGGGCGCGGCTTCACCGCGCTGCCCGCGCCATAGCCGCCAAGCGTAATCAGTCAGCGGATAGTCTTCGGCACCGCCGTCCGCAGCCCGCAGGCGCCGGCGCACGTGAAAATCGAATACCGGCTCGATACCGCTGGAAATGTTGTTGGCCAGCAGGCTGATGGTGCCGGTGGGTGCGATCGCCAGCAGGTGGCTGTTGCGGATGCCGTGGATGAAAATGCGCGAACGCAGCTCTTCGGGCAGGCGCTGCGCGAAAGCGCTGCGCAGGTACTCGTCGGGATCGAAGGCCGGAAACGCGCCGCGCTCACCGGCGAGCGTCACCGAAGCGCTGTAGGCCGCATCGCGCAGCAACCGCAAAACCCGCTGCGCAAATTCGCGCGCGGCCGCCGAGGCATAGTGCAGGCCGAGCATGATGAGCGCGTCGGCCAAGCCGGTGACGCCCAGGCCCAGGCGGCGGCTGCGGCGCACGCTGTCGGCCTGCTGCGGCAGCGGAAACCGGGAAACCTCGATGGCGTCGTCGAGCAGCCGCACGGCCGTCGGCACCTGCGCCTCGAGCCGCGCGAAATCGAAGACCGCCGCAGCAGTGAACGGCGCGCGCACGAACTGCGTAAGGTTGAAGGAGCCGAGATTACAGGCGCCATACTCCGGCAACGGCACTTCGCCGCAGGGATTGGTGGTACTCAGGTATTCGCAATACCACAGATTGTTTTCCTCGTTGATGCGATCCACGAACAACACCCCGGGATCGCCGCAGGCCGCCGCCGCGCTCGCCAGCGCCTGCCACAACTCCCGCGCTGGCAGACGCCGCAACACGCGACAACGCAGCGGCGCGTCGCGGCCGGGCCAGCGGCGCAGCAGCGTCTGCGCCTCGCCGAGGCCCTCGGGCCAGACGTCGGCCGGGAACACCAGCTCCCAGTCGCCGCCCTGGTCCAGCGCCTGCATGAATTCGCGGGTGATCTGCACCGACAGGTTGAAATTGCGCAGGCCGCCGGCGCGCTTGGCATTGATGAACTCGAGGATATCGGGGTGGTCGCAGCGCAGCGTGGCCATCATGGCGCTGCGGCGCGCGCCCAGCGACTGGATGGTATCGGCGACCGCATCCCACACGCGCAGGAACGACACCGGTCCGGTGGCGGTATTGCCACTGGCGCGCGCCGTGAGCCCGGCGGGGCGGATGGCGGAGAAATCGCAGCCGATGCCGCCGCCCTGCTGCAGCGTGAGTGCGCCCTCGCGCAAACGCGTGAGGATGCCGTCGAGTGAATCCGGCACCACACCCATGCTGAAACAGTTGAACAGCGTGACGCGATGCGCGGTGCCGGCGCCCGCCAAAATGCGGCCGCCCGGCAGAAAGGCAAAGTCCTTGAGCAAGGCGTGAAAGCGTGCGCTCCAGCCGCTTTGATCCCCGCGCTCGACCGCGGCCAGCGCCTGCGCCACCCTGCGCCAGGTGCCATCGACATCGGCATCGATTGCGCGCTCGCCCACGCGGTAGCGGTAGCGCTGCTCCCAGATGCGCGCCGACACCGCGTTGCTGAACGGCGCAGGCCGCGCGTCGTTCATGCCGTCAGCGCGCGGGCAGTTTGGCCCGTGCTGTCGCGCGCCGCACCGAGTCCGGCGAGTGCGCCTTCCGCAATCGCTTCCGTGACCTTGCGCGGGCGCACGGCGTCGCCCACGGTATATACCCGCGACACCAGGCCGAGCGCTTCCTGCTCGAGACTGTTGACCGAACGCGCGCCCAGGCACAGCACCACCGTATCCACCGGCAATTGAAAGTGTTCGCCGGCGGCTGACTGCAGCAGCGGATACTCGCCGATGCTGAGCAGGCGGGTGTGCGCCATGATGTTCACGCCGAGCGCGCGCAGCCGTCCCACGAGCAGCGTACGCTCGTCGAGCGGCGCATCCGCGGCGATGTCGCCTTCCGCCTCGACCATGGTCACCGCGTGCCCCGCTTGCGCCAGATATTCGGCGGTCTGCGCCCCGGAGCAGCCGCCGCCCACCACCAACACCCGGCCCTCGGCCTCGGCCCCGCCTTCCAGGAGGTCGCGGGCGCTGATTACGTTGACTTTGTTGATGCCGGGAATCTGCGGACGCACCGGCACTGCGCCGGTGGCCACCACCAGCGCATAAGGCCGTTCGCGCTCCACGTACGTGCGGTCCACGCACGTGTTGCAGCGCAACTCCACGCCCAACTGCCGCAGGGCAGTGTGCATACCCGCGCGCAGCTCGCGCCAGCCGGGACGATGGGGTGCGGCGCTCGCGGCCAGCAATTGGCCGCCCAATTCATTGCGCGCCTCGCACAGGATCACTTGGAAACCGGCGCGCGCCGCGTAGCATGCGGCCGCCATGCCGGCCGGGCCGCCGCCGGCCACCAGCACTTTGCGCTGGCCGTTGTCGGCCGCGAACGCGGCAAATTTGCGCTCGCGCCCGCACTCGGGATTGACGGTGCACCACACGTCGCGCTGTTCGAACAGGCGGCTGATGCAGCCCTGGTTGCAGGCGATGCACTCGTGAATGCGCTCGCCTTCGCCAGCCAGCGCCTTGCGCGGCCAGTCCGGATCGGCGAGCAGCTCGCGTCCGAGCGCAATGAAATCCGCCTGTCCCTGGCGCAAAGCCGCTTCGGCCAGCGCCGGCGTGCGCAGCTTGCCCACCGCGATCACCGGAATCCTGACCTGTCGCTTGATGCCTTCGGCGTAAGCCAGTAGCGGCGCATCCTCCACTGACATTGGCGGAATCATGCGCCCGCGCGTGTAGGAGGCGTAATTGCCGACCGACACGTGAATCGCGGCGATGCCGCGCCGCTCGAGCCACGCAGCCAGCTCGCAGCTGTCGGCGATCTCCAGCCCCCCCGGCACCATCTCGTCGGCCGACAAGCGCAGCGTCACGGTGAACTGCGGACCGACGCGCGCGCGCACTGCGGTGATGATCTCGTCGAGAAAGCGCCGGCGGTTCTCCGTGCTGCCGCCGTAAGCGTCGCTGCGCCGGTTGCTGAAGGGCGACAGGAACTGGGTGATGAGATAACCGTGGGCCGCGTGGATTTCCACGAAGTCGAAACCCGCGGCTTGCGCGCGGGCCGCCGCGCTTGCGAAAGCACCTGTCAGCGTCTGGATTTCCGCGAGCGTGAGCGCGCGCGGCAATTGATTCAGCAGCGGACAGGGAATGGCCGACGGCGCCAGCGGCTGCGTGCCGGTGACCTGCTGGCTGGTCTGACGGCCCGCGTGATAAAGCTGGATGCCGGCAAGCGCGCCTTCGGCGTGGATCAGCTCCACGGCGCGACGCAACCCGGGCACCACGCCGTCTTCGTGCAGACCGAGCTCGTGGCTGAAGCCGCGGCCTTCGGGAGTCACGAAGCTGGCCTCCAGAATCATGGCGGCGACCCCGCCGCGGGCAATGCGCGCGAGATGCGCCAGATAGCGCTCGCTCATGCGGCCGCGTTCGTCGGCATAGTTGCGCACCATCGGCGCCATCAGCAGACGGTTCTTGAGCGTCAGGCCGCCGATGCGGCCGGGGGTGGAAAGCAGTGGCGTGTCCATGGCGCTGTCCTGCGATTTGTAAGTATGTTCAAAACTAGTGCATGCAGCCGCCCGGCACACTGACCTGGATCAATTGCCGGAACCGCGGATTCCCTTTGTGCGCGTGATCCAGGTCAAGGCACCGACACCGGCGCTCTGTTGATATAGGAACACCAACAAACGCGAGGACTCACCATGCACGAGGCCCTGACCGACAAACAGCGCGAGGCACTGCGCCACAAACTCCGGGCACGGCATGGCGTGATGCGCGAGGAAATCCGCGCCGGGTTGCTGGCTTCGGACAATGAGGATTATCGGCAGCTCGCCGGTGAAGTGCCGGATTCCGGAGACGAAGCGCTTGCCAGCCTGCTGGTGGACGTGCGTCTCGCGGAGATCGACCGCGATCTGGAAGAACTGCGCGACATCGAAGCCGCCTGGGAGCGCATGCGGCTCGGCAGCTACGGCGTGTGCATCGACTGCGGCGCGCCGGTTCCCTACGAACGCCTGAATGCCTATCCCACCGCCAAACGCTGCGAGCCCTGCCAGCGCAAACACGAACGCGAAACCCGCGCTACGCGCATCGCCACGCTCTAGCCCCCACCCGCGAGCCAGGCGCGCAGCTCTGCACCAGCCGCCGCCGGGCGGCGCGCGAGCAGCGCGGCGCATGCCAGCAGCGGAAAAGCCTGCGCAGCCGGCAGGCGGTGCAGCCGTTGCAGCACGCGCAGCGAATGCGGTCCCTCGCCCTCGGGCCTCGAGTAATCGCCGCGCGCCACGCGCCGGCCGAGCGCGCGATGATGCGAACTCTTGCTGGTGGCCGTGGTGACCAGATCGGCGAGGCCCGCGACTCCGGCAGCGGCATGCGGCGCACCGGTGAAGCGCTCGATCAGGCGGCTGATTTCTGCGAGCGCGCCGTTCGCCAGGCGACCGCGCACGTTGTCGCCCCAACCCAGACCGTCCGCCAATCCGAAGAGCGGCGTGTAAATGTTCTTGAGCACGCCACACCAGGACACGGCGAGCGGCTGGCTCGCGCGCTCCGCGATATGCAGCGGCGTAGCGCGGAACAATCGCAGCGTAGCGCGGCGCGCCGCCACGCTGCGTGTGCCCATTTCGGCGTAACCGTGTCTCCCGGCGGAAAGTTCGGCGGCAATCATCGGCCCGCCGAGCACACCCCAAGAAGCGCGAGGCCCGAGCCGCGCCTCGAAAATGTCGGCCGCCGTGCAGCCGGCATCGTCCAAGCCTTTGGCAAAGCTCAAGTACACCGCCTGGCGAGCGGCACACGGCATAATGCGCGCGAGCAGCGGCGCGAGCGCCAGCGTGGGCACGCACAAAATCACAAAATCGCTTGCCGCCAGTGTCGCGCGCATGACGGCGCCCGGCACTTGGCGTTGCGGCGTGACCCGCCAGACGGCCAAGCGCGCGCGGGGCGCGAGCAACGCCCGCATGGCGTGGCCCATTTGGCCGTAGCCTACCAGCAATACGCGCGGCGCGAGTTTCGTCATTCTGTCCACCCGGGAGGCAGCCGTGAATCATGATAACCGCCACGTGGTATTCGTGCCGGGCATGAATCCCAAGCCGCCGCCGGCCGAACATCAGCGCCTGCTGTGGCGTTGCATCGCAGGCGGCGCGGCGCAGGCGCAAGTGGCCGCGGACCAGCTCGCGCCGCTGGCCGCGCACTTCCATCTGGCCGCCTGGAACCACATCTATTACTCAGCTTACGCCGATATCGAATTGGACCGCCCCTGGGTGGAGCACATGCTGCGCGGCGCCGGCGCGCAATATTGCGCGCCCGAAGCCTCGCGCTGGGCGGTGCTGAGCACGCGTGCCAAGTACACGCTCGGCGATTTGCTGCCGGTGCTCGCGCGTTGGGCGGGTGATGCCGATATTCTGGCGCGCATCGCCGACACCGAACGCTATTTCAGCGACCGCGACGGCATCGGCACGCGGGTACGCGCGGCCATCAAGCAAACCTTGGCGCCGCTGGTGGCACAGGGCGCCGAAATCATGCTGCTGGGCCACAGTCTCGGTTCGGTGCTGGCTTACGACACACTCTGGGAACTTTCGCGTCGCGACGCCTGGGTTTGGCGCTGCCCGTTGTTTCTGACGCTCGGCAGTCCGCTCGGCATGTTTTACGTGCAGCGCCGTCTGCTGGGCCGCCGCGAGCACTCTGCGCGCCGCTATCCCGGGAACATCCGGCGTTGGATCAACGTGACGGCGAGCGGCGATGTGATCGCCACCGATCGGCGGCTCGCCAACGACTTTGACCGCATGCGCCGCTTGGGACTGGTGGAGAGCATCGAGGATCTGGCGGCCGGTGTGCACACCTGCTACGGCACCGCCGAGGGGCCGGCGCCACACCGCTGCTTTGGGTATTTTTTCCATCCCCAGGTTGCGGGATTCATTGCCGACTGGCTGCTCGGCAGGAAACCGCGCACTGCCGCCCAACAGCACGCCTGATCAACACTGCACATCGGGATATATGCGGCGCTGGCCGCCGCGCGAATCCGGCCGGGACCGGTGACTTATACCTTGGCAAACACCAGCGTGGCGTTGGTGCCCCCAAATCCGAAGCTGTTCGACATCACGGTGTGCAATTTCGCCTCGCGGCTTTCACGCACGATCGGAAATCCCTGCGCGCGTGTATCCAGTTCGTCGATATTGGCGGAGCCGGCCACGAAACCCTCGTGCAACATGAGCAGGCTGTAGATCGCTTCGTGCACGCTGGCGGCGCCCAGGGAATGACCGGTCAGGGCTTTGGTTGACGACAGCGGCGGCACCTGGTCGCCGAACACTTCGCGTACCGCTTGCAGTTCCACAATGTCGCCCACCGGCGTCGCAGTGGCGTGGGTGTTGAGGTAATCCACCGGCGCCTTGGTGTCGGCCAGCGCCATGCGCATGCAGCGCGCCGCGCCTTCGCCGGAGGGCG